>CANRJF010000045.1 GCA_947630855.1 uncultured Lachnospiraceae bacterium
TGAACTTTTTCAGCTTTTTCAATTATCTCAACCGAGAGGTGTTTATTCAAGATGCGAGTTATTTACCTGATACATTTGGATAAAAAGAATGAAGAAAATGAAGAGAATAAAAAGAATAACACATTCAGAGAAGATTTTCTTAAAAAACTAAAAGAAGATTATTATACTATATTAAATCCTGATGGTTCATCATTTTTTGAATGTGTCGTATGGTTATATAATTTTGTATATCATCCAAAGTTTGACAATGAAATTTTAAAAATCAAAAAATTTCTTAAAAATACAACTGTTGGAGAACTCCCAAACTCTCCAAAAGAATACTCTAAAATAATGGTGGAAAATTATTACAATTATTATGGTATAGATAAAAGCTATCAAACACCAAAAGCAAAAAGCCATGGCAAGGGAAAAAAAGACAAAGAAAAAAATAAAGAAAATTTTCCAAAATTGACAGAAATATTAAAGCTAAAAATAAATCTATTTTTAATAAAGGAATCCTTGCTTATTTATTTGAAAACTGACGGAATACGAGAAGCCGATGGATTAGAAGAATTTTACAATTGCTTAGGTACAAATAAAGAATCATACGATAATGCCATTGAAAAAGACACTGATATAACGATTTATTTTTATGAATTCATCCAGTCCGGATTCCCGGCTAATCTTTTCCGCACAGATTCACCAACACTTATGCCAATGAGTGACGGTGTAAAAAAAACCGTTTTGGAATATTATTATAATAAAATTGATATTGAAAAATTCAGAGAAAAATTTTATGCAGAATTTGTTTATAAAACATCTTCGGAAAATGCTTTAATGGCTCATATTGCAAATACTCTGTTAATCAAAATTAAACAACAGATATCAAAAGAAGCAAAAAAATCTTCTTAATTACATAAAGGATTCCGAATCTGTGATAACTTCAAATCATAGATTTCGGAATTTTTTTAGTTTTTTATAATTCCAAAATTGTCTACCTGCAACCAAGAAGTTTCAACTTAACTATTTATAATAAAAACAAAAACAGTTTTGGCAGGAGGTTACAACAGTTCCAAAAATGTCTGACTGCAACCCAGAAGTTCCAAAACTTCTATATATAATAATATAATAAAAACAAAAAACGGTTTTTACAGGAGATTACATCATTCCAAAAAAATCTACCTGCAACCCAAAAGTTCCAAAACTTCTATATTATAATAAAAATGATTTTTACAAGATAAATAAAAAACAAATTTAAAAATTATTTAGGAGGAACAAAAAAATGAACAATTTTAAATCATTAATCCAATCCGCAACAAAAGCAACCGCAAACCTAATTTCTCAACAATATGAAAAAAATAAACAAGAACAGCTTGAAATGCAAAAATTAAATCGTCTTAGAATTTGTGAGCAAGCCACCCAAGATTATATAAATCAGATACACCCAGAATTGGCTTATATTTTCAGACAGACCAGTATATCCAGATTGCAACCAATCCAGCATCCAGGTGATTTGTTAAATTGCGGTTATATAATCCGCCCGGATTATTCTCCACGCCTATATTTTTTAATAGCAAAAACGAATCCACAGGTAATTCTTGCCCAGACAACATTGGATGTAATAACAGAAAAAATGAACCTGGCAATCTTATTTACAATTAATAGATATAAATTATTATATCAGAAAATGGACGCTTATAAGCAGTCAGAGTTTATGTGGAACCATCCCTCCTGTAATTACGGCTTTCATATTACGAATTGTCGGGATATTGGAGACGATATTCGCATTGAGGTAGCATTAGGCTTTCCTACATAAATTACCTGCTATAATTCCCCCTTACCAAGGGGGGATTCTCTTAAAAAATATCATATTGCAAATACTCTGTTAATCAAAATTAAACAACAAATATCAGAAGAAACAAAAAAATCTTCTTAATTACATAAAGGATTCCGAATCTGTGATAACTTCAAATCATAGATTTCGGAATTTTTTTAGTTTTTTATAATTCCAAAATTGTCTACCTGCAACCAAGAAGTTTCAACTTAACTATTTATAATAAAAACAAAAACAGTTTTGGCAGGAGGTTACAACAGTTCCAAAAATGTCTGACTGCAACCCTGAAAATCCAAATTGACCATTTATAATAAAAACAATTTTAGCAGGAGGTTACAACTAATTTACAAACAGATAATAACTTAAATTTAAATTAAAGGAATGAGGTGATAAAAAATGTCCAAAGAACCGGATACAAAATCAACCGTCAATAAACCGAAAACAAAAAAAGCAAATTATCAATATGACAAAGACAAACAGCGTAATCTGTTTTTGCTTACTTTAAATAACGCCTTAAAATATGGCTATTCGCATGAAAAGATACATGAAATAATGCAGACAAAATTTAAGCATTTGCAGTTCTATTGTTTTGCTGATGAAATTTCAACGACAGGCACACCACATACACACCTTTTTATCCTGTTATCAGCCAAAAAAAGATGGTCTGCCGTGCAACGGGCTTTCCCTCATGCCCACATAGAAAAAGAAGTGAAGGGCAGTCCCTCCCAAGTTGTTGCCTACATAAAAAAAACAGCAGAAAATTTGTCAAAGGAAAAGATTGAAACACGTATAGAGGGAACTTATGAAGAATGGGGCAGTCTCCCGGTGGTACTTCCAAGCGCAACAAAGAATGAAATTCTTTTAGAGATTGAGCAGTTAATTGAGAAGGATTTAACCCCTCGTGAAATCATGTCGCAAAGCATCCTGTACGCTCAATATGATAATATCATAAGAAAAAGATTTTATGAAAAACGTTTTCAAGAAACACCGTCTATAAGAGAAATAAAAGTTTACTGGCATGTAGGGGAAAGTGGCAGTGGCAAGTCATATACCTATGTAAAACTTTGTGAACTGCATGGCAGTGAAGAAGTGTTTTTTTCGTCTGATTACTCATGCAATGGAACAGCATTGTTTTCTAATTATGAAGCAGAACAAATTGTTTTCTTAGATGAATTTAAAGGGGGTCTGCCATATTCTATGGTGTTACAGCTACTGCAAGGATACAGAGCACAAATCCACTGCCGATACAGTAATGTTTATGCCCTTTATAAAGAAATCCACATTACATCAATTTTCAGTCCCGACGAGATTTATGACAGAACTGTTGAACAAAATCAACAGAACAGAGATACTATAACACAGCTTTTAAGACGCATAGATTTTATTATTTATCATTACAAAGATGCTAAAGGGAACTATTGTACCTATGAAATGCCCATGTCTGAATACAAAAATTATGAAGATTTACAGCGTAAAGTGAAGCCGGAATCAGATGGATTCTGCCCCGTTAAAATATCTGAAACGCCCTTTGACAGCGAACCCGAACCGCAACAACTAACACTTCAAACAGACACAGACAACAAGATGCCCTTTGAAGATTAATAAAGTTATATTAAAAAATATTATGAAAGGATAAAAAACAGTAGTTATCTTTTCACAAGTAAATCATTTGAAAAAAAATAAATCGCTGATAACACTTTTTTTTCGGTGTTAAAAATGAACAATAAAATATCTCATATAAAAGAAGCCACGCCGGATAAATTTTCTGTCTTGCTAAACCTTCTTTCATGCAGTAATATTAATATAGATGAAGTGTTGGATAATATTGATTCTATGAATAATAAAAAAATATTAGAACAACACCCATATGCTATTACAGAAAATAAAGACGGGAGATTCTCAACCTATGTAACAGACGATAAAAAAAAGAATCACCGCCGTAAAATTGTAAAAGCATCCAAAGAATTATTGGAAACAGAAATCATAAAATTTTACAAGGAGCGTGAGAAGAAGAATAGAGAAAAGAAATTATGTCTGAAAGAATTTTATCCCGAATGGTTAAATTATAAGTCTATGCACACGAACTCAACGGCTTATATTAAGACAATTGATGAATTATGGCGGCGTTACTATGTTAATGACAAGATTACCATAACCCCCATTGTGGAACTTGACAAATATACGCTTGATATATGGGCGCATACGCTTATTAAGAAAAATAACCTGACTAAAAAACAATACTATAATTTGACAGTTATCATTCGGCAGGCTTTAGAACTTGCTGTGGAAAAAGGCATTATTCTCCAAAACCCATTTTCAGAAATAAAGATTGACTGTAAATTATTTACGCCTGTTAAGAAAAAGGCAGATGAAACGCAAGTCTTTCTAGTTAATGAACAAGCGTTAATAGAAAAAGAAGCGTATGCCGATTTTGAAGCAACAGGAAATACCGCTTGTCTTGGAATTCCTTTTGCTTTTCAAACCGGAATGCGGATTTCTGAAATCGTTGCATTGAAATGGTCAGATATTGGAGAAGAAAAAGAAAACTGTATCCACGTACAGCGAATGGAAACGATAAATTATAAATATTCGCCGGATGGAACTTTCAGTAAGCCGGAGAGGGTTGTAATTGAACGCACAAAATCACTTGCAGGAACCAGAAATGTATATTTGACTTCTAAGGCAAGAAAGATTCTGGAACAGATAAGAAAAAGTAATTTAGAAAATGGTTATGATAATTCAGAATATATTTTCCTAAATGAAAAAGGTCGCATGAAAACCCTTTGTCTGGATACAAGAATTAGAAAATACTGCCGACATATCAAGATATCAGAAAAAGGTATGCACAAAATCCGCAAGACATATATTTCAACGCTTATTGATTCAGAAAATATCAACATTAATTACATTAGGGAGCAGGTCGGACATACGGACGAGCGAACTACCTTTGGTAACTACTGCTTTAATCGAAAACCCAAAGACCAGACAGCGGATGAAATGGAAAAAGCATTGGTATACGGCTCATAAAATTTGTTCTCAAATGTTCTCAAAAAAACAGACAGATTTAGAACAGCAAAAAAACCGGGAAGTACTGTAAAATCAATACTTCCCAACAATTTTAACAAATGCGGGTAACAGGACTTGAACCTGCACGGTCTCCCACCAGAACCTAAATCTGGCGCGTCTGCCAATTCCGCCATACCCGCAAAATATAATAAATTCTGTATCTGTGAAAGTACTGAACTTTTACTATAATATATGCTTTTTTTTTCTCTGTCAAGTTATAATTTCATAAAAAATTTTATTTTTTATCTTTACCTATGAAGATTAATATGTTATGATATTGAGCAGAAAGACGAAGAAAAGGAATAGTATCTGTCTTATCTGACTTCAGAGAGCTGCCGGTTGCTGCAAGGCAGTGGAAGATATACAGAGAACTCGCCTTGGAGTTGCTGCTTGAAACCGTGAATCCATTTCATATCTTATGGATATTTGCGAGAGTAGATGCAGACGGATGCCCGCCGTTATCTAAGGGAAAGGTATAAGGATGTTTTTCCCGTACCTGATGAGTGCATGATAATACATGAATTAGAGTGGTACCGCGTAAGCTGTCTTACGTCTCTAAAAGAGACGCAGGACATTTTTTATGCATTTTTCCATGATGCCCGTAAGGGTAAAAAAACAGATACGAAATTCAAAGAAAGTGAGGATTAGATTATGAAAGGATTTGAAAAGTACAAGAAAATGTACTTTATGCCGCCTGTGGACTGCTATGACTGGGTGAAAAAAGATGCTGTTGATAAAGCCCCCATCTGGTGCAGCGTTGACTTAAGGGACGGCAACCAGGCGCTGATTGAGCCTATGAGTTTAGAGGAAAAAGTAACATTTTACCAGATGCTTGTGGAAGTGGGCTTTAAGCACATAGAAGTGGGATTCCCTGCCGCTTCCGAGACAGAATACCAATTCTTACGTACCATCATCGAGCGGGGCATGATACCAAATGACGTAACGGTACAGGTATTGACCCAGGCAAGGGAGCACATTATCAAACGTACCTTTGAAGCCATTGACGGCGCCCCCAATGTAATTGTGCACGTATACAATTCCACCTCCGTGGCACAACGGGAACAGGTATTTAAAAAATCCAAAGAAGAAATCAAGAAAATTGCCGTAGACGGGGCAAAATTAGTATATGACCTGGCAAAAAATGAAAAGGGAAATATTTCTTTTGAGTACTCCCCGGAAAGTTTTACCGGAACAGAACCGGAATACTCTTTGGAAGTGTGCAATGCTGTGCTGGACGTATGGCATCCTACCCCCGACAGGAAAGCAATTATCAATCTGCCTTCCACGGTACAGCACTCCATGCCCCATGTGTTTGCCAGCCAGATAGAGTATTTCCACAAGAATTTAAAATACCGGGACAATGTAATTATCTCTCTGCATCCCCACAATGACAGGGGAAGCGGCATCAGTGATGCGGAGTTAGGGCTTCTTGCAGGAGCAGACAGAATTGAGGGAACCTTGTTTGGCAACGGAGAGCGTACCGGAAATGTGGATATTGTCACCCTGGGCATGAATATGTATTCCCACGGAGTAGACCCACAACTTAATTTCCATGATATGAAACATCTGCGTGAAACCTATGAAAGGCTTACCAATATGCAGGTGCCCATGCGCCAGCCCTATGCAGGCGACCTGGTATTTACCGCATTTTCCGGCTCCCACCAGGATGCAATCTCAAAGGGAATGGCATACCACGCCTCCGGGAAAAACCCATACTGGACAGTTCCCTACCTTCCCATTGACCCAAAGGATGTGGGGCGCACTTACGACTCTGATGTTATCCGCATTAACAGCCAGTCCGGCAAAGGCGGCGTCAACTATGTATTAAAACAGGCTTACGGCATTAACCTGCCGGATAAGATGCGGGAGGAATTCAGCTATCTGGTAAAGGATATTTCCGACAAGGAGCACAGCGAATTATCGCCGGAGCGGATTTATGATATTTTCAAGAAAACATACCGGGATGTGGAGTGTGCATTCCAAATACCGGAGTGCCATTTCAGACAAAATAACGGTATTGAAGCGGATGTTACCATTTCCTACAAAGATGATACCTCCACCGTCACCAGCAACGGCAAGGGACGCCTGGACGCTGTCAGCAAAGCCATTAAGAAATATTTTGGATTCAGCTATGAGCTGACGGAATACACGGAGCATTCCCTTTCCAAAGGTTCCTCCTCCAGGGCACTTGCCTATGTAGGCGTTACCGTACATGAAAAACTCCACTGGGGCATCGGCATGGACGAAGATATTATCAAGGCTTCCATCAATGCCCTGATTGCGGCAATCAACCGGACGGATTTGTTAAAGTAAAAACAGAGAAGGATGCAGACCATAAAAACATCTGCATCCTTTTTTATTTGCCACATTAAAACTCAACTGCCACAGCTTATTCTGCAACTGATTTCACATCAGCGACTACCTCTTTAAGGGCTTTCTGGAAATGCCACATGTCATTGCCTACAATAATCATGTTGTAACCATCCTTTACGGCATTTTCAAGATTTTCCTTCGTCGGCGGCACCACTGGTCCCAGCACGCCTATGCCTTTTTTCTTTGCGGCTGCAACCAGCTTATTATAAGCCTCCCTGACCTCGTCTCCCATAGCATATCCGATTTTCAGATTTTTGGACACTGCATAGTCGATAGGCCCGAAATTCACGGCATCGATGCCTTCCACGCTGAGAATCTCCTCCAGATTATCGGTAAACTCATAATCCTCGTCCATAGGAATCACCAGCGTGTCGCTGTTCTGCTGTTCTATATAAGCGTTCCAGTCAAAATCATGATAGCCAAAGCCTGCCGCACGCACATTGCTCTCGCCGCCGCGCCGTCCAAGAGGCGAAAACTTTGCCGCTTCCACACATCTTCTTGCCATCTCTGCAGTCTTGCAATGAGGAATTACTACGCCGTCCGCGCCCCATTCCAGAACTTTGCGAATCGCTACCTCGTCATCATCCGCCATGCGCACCAGCACTGCAATATCATGCAGTTTTGCCGCCATAATCTGTTTTTCAAAATCTTCTCCCAGCATCCAGTTGGTATGCTCCAAATCCAGATAGATAAAATCCAGCCCGGACATTGCAATGTTTTCAATCACACAGGTGGTTCCGGTAAAACAGGCCATACCGAACACCGGCCTCTTTTTCATTTTTTCTTTTAAATTCATTTTTTTCTCCTATTATAAACTATAATTCAGCAGCAGAGGCAGCCAGGTAGTCAACGCAGGCCACAGGCTGATTGCCACAAGTACAACCACGTTACAAATCACATAAGGCAGCGCGCCCTTGAAAATTTCAATAATGGGCATCCGGTTGATTTTATTGCAGGCATTTAAGCACATCCCCACCGGAGGCGTTACCAGGCCGATTGCAAGACCTGTAATCATCATCGCTCCAAACTGAAGAGAAGAAAAGCCGTAGGACTGCATAACCGGAAGCATAATCGGCGTCAGCAGTAAAATTGCCGGACTGACATCGATAAACGTCCCGATAAGAAGAATCAATACGTCAAAAATCAATGCAATCCCCCACGCCGGCATATTCAAATTCGTAAAGAATCCCGCTACAATCATGGGAATCTGCTGCATGGTCAGAATCCAGGTAAAGATTGTTGTAAAACCGATAATGAGCATAATGGAGGAAGAAGATACAAATGTCTTTTTCAATGCTTCCCACACTGCCTTCCATGTCAGTTCACGGTATACAAAAAAGCCTACAATCAGCGAATAAAGCACTGCTACCCCTGCACTCTCAGATGCCGTACAAATACCAAAGGACACGCAGATAATGATAAACAGCGGCATTGCCAGTGCCGGAATCCCTGCCAGCACATCATGGGTAAACTGCTTTCCGTCAAATTTTGCACGGTCAGGATGCCAATGCTTTTTATGGCTAATCCAGAATACCAATATAAGCTGTGTCAGACCAATCAGAATGCCCGGCACTGCACCCGCCATAAACAAAGCCCCCACAGATGCGCCGGAAATCATAGAATATACAATCATAGGCGTAGACGGCGGGATAATCATACCCATTGTAGAAGATGCCACGGTTATTCCCGCAGCCGCCTCCGGCGGATACTTCTGGTCCTGCATGGCAGGAATCAGGATGCTTCCAAGAGCGGATGTATCGGCAACCGATGAACCGGAAATTCCTCCAAAAATCATGGATGCTACAATGTTTACCTCTCCCAGCCCTCCGTGGATGGGGCGTAAAATCTGCATACAGAAATTAATAATACGCTTTGTAATGCCTCCGGTATTCATCAGCTCGCCTGCCAGCATAAAAAGCGGCATTGCAATCATCAGCTCACTGTAAGCGCCGTTCCACACACGCTGGGGAAGCATCTGCATAAACTCCGGGACGTCTGCTGCAATATAGGTTACACTGGATGCACCAATTGCAAATGCAAGGGGTATTCCAAGCGCCGCAAATAAAATCAACAGTATTAAAAGAATGACCATTGCCATGGTTATGCTCCCTCCTTTCCTTTCTCCTGCTCCGTCAGCACTACATTTTTAGGGGCAAAGTAAGATATGTCTGCGGTAATGAATTCAATGATTTTGATTACAACACAGACGGCACATACAATACCTGAAACCGGCATTATCCCATACATATAAACCATGGGAATTTCCATGCCCTGTGAAATCTGTTTGCCTGCAACTTCAATATAATTGAAGCCCTGTACCACAAACACAAGGTCTACTATCAGTACAATCACATAATTTAAAACGCTCAGCCAGCGCTTTACCGGCGGCTTTACCTTATCATAAAGGATATCTATCATAACATGTTCGTTTTTGATAATATTAACGCCCATACCCCAGAATGTGGTAAATGCAAACAAGGTTACGTTAAACTCTGCCAAAGCTTTCCAGCTCAGTGAAAAGAAATACCTGGCAATAACCGTAAATATCACAAGCACAGCCAAAAGGGCCATTGCCGCCACACCGATTCCAAAATAAATATCAAACACTTTCTGTCCGATTTTTTTTAGCTTTTCTATGATATCCATCTCCCCTCTAAATTTTATTTTTCCATCCTGCGGTTACTTGGCATTTGCAACAATATCCTGCATTTCTTTTAACTCTTCTTCCGTTAAAATCCCCTCATCAATACACTGGTCATATACAACCTGCATTGCATCCTTAAACTGCTGCAGTTCCTCTTCGGTAGGCGTATATACTTCACTGCCGGCGTCAATAATTGTCTGTTTTGCTTTTTCGGAATTTTCATCAATCAACTGGTCATTGTAATTGCCCATGTCAGTGGCGCACTCTGTAAGAATGTCCTGGAATTCCTGGGGAAGCCCGTTCCACCAGTTTGCATTCACATAAAACGGGTCTGGATGGAACTGATAATTTACCTCTGTGAAATATTTCTGCACTTCATAGAACTTCATGCCCTCCACATTTACCCATGGATTTTCCTGTCCGTCTGCAACACCTGTCTTTAAGCCCATATACAGGTCAGAGTAGGGAATCGTGGTAGTCGTTGCCCCCAGTGCAAGAAATGTCTTGTCAATGGTAGTCATACCGTTAGTACGCATCTTTAATCCTGAAAGATCCGCCGGAGTCTTGATTGCATGGTCATTGTTGGAAAACTGCCTGTAACCGCCGGCATCACACAAATTGATAATAACTGTCCCGGTCTCTCCCTCTGCCTCATCGCATACCTTCTTTGCCAGGTCGGACTGCAGCAGTGCCGTTATTTCTGCACGTGTCTGTGTTAAAAACGGAAGCGTAAACATTAACAGACGGGGGCTGAAGTCAAACTGGCCGCCTCTCATGCCCTGGGTCGTACCTGCCACTACCTGTTCCAGCATTTCTTTTTCAGTACCAAGCTGGCCATTGCCGAACACCTTTACCGTCACATGCCCGTTTGTTTTCTCAGCCACATCTTCTGCAAATTTTTCCATGGATATGTAACGGGGATTTCCCTCCGGCTGGGCATGCCCTACCGTCATCTCAAAATTGCCAAGGCTTGCATAGGGGTCTTCCCCTCCTGCTGCATCACTCTCTTTTGCACCGCCGTCTGAAGCTTCAACCCCATCGGAACCGCTCTCTGCCTCCGTTGCCGCCGCCTCGTTACTTGCGGCTGCTTTGTCTCCAGCCCCATTATCTGTGGCTGTTTTGCCTGAACCGCCGCAGCCGGCCAGACATCCGATTGTCAGTGTCATTGCAAGCATCATAGATATTACTGCCTTTTTCATGTTTTTACCCTCCTGTAAATTAATATTAATGGTTTCTCTCGTATACAAGTAATTATATTTTTTCCGTATATTTCTTATATCCCTGTATTTTAAGGGTTTTAACTTGTATACAAGTTAAATATAACGTATCATACGAAACGACCGATTGCAAGTGTTTTTTATTGATATCCATCCCGTAAAATCAAAAAAACGCCAGATTACCTCTGGGATTTGGTAAATATTTTTGCCTGTTTTCCATGGATTTCTACATATAACAACATTTTTTTCAGCATTTTTCACAAAATTTTATTTTAAAAAAGTCTTGCTTCTCTCCTTGGTTTTTCGCTATAATAAAATAATCCTGTATACAAGGCATGAAAGAGGTAATTATGGAACATACATATACGGCTGATGAGATATATCAGATTTTAGAAACAGAATTGGTTTCCCTGGCTTTAAAACCGGGGGATGTCATCAGCGAAAACAGCCTGTGCCAGCGCTTCCACGTCTCGCGCACGCCAATCCGAAGTGTCCTGCAGCGCTTAGAACACAATGGATTTGTAAACATTATCCCCCATAAGGGCACAGTGGTCACTCCCATCGACCTGGACATCGCCAACCAGATGATATATGAGCGTGTTGCGGTAGAAACCATGGTGTTACAGGATTTTTTAAAATCATGTTCCCCCACGGATATTGCCCGGGTGCATTACTGCTATGAGCAGATGCTTGACGCGGCGCAGGCCGCCGATGACCTGTCACGGTTTGATATCAATGAATTTCTTGCGGTAGACCTGAAAATGCATGAAGCCTGGTTTACTGCCATGGATAAAAACTATCTCTGGGAGCGCATCACTGCCCCCCATTCGGATTACTCCCGTTTTATCCGCCTGGATATTGTGGGGGCAAAAAATGTGCCTGATGTGCTTTTCGACCACAGGCAGATGCTGGATATTATTGACCACAAAAAAACAGACCAGATTGAACCCGTACTGCGCCGCCACCTTTACGGCGGCGTCCGCAGACTGGGTGCAGGCCTGTTTTCCGAAGAATATGCGGTATATTTTAACCAAACAGAATAGTCAACGCCGCAAACTGCTGAAAAAAAGAGCGCAAACAGATAAACCGCTTGCGCTCTAATTCATTTTTCTTATAATTTATGTATTAAAACTACTAATCACCTCAAAAAATTCATTTATATTTGAGCCTTTTCTTCCTAATTTTTCCCAATCATAAATAGTGGAAATTTTTATGTCATACTGCTTTTTGCTAATTGAGTAATTATTAATTACAAAACAGTTTTCCTTTCTCAGTAATGATAACATTAAGGCATAAGAGTTTCCATTTGTATTAAGAACATTGTAAACTTTTTCGTCCGCCTTAAATTCATCAACACTCTCATATCCCAATTCTTTGATAATATATTGTGCAACATTTTGTCCTTTATATTTCGGTGTATGCAAACATGCAATATGTTCAAAATCGGGATAATCCACAATTAAAAAATGTGGGATTCTTCCGCTTCGGTTTTGCAGTATGCAATATTCTAAAAGTTCCCGCAGATTTTTCTTTTCGCCGTCTTCCGTTACCGCCCGGTCACCATCAATAATTATAAATTTTGCCAAACAGTTTGCAGTACCATCCATTTTGATTTGTTCTAAAAAATTACTATAACCGCCGCCTTTCATATTCACTGGTTTTAAAGCAATAGACAGCCTTTTCTGCCGGCGCATTTCGTTTATATAATTATATTCAGTATCTCCTTCACAAAAAACTTTGAAGTTCTTTTTTGTCACGCGTATTTTTCTACTCAATAGCCGTACCTCCTAAAATACCTTTCATATAAAATTCATATATTTTAGTAGTTTCATATCTTATTTCCGGAAAATCAGCTAATGAATATAATTCTGATTCCAAAGTTTCAATGTCTTTTGTGATAAAGTAGATTTGTTCTTTCATATAATTTTTTAAATCGAGATGTAAAACATTGTGTGTAGTAAAAACAAATTGTCCCAAATGCTTTTTTCCGCAGATAAAAGCAATTACTCTGTCGGACAAAACAGGATTTAACACTCTATCCATTTCATCTGCAAAGACAATCTTATTTTCATATACTACTTTAAAAATCTGAACAGCCCATGCAAAAAATTCACAAACACCGCTTGAATCCTGTGCAAGTTCTCGGGAAATAGTACTACCGTCCTTTTTTTGCCTGACTATAACTGTTTTTGAAAACGGCTTTTCTTCATCCACTTTAAGTTCTATAATACTATAATCAATCATCCTAAAAATATCTAAATACCTTGAATCATGTAAGATTCGCAAATCATCCTCTTCGTTTTTCATTGATTTATAGATATCATAATTTATAATATTAGTCTCCGGGCACAAATAATTTTTAATCCAGTCTGTAAAAGTAATAGCATGTTCATTGCCTAACATTGCAAGTTTCGTTATAGTTAAGCCAAATGTTTTTTCTTTATTAGCGGCTTTTTCTAAAGATTTTTCTATTTCACTCTCCGATTCCGGCACATTCAAAAGATATGTGGTCTTAGCCTTGGCATGGCACTTATCGCTATTTGTGCAGTCATTTTCATTTTCCCATTCTATCGTGCAGTCGTTTCTTTCCATAGAAAATATTTTTTTATATCTGTCTTTTGCCTGATTTTTGAAATAAAATGCCTCTTTTACAATCCCCACGAAATCTACTTCCAAATGATAGAGATACAGGGTATTTTCTTTTAAGAATACTTCAATATCAAAAGATTGTGTGGTTTTATTTTTTTTAGGGCAAAAATCATCAATGTTATTAGTGTTTATAGCGTTTCTATACGCTTTTGGTGTCTCAGTCTCTACAAAAAATGATTGTAAATAGGATAAACTTCTAACAAAATTTGATTTTCCGCCAGCATTTTCTCCAACTACTACGGCAGTTTTTAATACATCAATTCCGGCATCTGAAGTAATGTAATTATTAGGAAATCGGTTTTTTACTTTTGTTTTTGGCGCTATCATGGAAAATTCTACATTTTCACGAAAAGACATAAAGTTTTCAAATTTGTAATTTAGTATCATGGCAACCCTCCAAAAACCATTTTTTATTCCATTATCTCCTTGACCACTTACCCAAAATCCCTCTTTTATAATGGGTTAATGCCTCCTTTGCCGGCTCATAATCTTTCGCTTTTTTAAGAAACTCCACACCCAGCCTGATATCCTCAGGAACCCCCAGGCCATCGGCATAAATAAGCCCTAACCCATAGTTTTTCAAATCGCTGTCATCTGCATCCAGAAAAAGCTCCCTCGCCTTCACCGGGTCTTTGACACATCCCTGCCCCAAAAGATAGCACAGTCCCAGCATATCGTTGCCCCAGTCGCTGCCTTGTGCACGTGCCTGTTCAAAACACCGTACCGCCTTGGCGTAATCCTGGGGTATGCCGTCCTGCCCCAGAAAATACAGCTCTCCGGCGCCATTACAGCAGCCGTAAGACTTATCCATTCCTTTCTCATAGCATTCTAATGCGCGGCGCACGTCTTTTGCCGTGCCTTCACCGTACTGGTACGCATTTCCCACGTATCCCCAGGCAGTAATCTGCCCCTGTTCTGCCGCTCTTAAGAAATAGGAAAAAGCTTCCGCCTCACGACCCTCTTCCTCCGAAAGCTGTCTGGCATACCGTTCCTGCCAGTCAGGGTATCCCAGTTCTGCACCCATCCGCACAACTTCATCTGCCTTTTGGGGCTGCGGTTCAAATGTGCCCTCATCCCCGTCAAAATAGAGATTAAACAGATTCCGTCCGGCATGGCCCATGCCTCCCCTGTATGCCTTTTCAAACCAGGGAATACACTCTAATTGCGTTTCCCGCAGGTACTTTGCATATTTTGCCCTGCTGGGAAAATCCTTATCGCTGATACCCTGAATACGAACTATATCCAGCCAGAAATATGTATTGCCAATCATGTTCTGGCAGAAGGGGCTTCCTGCCAAAGCCTTTTCGCGAATAATATCCCACACTTGCGACAATGAATCAAAGGGCATCTCCTTCTCCAGTTTCGGCGAGAGGATTCCAATGCGCATGGCGCCTAAAACGCCCATGGCGCTGCCCTGGCGGATGCTTTTCTCCGTCAGCTTTCTTGCCATGGCATCATCCTCCGTAAAAGGATGGAACTCCCAACTGTACTCCGGCCCGCAAAAGCACCGAGACAGGATATAAGTTGCATCTCCGTCCCCTGCATCGGAGGCAGCTTCTAAAAATGAAGCAGCTTCCACTGCCTTTTGTATATCATAACTGTAATAAATATCTTTCAAAGCCTTATTTACCGTGGGGCTGAATACTCCCGGCGTATGTTCCGCCTCATTTTTCCATTTTTCCGCTTTTAAATCCTGTGAATCCACTGTTATAGATACCTCCTGCAAAATAAATATATTAAATAATATACTAATCTATTTTTCCATAAACTTCCATAGGAACATAAGCCTTTACAAGTATTCCTTCCGGCTGATACTCTTCTTCCAACAGTTCACCCTTTTTCCGTATTAACTGCAGAATCCCCGCATCACCATAAGAAATCACCCGTTCAATGAGAATTTTATCCTCTCTCATAAAATCTTCCAGCGCGTCTTTTACTTCCTCCAATCCCTGCCCGTATTTTGCAGAGATATTTAATGCCTTATCCGCCCTGAAATCATGGAGCAGCTCTCCTTCCTGCCGCTTATCCTGCTTGTTAAAAAGAGTAAGGATTTTCTTGTTTTCCACTCCAAGGCTCCTTAAGGTTTCATATACAATATGCATCTGTTTTTCTGCCTGGGGATTGGAAGCATCTACCACATGGATAATGAAATCCGCATATTTTGCCTCCTCCAGTGTGCTCTGAAATGCCTCAATAAGATGATGGGGAAGTTTTCGTATAAATCCTACGGTATCCGTAAGAAGAATCTGCTGTTTCCCGGAAAGAGAAAGAAGCCTTGTTGTGGGGTCCAATGTGGCAAAAAGCATATCCTCCTCTAACACGTCTGCATCCGTAAGTTTGTTTAGCAAGGTGGATTTCCCCGCATTTGTGTATCCTACAATAGCGGCTACGGGAACATTATTTTTCTTCCTGCTGCCTCTTGTAATATCCCGATGTCTTTTTACTTCTTCTAACTCCTGCTTTAGCTGGGACATCCGCTTCCCGATAACACGCCTGTCCATCTCTAATTTTTTCTCTCCGGGGCCCCTTGTGCCGATTCCCCCTCCTAACCGGGACATAGATTTTCCAAGGCCCGCAAGACGGCTGGAACGGTATTTTAACTGGGCAAGCTCCACCTGGATTTTTCCTTCCCTGGTAAAAGAATGGAGGGCAAAGATATCCAGAATAATCAATGTCCTGTCCATAATTTTTACATCTAAAATATCCGATAAATTTCTTAGCTGCGCCGGAGAAAGTTCATCATCACAGACAATGCCCGTAGCCCCCGTTTCGTAAATCATCTCTTTAATCTCTTCCAATTTCCCTTTTCCCACATAAGTGCCGGGGTGGACTGCTTCTCTCTTCTGGATGATAGTTCCCACGGTCAATGCCCCTGCCGTGTGAACCAGCTCTGCAAGTTCTTCCAGGGAATCCTCCGTATCATCCCCGTCTTCCAGGCTGATTCCTGCCAATATCACTTTTTCCCGAAACTCTTCCCCTTCCGTCTCCCTGATTCTATCCATATCACAGCCTCTTTTCCTATTCTTTGCATCATTAATCTTCTTCTGTCCCTGTCAGGCTTTCTTCCTCCGGTTCCCCGCTTTCTGTCTCTGTCGTCTCCGTCGTTTCTTCTGTTTCCGGTGTCTCTTCTGTCTCCGGCTCCCCGCTTTCTGCAGGTTCTTTCCTGTTTTTCCCTAAAAAGTAATATTCCCTTACCGCATCCTCATCATCAGGATAATCTGCCAGATAACGCTCCATGGCCTCGTCTGCCTTTTCGTATTCCCCTCCGTACTCGTAAGCCGCAATCTCATTGCTGCGCAGTTCCTGCTCATTGGTAACTTTCTGCTGGCTTAACCCCTCCTGAAACAATTCCAGCGCCTCCGTATAATTTCCCTGCTCCATCTGCTCTAAACCCTTCTGGTTATAGGCAACGCTGCTCTGGGGATACTCTTCCACATAAGCGTCAATACACTCTGCCGCCTCCTCGTCTTTCCCCTGTCTCTCATAAACCTGGGCAAGATAAAGCCGGGCTTCCATATCCCCCTTTTCCACTGCTTTTTCCAACTGCTCCTGGGCGGAAGTCAAATCCTCTTTCAAAAGATAAATCTGCCCCTTTACCGTATAATTCTTAGCCGTTCTCCCTGCCCGTTTGTCTAAAGCCTGAGTGAGATACTCTTCCCCGTCCTCCTTAAAGCCTGCCCCCGACAGACTATTATAAATATGCAGATACATCTCGTAGTCGGAAGCATATTTCACCGCATTGTCAAAATCTTCCTTCGCCTTATTGCTCTCATTACTTTTTAAGTACACACAGCCCCGCAAAAACCATGCATCCGCATTTTTCTTATCATACTCTAACAAAGCGTCATATGTTTCTATGGCGCCGGTAAGGCTGCCTGCGGCAAACTGGGACGCCGCCTTGTAATAACAGATATCCACCTCGTTTGGCCCTAAATCCCTTGCCTGTTCCAATGCATTGTTAAATGCCTCAATGGCAGCCCCGTAATCTCCCTCCTCCATGGCATTGATACCGATTTGACGGTAAGCCTCTTCTTTTTCCAAACGTTCCTCACTTGTGCTGCATCCGCTTAATACCGAAAATCCTATGGACAAAAGCATTCCTGCCAGCAAATATTTTTTAGGTCCCCTCATTTTTTACTCCTTCATTTCCCTTGTAATATCCTTTAACCACTTAAAACTTACATAATGTTTGTACACCACCGGTATTTTCCAGAATTCATCCAGACATAATATAAAATATACAGCCATAGGCGGCAGTTTCCATACAAACGCGCTTAAAAAACCTAAAGGCACGCTGACACACCACATGACAATAAAATCGCAGATCATTCCAAACCTGGAATCTCCCCCTGCCCGGAAAATTCCCGCAATTATCAGCGTATTCATTGCCTGTCCCACTACGTAGTAGGCGCTGATCCAAAGCATGACGTTCAAATATTCAAAAGCCCTGTCTGTAAGGGTAAAACAGGCAAATACCACCGGCCTTAACAGAATTAAAACCAGCCCTGTTAAAATTCCGGCAGCCAGGGTAATATGACACGCCTTAGAAGCGTCCCTTTTGGCGTCCTCCATCCGTCCTTCTCCAATCTCAATACCTAAGAGCACGGAAACTCCTGCCCCTAAAGCAAAACACAGAATGGTACACAAATCCCTTACCGTTGTGACCACGGAACTTGCCGCCACCATATCTGCATTCATATGCCCCATAATCACAGAGTACATGGAAAAAGCCACCGTCCATACACAGTCATTAATCAAAGCCGGAATGGAATACTTTAAAAAATCCTGAAATAACAGCCTGTGTTTTCCAAACATAACGCTTAACTTTAGCTTAAAATTTTTTCCTTTTGCGGCATCTATAAGACACAAAACAATCTCCACTGCCCTGGCAATCACCGTGGCAGATGCCACTCCGACTACGCCCAGTTTCGGGGCATGAAACAGACCGAAAATAAACACGGCATTTAACACAACATTTAAGCCTAAGGCAACAGTGCTGATTAATGTACTTATCTGGGCACGCTCCATGCTTCGCAGGGCACACAGATATACCTGGGAAAAACTCATCATTACATAAGAAATTCCGATTACCCGCAGGTATTTTGCGCCGATTTCTATTAAAACCTGGTCACCTGTATAAATCTTCATTAAAATTTCCGGTATTCCCACTGCCCCCAGGGCAATTACCAGTGTAATCACCACCGCAATCTTCATGGCAATTCCCATAACGGCCTGAATGGAATCCGTATCTTTTTTGCCCCAGTACTGGGAAGAAAGCATGGTAACTCCTGAGGATATCCCAAAAAATAATCCTGACAATAAAAACTGAAACTGATTTGCCAGTGATACTGCCGATAATTCCGTCTGCCCCACATACCCCAACATTAAAACATCCGCCGAATTTACAGCATTTGTAATAAAATTCTGAATGGTAATGGGTATCACAAGAGATGCTAAAGAACGATAAAATACTTTACTCTCTGCCTTCATAATACTCCTCCCATATTTTCCAGCGATTTGTGAAACTCATTCCATTATAGCAATGTAAAGGGTAAAATACAATAACCCCCTTATGGATTTTCTCACAATTCCATAAGAGGGTTAAAATTACTTTTTTAATCTATTCTATTAATTCGATTCCTGCTTCTTTTACCGCCTTCTCAATGGCAAACTCCATTTCCCTTGCCTTGTTGTCCCGGGCGATAGCCCTTAAAATCAGATTGATGTCCTCCGGGGAAAACATACCGATGGCTTTTGTCAAATCTCCCAGATTATCCCGGTTTACTTTCAGATAACAGCCGTTGGATAATTGTATGCCCAGCACGTTTCTCTTATCTGACACATCCCCTAATGTAATCTGCTTTTTCTTTTTGTCATACTGGAATGTCACGCCGTTGTATTTTATCTCACCGTTTTCATCTGCCATACGGGCATAACGGTTGCTTGCTCCGGCAACCACTTCATCAAATCCTATTCCCCGATGGGTGTTTGTGGCCCCGGCCTCTTTTTTCTCCGGTTCCCCCTCTATGGCAAGCTGCCTTTCTTCCGTGTCGGTGGAAAGATTTGCTTCTTCTTTCTCTTTTGCAATCCGCTGCCGCATTTCTTCCTTAAAGGCGTCAATGGCTCCGTCCACTTCCTCCATTAATTTATCCCACTCTTCTATGGAAAATTCCGCCCCTCCGGTTTGAAATTTCGGCGGCCCGTTTTTTACCCGGTCTTCCACAAATTCATAAAATTCCACAAGGGCTTCCTGATAGGTTTTTCCCCCTGCCTTTGTGTCTTCTTCTGTCCTTGCCTCCGTAAATTTTCCGTCGTTGAAGGCATTCTCCGTTGCCTCCCAGCACTCTTTTGCCAAAAGTTCTATGGGGTTTTCGGAATCCCCGGGCACCTTTAGAGGATTCACCATATATCCCTTTACCTGGCCGTCCTCGGTTTTCTGCTCAATATACACCTTATGCTCATCCAGAATGGTCTTGGCTTTTAAGGCGTATCCAGACTCCGCATATACTTTTACACTGTCGCTTTCTGCATAAGAAATGTGCTTTGCCTCACACTCTATTGTAGATTCTGCATGGATTCTTCCTGCCTCCGTTACCGCCAGCATCCTGGAAATCTTACTGGAACCGGAATGATAATCCACCTGGATATTCCCCGATGCCGGTGTCTGGGAGTTTGCCTGTTTTTCCTCCTGCAGATTCCGGGGCTTTTTTTCAAATCCCCCTGCCACATTGCCATAATCTTTTTCTTTGCCGTTTGTCTTTTTGCCGCTTCCTGCTATCTTTTCTAAAAATGTTCTGTTTCCGATTCCATTTACTGTCATACATTTTCCTCCTGCAACTTCTTTCTTAACATTTCCCTGCCCCGTTTTAACCTGGTCTTGATTGTGTTTTCCGGTTCTTCCAGTGTACTTGCCATCTCTTTTATGGAGTAGTCCTCATAGTAAAACAGATACAGGCACAGCCGGTATCTCAGGGGGAGGTCTAACAACGTCCAAAAAGTTTCATCTATATCTGCATAGGGATTGGTGAAACTTTTTTTATCTTCCAGGGATAGTTCCTCGATTCCCACGGTACTGCACCATCTGTTTTTTAAAAAATCCCGGCACAGATTTAAGGTTGTCCTTATCATCCATGCGTTTTCATGAGTTTTTGAATCAAATGCCGGACGGTATTTTAACAGGCGCAAAAACACCTCCTGCACCACGTCTTCCGCGTCGGATTTAGTTTTCATCTGGGTAAACGCAATTCGATAGCATGGGGCATAATAAGTTTTAAAATAGTTTTCCAGTTGTGTGTTGGTCATAACCTATTTTCCTCTCTACTTATAATACGAATCAGAAGGTCAAAAAGTTTCATAAGTCTTAAAATTTTTTTAGAAATATGCTATTATAGTAACATAATGCAGAATAAAGAAAGGTAATAAAAATGGAACAGACTAAAAACAACACGACAAAAGGAATTATATCTATTTTATTTGCAGGCTTCTTTTTTGCCCTGATGACCTTTTTTGTAAGACTCTCCGGCGACCTTCCCACCATGGAAAAAGCTTTTTTCCGCAATGCGGTGGCGGCTGTTGTCTCCATCATTATGCTTGCAAAAAGCGATAAAGGGTTTGCTATCCAAAAAAAGAGCCTGCCTTCCCTGCTGTTTCGCAGCATTTTTGGAACCACAGGCCTTATCTTTAATTTTTATGCCATTGACCGACTGAACATTTCCGACGCCAATATGTTAAACAAGCTGTCCCCTTTTTTTGCAATTATTGCTTCCTACTTTATTTTGAAAGAAAAAGCATCTATAAAAGAATGGCTTGCCGTTATCGTTGCTTTTCTGGGGGCGCTTTTTATCATTAAGCCCTCTTTTCAACTAACTTCTGTCTATGCCTTAATCGGCGCACTGGGAGGGCTTGGAGCCGGCATTGCCTATACGTTTGTGCGAAAACTGGGAAAGATGGGTGAACGGGGCCCTGTGATTGTCATGTTTTTTTCCGTATTCTCCTGTATCATAACTCTGCCGGGCCTTATTATTTCCTTTAAGCCCATGAGCCCCTCCCAGTTTGTGATTCTGCTTCTGGCAGGTGTATCTGCCACGGGAGGGCAGTTGTCCATCACAAGGGCCTATACCTTTGCCCCGGCAAAAGAAATCTCTGTGTTTGATTATACCCAGGTGATTTTTGCCGCTTTGCTGGGATTTTTCTTTCTGGAACAGACGCCGGATATTTACAGTTTAATCGGGTATGTGATTATCATTTCCTGTGCTGTTTATAAGTGGCTGCTGGGGAAGCGGAAATAATCATAGCCCCCGTGTATCAGAGGCATCCTCCTTTATCTCTGAAATCAAAGAAGTAGTTCCCAAAATACATATCATATCCGCTCCTTTGCTTTTCACATAATCCAAAGCTTCCCTTGCCTCCTCTATATAGCATACCTTAAGCCCCTGTTCTCCTGCCCTCTCTGCCTGCTGCCTGGAAAAACGGTAATGGGGATTTTTGGTGGAGGTAAACACCATGGTTTTTGCAAGGCTCTTAAAGGCAGATGCCACCCCCAGGTAATCTTTATCCTCTGGAACTGCCAGAATAACCCCCAGATTCTCATGGGGCATCCTGGCAATCACTTCTTTTACCACAGGCGCCGACTGACGGTTGATACAGGCGTCCAAAAGGGTAAGGGGATTTTTATCAATAATTTCCATCCTGCCGGGATACTCTGTTTTTTCCAAAAATGTTTTTACTTTCTCTTCGTCTAAATTTCCACAGATTTCCTCCCCTAATGCCAGGGCAAGAGCACAGTTTTGGGCCTGATGGAATCCCAGGAGGGGGATTTTAACCCCAAAATACCTTTGATGCCTTGTCACCACATCAAACTCCATGCCTTCTCTGGTAAATGATACATTTTCGCTGATAAAATCCACGCCATACTGCTGCAATTCTACATCAAACTCTTTTGCCCTTGCAGAAAAAATATCAAAAACTTCCTGCTGCTGCCTGGCAAGAAAAATACATCTTACCCCCGGCCCAATTATATGGCTTTTATCTTCTGCAATTTTCTCTATGGAGGTTCCCAACTCCCTTGTATGCTCTAAAAAAACAGGGGTAACTGCACCGTACCCGTGACGGATATTTTTTGTATCGTCATAGCGTACCCCCTTGCCGCATTCCAGCACATTGACCTTTGTATTTTCTTCTTTAAAATAAGATAATGCAATGGCTGCCGTAATTCCAATGGGGCTTATATACTCCCCCTGTTTTGTTTTTATACCCCGTATCTGTCCTTCCAACCTGCCTGCAATTTCCAAAAATTTTTCATCGGGTATAATCTTTTCATCCACACGAATCCTCTCACAAAAATCCAGAATATGGGGGCTTGTAAAAAGCCCTGTTTTTTCCCCGGCGGATTGCAGAATACGGGAGAGCATATGGGCCACAGAGCCTTTTCCTTTGCTGCCTGTGACTAAAACATTGACACCAAAAGCCATATGGGAAAGCAGATTCTTTGTCAGATTGGGATTCCTTTTTTTAGCGTCCAAATCCATGTAATTAAGATAAGGTTTCGCCTTTAAATAGGATTCATAGATAAAATCTATGGCTTCCTGTTTGCTGTAAAACCCTTCCCCTTCCCCGGGATTCTCCCCTGTTTTCATTGTTTTCTTCACACCTTTCTGCTCTCTTTACCGGGAAAACTCTTTTATACAGGAAATTATCTTTCCCGCCACATTCACCCCGGTTGCCTTCTCCATTCCCTCCAGCCCCGGGGTTACATTCAGTTCACAAAAAACATAATCCTTTTCTCCAAAAAGCAAGTCCACCCCCAGGAATTTCAATTCTGTCCGTTTATAAATTTCCCTTCCAATCTCCCGTATTCTCTCGTCCGCCGGATACGCCCTCACGCTGCCCCCCAGGGCAAAATTTGCCCGGAATCCTTCTTTTGCCTGCCGCTCCATACAGGCTATGACCTCTCCTTCTGCCATAAAGAAACGTACATCCCTGCCGTAACTGTTTCCTATAAACTCCTGGAAAAGCAGTTCTTCTTCCCTTTGATGCTTTTGCAGTTTTTCAAATTCTTCTCTTTTGGAAATAAGATAAACTTCCCTTCCCTGGGAACTTAAAAGACCTTTTGCCACAAAAGGAATGCCCACAGATGCTATGATTTCTTCGTAGGAAATCCCTGATTTTCCAAGAATGTATCCGGGAAAACAAAGGCTGCCGCCTGCAAGGTCAATTAGTTCATTTGCCTTGTTGATATAGCGGTTTAACCCTTTTAGGGAATTGTATCCATGGTCTGCCAGGCTGTTGATATAATCTTTTATCACGCCATATTTGTAACGGTTTATCACAAAATCTGCTTTCCCTAAAGGTTTTCCCCTGTGGAATAATACGCCGTTTTTTAACGCCGCATCTTCGATTCCCACCACAGACAAATCCACACCTGCTTTTTCTGCTTCCTGCAAAAGCCTGCCTGTCGTGTAGGCGCCGCCCATATCGGTATACTTTTCTATTAAATAACCCTTCATTTTCTACACCATCTTAATATATACAAATCATATCCTGTCATAATACCATAATCAACGTTCCGGCAGTAATCAACACTGCCCCCACGGCAGATTTTACCGTAAACTGTTCATGGAGAAATATAAAGGCAAAAACTAATGTAATCACAACGCTTAACTTATCTACGGGAACTACTTTTGATGCCTCCCCTATCTGTAATGCCCTGTAATAGCAAAGCCAGGACGCCCCTGTTGCCAGCCCCGATAAAATTAAAAACAGCCAGCTTTTTCTGCCGATTTGTGATATTCCGTTCTGTGTGTTGGTGATAAACACCATAAGCCATGCCATGCCCAAAACCACTATGGTACGTATGGCTGTGCCCAGGTTGGAGTTTACTCCTTCGATTCCCACCTTTGCCAGTATGGATGTTAAGGCGGCAAATACTGCCGATAATAATGCAAATACAAGCCACATAATTTCTTCCTCCCTTATTTTTAAAATATGATATTAACTGCCTGGCGCAATGCCATCTCTATCTGCTTCATCGTTGAGCCTTTGCCAGTTCTTGCATAATTCTATACAAAAGTTCCATTAATTCCATATTCTTCATTCCTATTCATCATAATATTCCACTGCCCACCCGCTGTACTTGTCAAACTGCTTTTGCACATGCACTGGTATCTGCAATCCCACAAAGGATTCTCCATGCTCAAAATAATAATTGGATAAACTCTCTGTAAGAATCTGCTCATCTCCTTCTTGTTCCAGCATATCAATTATTGTCTGGTTTACCGTAGTGCAAAGAAGGCTGTCCTTTTCCATATATTCTTTGTCCTGAAAAGAAGGGATTACTATCTGCTCAGTTCCTTCAATATTCTGTTCTTTCTGTACAAAAATCTGTGCTGCCGGACGGTATCCCCCATTTGTCAGCCCTAGAAAATCTGCTGCGGTATCATATGCCAGAATACA
>CANRJF010000046.1 GCA_947630855.1 uncultured Lachnospiraceae bacterium
AACACGTTGATAAGGTTGGGACTGTTTTGAAGGTAGCCCTCTATCAGCTCCCCCCACTTCTGCTTTTCGGCGCGGTTGACTCTGGCGTAGCCGTACCCGGGCAGGTCCACAAAGTACAGCTGTCCCGCGTTAAGCTCAAAGTAGTTGACAAGGCGCGTGCGCCCCGGCTCCGAAGAGGTCTTTGCCAGCTTGTTTTGGTTGACTATGTAGTTGATAAACGAGGACTTGCCCACGTTGGACTTGCCCGCGATCGCGATCTCCGGCGCGCCGTAGTCCGGGATCTTGTGAAAATCCGCCACCGACACCGTAAATTTTGCCTGTTTGATCATCATTGGCTTCACCTCCTCAAAAAGGTCTTAAATTAAAATATCATATCTCAAACTTTTTATCAAGTCATTGAAAGCAAAAGGCGCGGGATAATCCCGCGCCCTTGATAGGTTGATTTGAAATCAGTTCTTGTGCATTTGTGCCGACTGACTTTTCTCACGTTCCAAATATATTGCGCCTGTGTCATAAAATTCCATTGTATAATTTACGCCGTTTACGGTAAATTTAAGGTCATATTTTTCCCAATCGGAATCATAACTGAGCGTTATATTTGTTGCCTCAAACGTATCTCCACTGTCCACTTTCAAAGTAATGCCGTCGTTTGATATGACAACTGTGTATCTGTAATCCGCATTAGAACCCGTATACGTGCCCGCATACTGTTTCCAAGCGTCTCCCTCTTCAGGCTCGTCCGTCCTTATGGCAACGCCCAGCTCTTCCTTGTGATGAGATACAGCCGCAGTATCGTTTTCGATTGACACGATTTTATCCGTCAATTCTACAAAATACTGCTCTCCGTTGAATGAAAAGGGGGTAGGCCCGGGATAATCCCAGTCAATATGGTCTGTAAAACAAATGCCCTTTAACCCTTTGTGTATGGCTGCAAGAATCATATCCTCCGGCGCAGCTTTACTGTCCCCGGAAAAATTACAGTGCATATGTGTATCCCAAAACATGGCAGATTCCTCCTAAATGCAAATATTTTTGCAATGTATCTGTGAAGGTACTGATCAGATACAAAATTTCCTGATGGCGGCGCCCACGCCATCCTCCTCATTGGAGGTTGTAACATAGTCGGCGAGTTCTTTAATCTCCGGGTCCGCATTTCCCATGGCAACGGCAAAGCCTGACGTCTCCATAATATCCTTGTCGTTTTCACTGTCCCCGCAGACCATGGTATGTTCCACAGGAATATTCAAATATTTGCACAAAAACCGAAGCCCTGCGCCTTTGGTAACGCCTGCCCCGGTAAATTCCAGATTGTTGTATCCGCCGGAAACCACCTGGATTTGGGGGTAGGATAAAAGAAGTTCCTTTGTCTCTTCCCGGTCTACAAAAGTGCCGTCCGATTCTCTTTCAAAATTAATGGTGGCTTTTTGCAGGCAAAGATGGTTTACTTTGAAATAACGGCACAAATCAGCCACCTGTTCCCTGGTGGTTAAAATATAATTCCTTGTGGATTCCGGCAGGCTGGAATGGCGTATCACCTCTAAGGTAGAAGTCTGGGTAATGGCATCACCATGGACAAAGGCGTCTAAGTGGACATGCTTTTTTAACACTTCCTGCAAAATCTTATAAGAAAAATCCTCGGACATGCATTTTTCATAAAGGCATTTCCTGCCTGGTATCTCATAGACGGCGGCGCCGTTGGTGGTAATGGCATATTGGATGCCAAGTTCTGCCGACTCCTCTAAGGGCAGCCCCACATAGGGCCTGCCGGTGGAAATTACCACGGCAATCCCCCGGTTTACGGCTTCTTTTATCATTTCTCTTGTATAAGGGGTAATCTGGCGGTCGCGGTTAAACAGCGTGCCGTCTAAATCAAGGGCAATCAGCCGGATTTGCTTTTTCATCCTGTATTCTCCTTGTTTTATACTCCAGAGCATACACATCTGCCAGATGATTTGCTATTCTTATTGCAATGGAGAATGCCTGTTGGCAAATGATTTGGCTCACGGGTATAGTTTTATTGCATGAAGTATAGCATAAAATCAGATGTTTCACAAGGAATATAATTCCCGGGGGCTTCTTGTTTAACTTTATGTTTAAGCAAAGGAAAAAATTGACGATAAATCAGATTTTCCATAAAAAAATGGGAAAATGGTGAAAAATTTAACAAAGTCAATGTTAAGGCTTGTATTTTGGAAAGAAATTGGTTAAAATAGAAGACAGGTTGGGAAGAAATCCCAAGTAACTATTTACATTTTATATTTCTAGGAGGAATTAAGAATGGCAGTAAGAGTAGCAATTAACGGATTCGGCCGTATCGGCCGTCTTGCATTCAGACAGATGTTCGGTGCAGAAGGTTATGAAGTAGTAGCAATCAACGACTTGACAAGCCCTAAAATGTTAGCACACTTGTTGAAGTATGATTCTTCTCAGGGTAAATATGCTTTAGCTGATAAGGTATCCGCTGGAGAAGATTCCATTACCGTTGACGGAAAAGAAATTAAAATCTACGCATTCCCGGATGCAAACAACTGCCCATGGGGTGAATTAAAAGTTGATGTTGTATTAGAGTGTTCCGGATTCTACACAAGCAAAGAGAAAGCTCAGGCTCATATCAATGCAGGTGCCAGAAAAGTTGTTATCTCTGCTCCGGCAGGAAACGACCTTCCTACTATCGTTTACAATGTAAACCATACTACACTGAAACCGGAAGATACCATTATCTCCGCAGCTTCCTGTACGACAAACTGCTTAGCTCCAATGGCAAAAGCATTAAATGACCTGGCAGGAATCAAATCTGGTATCATGAGCACAATCCACTCCTACACAGGTGACCAGATGACTCTTGACGGACCACAGAGAAAAGGTGATTTAAGAAGGTCTCGTGCAGCAGCAGTGAACATTGTTCCAAACAGCACAGGCGCTGCAAAAGCAATCGGTCTTGTTATTCCTGAGTTAAACGGCAAATTAATCGGTTCCGCTCAGCGTGTTCCATGCCCAACCGGTTCTACAACTATCTTAGTTGCAACCGTTGAGAAATCCGTAACAAAAGAGCAGATTAACGATTACATGAAATCCGTAGCAAATGAGTCCTACGCATATAATGAGGAAGAGATTGTTTCTTCCGATATTGTGGGAAGCACAGCAGGTTCCATCTTTGACGCTACACAGACTATGGTTGGCGCTGACAACTTAGTACAGGTTGTTTCATGGTATGATAATGAGAACAGCTATACATCTCAGATGGTTCGTACAATCAAATACTTCTCAGAGTTAGGCTAAGAAGGATAGCCGTTCTGTGATAAAACAGACAGAACTACATTGAGTTATACCTGAGAGCCAAATGATTTGCCAATGGGTGTTTTCTGTTTCACATAGAACAGCAAATCATTTGGCAAATGTGTATACTCTGGAGTATATAATTAGACTCAAAAGGGTCCGGTCTATTTGGACCGGACTTTTTTCATTATAGTAAAGGAGGACATATACCCATGTCATTAAACAAGAAATCAGTAGATGATATTAATGTTGCAGGAAAAAGAGTTCTTTGCAGATGTGATTTTAACGTGCCTTTAAAAGATGGAAAAATCACAGATGAGAACCGTCTTGTAGCAGCGCTTCCAACCATGAAGAAATTAATTAAAGACGGTGGAAAGGTGATTCTCTGCTCCCACCTTGGCAAACCAAAGGGAGAGCCGAAACCGGAGTTATCCTTAGCTCCTGTGGCTGCCAGATTAACAGAATTATTAGGACAGGAAGTAAAATTTGCCGCAGACCCGGAAGTAGTGGGCCCCAATGCCAAAGCAGCAGTGGAAGCAATGAAAGACGGCGAGGTGATTTTACTGGAGAATACACGTTACAGGATAGAGGAGACAAAGAACGGCGAGGCATTTTCAAAAGATTTGGCTTCTCTTTGTGATGTGTTTGTAAATGATGCTTTCGGTACGGCTCACAGGGCACACTGCTCCAACGTAGGCGTGGCAGGATTGGTGGACACAGCCGTTGTGGGATACTTGATGCAGAAAGAAATTGATTTCTTAGGAAATGCAGTAGAAAATCCGGTAAGACCTTTCGTTGCAATCTTAGGCGGCGCAAAAGTTGCGGATAAGTTGAATGTTATCTCCAATTTATTGGAGAAATGCGATACTTTAATTATCGGCGGAGGTATGGCATATACATTCTTAAAGGCACAGGGATACGAGATTGGCAAGTCTTTATTGGATGATACCAAGATTGATTACTGTAAAGAGATGATTGCAAAGGCAGAGAAACTTGGCAAGAAATTGCTTCTTCCGGTAGATTCCGTAACCGTTGCAGGATTCCCGAATCCAATTGACGCCCCTGTGGAAATCCAGACATGTGGCGTAAAAGACATGCCTGCTGACAGGGAAGGATGCGATATCGGACCTAAGACGGCAGAACTGTATGCAGAGGCAGTAAAATCTGCAAAGACGGTTGTTTGGAACGGGCCTATGGGCGTATTTGAGAACCCAACCCTTGCAGCAGGAACCATTGCAGTGGCAAAAGCATTGGCTGAGACAGACGCTACTACAATTATTGGCGGCGGTGATTCCGCAGCGGCAGTAAACCAGTTGGGATTTGGGGATAAGATGAGCCATATTTCCACCGGAGGCGGCGCTTCCTTAGAGTTCTTAGAGGGCAAGGAACTGCCGGGTGTAGCAGCAGCAAACGATAAGTAGGGTAACTGTTCAGGACAGCCTCAAACACTTGCTGTTTGAGGTGTAAGAATAGGAATGAAAAGAATAAGGAGAATATGAGATGGCAAGAAAGAAAATTATTGCTGGAAACTGGAAAATGAACAAGACTCCCAGCGAAGCAGTTGCTTTGGTAAAAGAGCTGGCTCCGCTTGTAAAAAATGATGAGGCAGACGTAGTTTTCTGTGTACCGGCTATTGATATTATCCCGGCAATGGAAGCAGCAAAAGGGACGAATATCCAGATTGGCGCCGAGAATATGTATTATGAGGAAAGCGGCGCTTACACAGGAGAGATTTCTCCCGGCATGCTTACCGATGCAGGGGTAAAATACGTGATTATCGGACATTCCGAGAGAAGAGAGTATTTTGCCGAGACAGACGAGACGGTAAATAAGAAAGTATTAAAGGCTTTCGAGCACGGCATTACACCCATTATCTGTTGCGGCGAGTCTTTAACCCAGAGAAAACAGGGTATATACATTGACTGGATTCGTATGCAGATTAAGATTGCATTCCAGAATGTAACGGCAGACCAGGCAAAGACAGCAGTTATTGCCTATGAGCCGATTTGGGCAATCGGAACCGGTGAGACGGCTACTTCCGACCAGGCCGAAGAAGTCTGCGCAGCAATCCGTAACTGCATCAAAGAGGTTTATGATGATGCAACGGCAGAATGTATCCGCATCCAGTACGGCGGCTCTGTCAATGCAGGAAATGCTGCTGAATTATTTTCAAAACCGGATATCGACGGCGGTTTAGTAGGCGGCGCTTCTTTGAAACCGGATTTTGGAAAGATTGTAAATTATAAATAAGTGCATATTATGAAGCAAAAGGGGCATTGGAGCTTAATTCCAATGTCTTTTTTGGCTGTCACAGACAAATGATTGTCCATATGAAGAAACAATTTTCAATTGTAAATCTGCATCCATTTATGTATAATGAAATCATGACAACTGTTCAGAACAGATATAAATCATGCGGTAAAAAGAAAAGGAAAAAAGGAGCATCCTGCCATGACAGAAATTTGCATTTGGGGATTATTTGGACATTTCGACTACAAATTAGATATTAAGGATGAAAAAATTACTATTTTAACAGGACCCAACGGTTTTGGAAAATCAACGATTATCCGGTGCATTCATGCAGTTGCCCACAGTGATTTGGGATTCTTTTTTGGATTGGTATTTGAAAAAATAGAAATAAAAAAAGATAATCTTTTAAAATTAGTGATAAGTGGGGGAAAAGACAGTATTATTTTTAATAATAAAAGCCTTAGCAGGAAGTATATCAGGTTTTTGCTGCACGGCACCAGACCGCTGCAGGACATAAATATGTCAGAGAGGAAGGAACTGAATGAATGTATTAAGTAGGCAGAGAAACGTTATCTGGATAAAGCAAACGAATTAGACAGTACATTCCCAGAACGTTTATTTTGTCAGAAAAGCGGTATTTCCAGGGAAGAATTTCAGCAGAAATTAGAGATTATGCATAATCACATTCAGAGATTAAATGCCAGTGGATTATTAGGAATACGGGAATTGAAAATTACAGAGTTTTCCAGCGAAGATTCACGTGCCCTAAAAGTATATTTTGATGATTTTGACAGTAAATATCAGGAATATAAAGAAATATTAAGCAAAATTGAATTGTTTACAGCGATTGTGAATCAGCGTTTCATGTTTAAGGAAATGCAGATTTCCAATACGGAAAACAGAATTGTAATCCAAGATTCTTCAGGTAATGTCATAAAGTTGTCTGATTTATCCTCCGGGGAGAAAGAGACAATCGCATTGTTTTACACACTTTTATTTGAGGCTGAGGACGACACAATTTTATTGATTGATGAGCCGGAGATGTCATTGCATATTGCTTGGCAGGGAATGTTTATGGATGATTTAAAAAATATGACAGTTCTGATTGCAACCCATTCACCACAGATAATTAATGGAAACAGAAATTTACAGATAGACCTGGGAGAATTGTATAAGAATGGACTCAATAAGGGAAAATAGGACGAAAGAAGATATTCTTATGGAAATACAGTTGGAGCAGTCCGCTGATATTTATAATAAAAAAAGTTTAGGTCAGGCAGATGTGAGAAATTTTTTGATAGCATGTTACCGAAAAGAGGATTTTAAACAAACATATTTATATAAAAAAATATTGCAGTACCAGAGACAATTCCAGTTAAATTTTCTGGATGAAGATGAATTATTCCGTGCATTTGAGGATGAAGTGGATTTTGCAGAATTGGATAATATTGAGAAAATGAAAGTGATTGATTATGAGATAGAAGAGGATGGAGATATAGAACGTATTTTAGGAACATTGGAGATTTGGAGTGATTTGAATGGATATGTTCAGTGGGACGGCGAGAATATAAGCATGGGAAGCGCGTTAGTTACGTTGGGAATAGCTTTTTCTTTTTCGGTGGAGAATGGTGTCTATTCAGATTTTGAATTGGAACATGTTTATTAATTACAACATAACATACAATCAGGAGGAGCTATGAGATCAGAGAGCAAAAGTCATGTAAAAAACAGTGTAGGAAGATTAACATTCGCGGCCCTGGCTTTTTGTCTGCAGACGGGGTGGCTTGTTATGTTAGCCTTCCGTCTCAACAGATATTCCACAACTATTTCCTTATTCAGCACAGTTGTTGCATTTGTGCTTACATTGTGGATTTACAGGAAACCTACCAATGCCGCTTTTAAAATGACCTGGATTATATTTATTCTGGCTTTCCCGGTTTTCGGCATATGCATTTACGGATTGTTCGGCCACAAAGATGCCATAAAAAAAGTCAGGATAAAGTTTAATGCCATTCACAGAGAATTGATGGGGCATTTACACCAGAAGCAGGAAGTCATGGAAAAACTGGAAGAGCAGGGATTTGAATACGCCAATCAGTTCCGGTATCTTTTAAGCCAGGAGAAATACCCTGTTTATGGCGGTACAGATGTGGAATTTTACGGGGATGCCAGTGACGGTTTTAAGGAACAGCTTTTAGCCTTAGAGGATGCCAGGGACTTTATTTTTCTGGATTACCATGCCATTGAGGATGCGGAAGCCTTTGGAAAAATGAAAGATATTCTGGCAAAAAAGGCGGCTGATGGAGTAGAAGTCAGGATTCTTTATGATGATGTGGGAAGCATTGGCTTTATTACGCCTGAGTTTATAAAGAGGATGGAAGCACTGGGTATAGCCTGCAAGGCGTTTAACCCTGTTATGCCAGTTATGCAGATTTTTATGAACAACAGGGACCACAGGAAAATTATGGTGATTGACGGGAAAATCGGGTTTACCGGGGGATATAATCTGGCGGATGAATATTTTAATATTACCCATCCTTACGGTTGTTGGAGGGATACCGGCTTAAAACTTACAGGGGATGCAGTGAATAGCTTGACGGTGATGTTTCTTGAAATGTGGAATCTGACGGAAAAGTCCCAGGAGAAGTATGAGCCATATCTTAAGGAACAGGAATATTCTCCAAAAGAAAACTGTTTTGTGCAGCCCTATGCAGACAGCCCCATGCAGGAGGCGGTGGGGGAAAATGTGTATCTGAATATGATAAAACAGGCAAGACATTATTTTTATGCCTCCACCCCCTATCTGATTATCAGTGATGAGATGATGAGGGAACTTTCCATGGCAGCGGAACGGGGCGTGGATGTGCGGATTATCACTCCCGGCATACCGGATAAAAAAATTATTTACAGGATGACCCGTTCCTATTATGCGGGCCTTGTCCGGCACGGTGTGCGGATTTATGAATTTACCCCGGGGTTTAACCATGCCAAGGAGGCAATTGCAGACAAAAAAATGGCCGCAGTGGGAACCATCAATTTTGATTACCGCAGCCTTTACCACCATTTTGAGAACAGCGTGCTTATGTACGGTTGTGAGGCTATATCCCATATTGAGCAGGATTTTTTGGATACCCTGGAAAAATGTACAGAGGTAACGGAGCAGTATAAACGGGCAAGATTTTCGGCTAAAGTGATTACAGACAGTCTGCTTCGTTTGCTGGCGCCTTTGATGTAAGAATATGATTCAGAAATTTATATTTGCATTGTATACAAATATGTGTTAGTATTGCTTAGGAAACGGAGTTGCGGCAGCCTCGGTTTCAGACGGACGGTATTCAATTTTTGAAACTGTACCATATATACAGGATAAAGTTTCTTTGTTATAGCGTGGGAGAAATGCCGGAGGCATTTTTCCCGATGTTGATGTATATCTGGGCAGGGTTCTGCCCATTTTTTATATCATAAAAAAGACCTTGGACATTCGCATATACGGTCAAATGTCACATAGAAAAAGGAGATATGGTTATGGAGTTGACAGGAAGCATAAAAGAAGTAAGGCGTCAGGTGAAAGAATGGAGAAAACAGGGATTGTCCGTAGGGCTGGTTCCCACTATGGGTTATCTGCATGAGGGGCACAAAAGCCTGATTGACAGGGCAGTGGCAGAAAATGACAAAGTAGTTGTCAGTGACTTTGTCAATCCCATCCAGTTTGGGGCAAATGAGGATTTATCCACATATCCCAGGGATATTGAAGCGGACAAGAGCCTTTGTGAGGCAGCAGGGGCAGACCTGATTTTCCACCCGGAACCGGAAGAGATGTATGCCCCGGATTTTTCCACCTTTGTGGAAACGCAGCAGGTAAGCGCGGGGCTTTGCGGGAAGAGCCGTCCTACTCACTTTCGTGGAGTATGTACGGTGGTGAGCAAGTTATTTAACATTGTCATGCCGGACCGGGCTTATTTTGGCCAGAAAGACGCCCAGCAGCTTGCCGTGGTAAGGCGTATGGTCAGGGATTTGAATATGGATATAGAAATTGTTGGATGTCCCATTATCAGAGAGGAGGACGGTCTTGCAAAAAGTTCCAGGAATACCTATTTAAACCCCAGCGAGAGGCAGGCGGCATTAGTGCTTTCCAGGGCAATTTTTGCAGGGGAAGAAATGATAAAACAGGGGGAGCGGGAGGCAGAGAAAATCCTTGCCCATATGAAATCAATTATAGATGCCGAACCTATGGCAAAAATTGATTATGTGGAGATGGTGGATGCAGATACCATCCAGCCTGTTCAAAAGGCAGAGGGCAGAGTGTTAGCCGCCATAGCGGTTTATATCGGAACCACCCGTCTGATTGATAATTTTATTGCAGAGGTAAGATGATATCCTGTATGTCCAAAGAGCGGGACAGGAAAGGGGAAACCCCGCAAGGGGATACCTGTATGTCCAAAAAGCAGGACAGGAAAGGGGAAACCCCGCAAGGGGATACCTGTATGTCCAAAAGGCAGGACAAGAAAGGGGAAACGGAAACATGACACTTGAAATTTTAAAAAGCAAAATCCACCGTGCAACAGTCACCCAGGCAGAGTTAAATTATGTGGGAAGCATTACTGTTGATGAGACTTTGATGGAAGCCTCAGGCATTGTAGAATATGAGAAAGTACAGATTGCAGATGTGGATAACGGGGCAAGATTTGAGACTTATGTGATTGCAGGGGAAGCCGACAGCGGGATTATCTGCTTAAATGGAGCGGCGGCCCGGATGGTATCCACAGGGGATAAAATCATTATTATGAGTTATGCCCGGATGGCGCCGGAGGAAATCAGGGAAAATCCGCCTAAAGTGGTGTTTGTGGATGATAACAATGCTATTACATCTGTGACCCGTTATGAGAAACACGGTGCATTAAAGGAAGTTTAGAGGGAAAAACTATGCTGAAAGGAAAAAAAGTAGTATTAGGGGTTTCTGGAAGCATTTCGGCTTACAAGATGGCAAATGTGGCAAGCATGTTAGGAAAGCTTCACTGTGATGTGCAGGTAATTCTTACCCAGGCGGGGGCAAAATTTATTACGCCGGACACTTTCGAAGCATTGACTAAAAATCCCTGTATTATGGATGATTTTGACCGCGGCAATCCTAAGGAGATACATCACATTGCCTTGGGACAGGAATCGGATTTGATTCTTGTGGCTCCGGCATCCGCAGATATCATAGGGAAAATGGCACACGGCATTGCAGATGATTTGCTGACGTCCACCATAGTGGCGGCCACTTGTCCCGTTCTTGTGGCTCCGGCTATGAATACCCACATGTATGAAAATCCCATTGTCCAGGAAAACATAAAAAAACTTAAAATGCTTGGGTATGGTTTTATAGAGCCCTCGGTGGGGCATCTTGCCTGTGGTGCCTTAGGGGCAGGGAAACTGCCGAAGGAATCTCTGCTAGTGGATGCCGTTGTAAAAAAACTGACAAAATCCCGGGAAAAAGGGGATTTTGCGGGGAAAAAGGTATTAGTGACCGCAGGTCCCACCAGGGAGAGCATTGACCCGGTGCGTTTTATCACCAATCATTCCACAGGAAAGATGGGATATGCCATTGCACAGGCAGCGGCAGAGCGGGGAGCGGAAGTTACCCTTGTGAGCGGCCCGGTGGAACTGATTCCCCCGAAAGGCGTGAAAGCCGTTTCCGTAGTTACGGCAGAAGAAATGTACCAGGCGGTGATGGCAGAAGCAGACAGTCAGGATTTTATCATAAAAGCCGCAGCGGTGGCAGATTACCGTCCCAAAACAGTAAATGCGGAAAAGACCAAGAAAAAAGACGGAGAGCTGGTAATTGAATTAGAGCGTACAAAAGATATTCTTTTGGAACTTGGCGCCAGGAAAAAACCAGGCCAGTGCATTTGTGGATTTTCTATGGAGACAGAGCATGTCCTTTCTAATTCCAGAAAAAAACTGGAAAAGAAAAATGTGGATATGATTGCCGCCAACAGTATTAGGGAAGAAGGCGCTGGTTTTGGAGGAGAAACCAATCATCTTGTTCTGATTACGGCAGAGAAGGAGACAGATATGGGGATGCACAGCAAGGAAGGGTGTGCAAACCTGTTGTTAGATGAACTTTTATCGTATGTTATAAATAAAAAATTGCAATGAAAAGAGGAGAAAATATGCCAGAAAACAGTTCATGTGCAGGGGCATCCACCTGCACGAAAGAAAGTTGTGAAGGATGTACAAGCAAACAGCAGAGTGCCGGTATTGAAAAGGAAGCTATCAACCAGCATTCTTCCGTGAAAAAAGTAATTGGTGTAGTCAGCGGAAAAGGGGGAGTTGGCAAGTCTTTTGTCACCGCATCCCTTGCATCTGCCATGAAAAAAGCAGGATATCAGGTAGGAATTTTAGACGGGGATATTACAGGCCCTTCCATCCCTAAAATGTTTGGCATTCATGGCCCTGCATACGGCACGGAAGATGCCATCTACGCCATGGAGGCAGAGGACGGAACAAAGATTATGTCTATCAACCTTTTAATGGATGATGAGGAGGCTCCTGTGATTTGGAGAGGCCCTGTCATCGGAGGCGCGGTAAAACAGTTCTGGACAGATGTAATCTGGGGAGATTTGGATTACATGTTTGTGGATATGCCTCCGGGAACAGGAGATGTGCCCCTTACCGTATTTCAGTCTATTCCGGTGGACGGTATTATAATTGTCACATCCCCTCAGGAGTTAGTGCAGTTGATTGTAAAAAAGGCTTACAATATGGCAGCAGCCATGGATATTCCCGTACTTGGAATAGTGGAAAACTTTAGTTATGTGAAATGCCCGGACTGTGGAAAAGAGATTAAAATTTTCGGGGAAAGCCATGTAGAGGAAGTGGGAGCAGAACTGTCTATTCCTGTATTAGGGAAAATTCCTGTGGAGCCGGAAATGGCAAAGGCAGCAGATGAAGGATGTTTTTATAAGAAGGAAAATCCTTATCTGAAAGATGCGGTGGAGGCATTAAAAGAATGACAGCAAATCATAAAGTGCCGGAACCGGAAAATAATGAAAGGCTGAGGGAAGAGGGCCAGGGCATCCTGGCAAAAAACCCTTTTGCCAATTCTCTTGATATTGAACTGCTGAAAATGAACAAGGGCTATGTTCTTGCGCAAGTGAAAAAGCAGAAGAAAATGGAAAATATATATGGAGACGTTCACGGAGGGGCACTGTATTCCGTGGCGGACAACCTGGCAGGAATTGCGGCTGCAAGCTATGGTTTTTATGTTACCACGGTCAGCGGTAACATCCAGTACCTAAAGGCTGTGAGAAATGTGGATAAGGTTCTCTGTGAGGCAAAGGTGATTAAGGCAGGGAAAACTATTTCTGCCGTTCATGTGGATATTACGGATGGTGAAGACACACTTTTTAATGTGGCAGATTTTACTTATTTCAATTTGGGCCCTAAGGAACATGCAGATTAAGTTTGATACCCCGTTGTTTGCAACGGGGTTGTTGATTGGTGAAGTGAAATATTGGAGGAAAAACAAATGACTGTGAAAAGTAAAATAGTAATGGGAATAAAAGCAGGGATTGCAATTTTAGCATTCCACCTTAGCGGATTCCTGCTGACGGAAGTGTTTGCGTTTGCTTTAATGCATACGAATTTGAATGATAAATGGAGGATGTATTTGTACATAGCAGGCGGTTCTGTCATTACAGTTTTTTTGTCATTTCCGATTTTTGTAATAGTCATGCGTGCCTGGGGGCATTTAAAACCATTTCATTTTAAATGTGAAGAAAAAATGAGTGGAAGAGAGCATTTACTTTGCATTTTGCTGTCGTTGCTGCCGATGGCTATTCTTTTTAGCATTGAAATTTATATGTTGAAAAATGGCGCAATGCAGGCCGCGGACATAATAAATGCAGACCCATTCAACTTAATCGATATAGTGATTTTTAGCTGCATTCTGATGCCGATTGTGGAAGAAGTAATGTTTCGGGGAATTTTGCTTCATGCGCTGTTGCCATATGGACAAATATATGCTGTTGTTTTGACTACATTTTACTTTGTGACAGGACATCTCAATCCGGTGAATATGCTGCTTTCAATTGTACATGGTTTATTGTTTGCTTATATTACCATTAAAACGAAAGGCATAAAATATGGGGTATATTACCATATGGGAATTAATTTTCTGGGACAGTTAATTATTCCGTTATGCATAACGGCCCTGATATCTTAACATGCTTTGTTGAACAAATTACATGCAGGAGACAGAGAATTTATACCCGTGAGCCAAATAAGTATGCTCTGGATTCCCGCGGGCATCGAGCCCAGGTGACTGCTTGCAGGCATTTAGCGGCGCCGTGTGCCACTGGTACACAGCGCCGAATCTTTAAACTTCCAATTACGAAGACCTGCAATGTATGTTCTTTCACATCTGTCCAAGAGAAATTCTCTATAAAATGGACTCATGCATCTGCCAGTTCTGTATTTCTATCTACCTTTTTAATTTCTGGCAAATTTACCATCCTGAAATAATGCTCCACCTTTTTTACAGTTTCCTCAACTTGTACTTTCAGATGTTCTTTCAAGCCAAAAATAGTCACTTTCTTTGATATCACGATAATGTTTTTCATTGAGGCTTCTCAAGGTTGCATTACATGTTTCTTTTGCTTTTTCAACGTCAGACGCACAATTTATAAACTCAAAAAAATCTTGATGGTCGGGACGGTTACAGTAATCATCAATTATATTAGAAGGTTCCTTTATTAAAAAAACAATTCGGGATGGTTCTGTAATCTTTTCAGCTTGTTCCATGGTTAAATGGCAATCGCACAGCACAATTTGATTTTGAGAAAGACGTATCAAATCTAATAGCACAAAGTCTAATTGCTCCCTTGTGTTATCAAGCAGCCACTTCTTATATTCATCCACGGTACGCCCAAAAAATTCATCAGCATCTTTAAAAGTTTTATTCATTGCTGGTTGAAAAGCTGCATTTGAAATTTTTTGATGATTCGCAAACTGCTCGTCAATGTCATAAACTAATAAATTGTGTCGTTTTGCCAACTCTCGTGAAATTGTTGTTTTTCCTCCACAAGGTGTTCCTGTTACAAAATAAACATTTTTTAAATATTCTTTGATTACATTGTCTTGAAGTATCATTACATAATCACCTTCAATTTTTTTATCACATCAAGTCATTCAGTTTCAATTGTCGTTTGCATAATTTATTTTCCATGTACTGAACTCCTTACATTACCGAAGACTGTTTCGTGGGAAAGTCTTTCTTCTGAAATAGCCGCCTGTCGGTCAGCTTCATCAAGTTTCATTTCAATATTATCCGTCAGATTTGCGTATTCTTTCAGACTTAATACCACCATTGCACCATATCCGTTTTTGGTAAGATAAACAGGTTTTCCACTGTTTACAATAATTATTTTAATTTTATCAGAATATTATCTTGAAAACAATATTATGTATGATTTTCATTCCCTTCTTTCATTCGCATTGACACTATGTAGTTTTAAGGATAAATACGTAAAACTACATTACATCAATCAACAGGGGTAAAATATGGAACAACAGATTTCAATTTCAGAATCAGAGTGGCGGGTAATGAAGCTTATATGGAGCAATTCTCCCCAGACACTTCCCGAAATACTGGATGGGCTAAAGGAAACAAATTGGAGTAAAACCACGATTCAGACATATCTTGCCCGCCTGGTAAAGAAAGGTGCACTGTCCACAAAGCGTCAGGGCAAAGGGTATTTATATTATCCTGCGGTATCCAAAAGCGACTGCCAGCTTGCGGAAAGCCGTAATTTTTTAAGCCGTGTATAAGGAGCTTACGGAGAAAAAGGATAAGCTGTATCAAGAGTACGGGAAGCAGAGAGGTAATAGCGGGAAATTCCTTTCGCTACATTTCAAACCGCCTTTCGCTACATTTCACAAAAAAATACAAAATTTTTGCCGATAGATTAAGTAGAAATATTGCAGGTTAGGAGTGAAAAATTTGGACATAGCGGTTGTTGATGATGAAAAAATAATCCGGGAGCATATCCATGAGATGATAGAAAACTTAAAGCCGGACTGTCATGTGGCTTGTTTTTCGTCCGGCGAAGAATTGATTGCCGCAGCAGAGCCGTTTGACATGATTTTCCTTGATATACAGATGGACGGAATGAACGGCATTGAAACAGCAAAGGAAGTGAGGGAAAGGAACGCAGACACCGTTCTGGTATTCATCACGGGCATAAAGGAATATGTGTTTGAAGCCCTTGACCTCTATGCGTTCCATTACCTGTTAAAGCCCGTCACTGAGCAGAAATTTACGGAAGTTTTTGAACAGGCGTTAAGGGAAGCGGAGCTTCGGAAAATGCGCCGGAAAAAACAGCTTTTTATCAATACAAGTAATAAGGGTATTACCATAGACGCAGACAATATTTTGTATATTGAAAGCATATCAAGAAAAGTGGAAATCCATACCACGCAGGAAGTCATAGAAGCATACGGCGTACTTGGCGAATTGGAAGCGCAGCTTGGCAGGACGTTCTACCGCTGCCACCGGGGGTATCTTGTGAACATGGCGCATATCACGGGGTACAATAGCGACAGCATAACGCTTACGGGCGGGGCTACCGTTTATTTGACAAAGAAAAAATACGGCGAATTTGTAGATGCGTATATGTGGTATTTGGGGAATGGAGGGGCTTGTGGATAGTTTGACACATCTGATGTTTACGATTTTTGCGGCGGCTTCTGTCCTGCTTCAAGGGTACTGCCTGCAATATTTTTTAGGGAGCTTTTTGGAAAGCAGAACAAAAAGCCGCTTTCATGGGTTGTATGTGACGGTTGTATATGGGCTGTTGCAGTTAGCGGGTTACTGGCTCCCCCCGGCAGGGTATGAAAGCGTAAAAGCGGTCTGGAAAACGGTGTTATCCCTCTGTGTCCTTGCTGCCATAGCACTATGCTTTTATAAAGCGTTCCATGCGGTCACGGTCTTTCTTGTAGTTGCTTTCCGTGCAGTTGCAGATATTAGTGTTTTTTTGGCGGTTATTCTGTTTGATAAGCCGGGGGATAAGCTGCTTCTGGTATGGGACTGGTGTTTCCAAAAAAGGATTATTACTTCTAATAAAACCTTTGAAACACTGATAAAGGTAAGTGTAATCGGAACCCAGTTCCTTATGGAAGCTGCCCTCGTTCTGCTGTTATATCTGTCACTGAAAGGAATTGTGCGTAGTTACAGGGAAAAGGATTATGTTATCCAGAGGATAGAATTGTTATCTATCCTTACCCCGGCTGTGATAAGCCTGCTATTATGTGCGCTGCTTAGAACGATAATGTTTACGGTGGAAGAAAATGCCGTGGAAACGGTGTATGATAAATACCCGCTGTTATTGGTAATTTTCCCCGCAATCCTGTTTTTGTCCCTATTGTCTATCCTGTATGGGGTAAAGCTGTTTCAAGATACGGTTTATCTGAACAGGGAACGGAGCAACAGGATTGTACTGGAAAGGCAGATCGGGAGTATGCAGGAGCATATAGCGGAAATGGAATGTGTCTATTCCGGCATACGGAGCATGAAGCATGACATGAAGAATACGCTTTCCGTTGTCCTGCGGCTTGCCGCCGAAAAGGGGGAAAGTGGAAATGAGGAGCTGCAAGCCTACCTGTCGGGGCTGAACCAGACGTTTGACAGTCTGGACTTCCATTTTAAGACGGGAAACAGTGTGATTGACACCCTGCTTAGCATGAAATACCATGAAGCGTTACGCATTGTCCCGGACTTGCAGATAGATGTAAGGAAGCTGCTGCTCTCCCGTGACTTGGTTATCCAGAGCTATGACATAGGCGTTATTTTAGGCAACGCTTTAGACAATGCAATAGAAGCGTGCCGGAAGCTAAAGGAAAAAGAGCCGGAAGCGAAAGCCTTTATCCGGCTGTCCTCTATCCAGAAAGACAGGCTGCTGATTTTTAAGATAGAAAACAGCTTTGACGGGAAGCTGAAACGGAAACGGCAGACGGGGCTTCCCGAAACGGACAAAGCGGACAAAAAAATACACGGGATAGGTCTTGCCAATATCAAAAATACGGCAGAGAAATATCAAGGCACAATGGGCTATAAGACAGACGGCAGGGTGTTTATCCTTTCTGTCATGGTAAAAAATGAAAGGAGCATGGAGGAATGACAATGGATTATGGGTGGCTAAAGAATGACGGATAAACCGCCATTAGCAGTATAAAATAACAATAAAAGTATTAAATTTTATCAAGGAGGGCGCACGATGTCCGGGGGACATCGGTTCTGCGCGGACCGAAACAGAGAGGAGACCGAAATTATGACGATTACAGGGGTAACGGATTACACAAACACATATGTGGCAGACAGGGCTAACGGGAGCAGCGGGCTTTCGGGGAGTACGCAGGATTATCTGAAGGGGCTGAAAGAGAAATACCCGGACGTGAATATCACGGTAGCGGATTTCAAGAACGGGAAGCAGGAGGACGCTTATATGCTTGGAAGCCGTGGGTATAACAATGTCGCTGTATCTGCAAGTATTCTTGAAAAAATGGCAAAAGACCCGGCGGCAGCGGCAAAGTATGAGAAAGTCATTTCAGATATGTCTGGCAATGCGGACAGGATAGAAAAGTTTGCAAAGGAAAATAATGATGAAATACTTGGAGCAGGCGTTGTAATTGACAAAAACGGGAAAGTGTCGTACTGGATGGTAGGCAGGAGCAAGGACACAATGGAGAACCCCGGAACGGTCTACAAAGAAAAAGTACAAAAGCAGATAGCGGAAAAACGTGCAAAGAAGAAAGAGGAAGAAGCCTTAAAGGAAAAACGTCTGGAAAGGGCGGAAACTCTGGAAAAACTGTTAGAAAAAGCAAGTAACGGGGTATCTGAAAATGAGCCTGCGGCAGACGTGAAAATAAAGGAAACATGCAAGGGGGAACAGATAGATTTATCTGTATAGCCCTTTCGGGTGCGGCTTAAAGAATACATAGCAAGGAGGATTATATTATGCGTATAGGAAACAATTATCAAGGGATTATGCAGCTCTTTTCAAAAGGAGCAAATAGGAAATTTTCGTTTTCGGAAATACCGGGCAATGTAAGTAAAGGGAATGAAAAAGCAATCGCAGACCTGCTTTCCGGGCGCAGGAAAAATTCTTATGGCGTGGAAGGCATGAGAATAACGGGCAGGACGGATTGGAAAAAAATTATTGATGTATCGGACGAAATGAAGCAGCACGTCTTTGAAGATGTGAAAAAAGAGTTTTATAAATATGGCGGAATGTCCGGCGATAACAACGCTGAAACAGATGCTTATTATGACAAGATACATTCTTATGTGAAAACCTTAAAAGCAAGTGACCGTTCTCCGGCAACATGGACGTTGAGCCAACTTCATTTAGACCTTGCACACGCTGTAAACAGTGCTGTCAAAGCTAAAATCCCCGGTTGGAAAGCGGGGCAGCAAATTCCGTCTGATGTATTAGATGAAATTTTTGCAGATGAAAGCATTACGTCTATGGTATCGGGAAAGTCCGGGGGAACAAAAGGGATAGACATGCAGGTCTGAAATAGCAGGTATTTAGGAGGAATAAATCATAAGTCTGTTTCCCGATCTTGGAACAGAAGTTTATCAAGGTTGGGTACTGAAAGAAACTTCCTGCCATATTGTTATCTATCCGCTGTATGGTTCGTCTGATAAGGATATTGTGGAACACATAAGGGTGTGTGAGGAAATCAGCTGCCAAAAATCATTAAATTGTGAATTTCGCATTGTGGAACATACTAATTATCATTTGGCTTCACGTCTTGAAGATTGCGGATGCCGACGGTGAAAATCCTGCCTGGTTGTGGAATAAGGGGATTTTGAGTGCATCCGGTTTGATTTTATGGGCAATTATTTTGAAAAATAATATGGCTTGACAAAGCGGGACTTTCACATTATAATTCAAGTTATATAACTCGAGTTATAATGTGAAGGAGGACATTTTATGCCAAAGGCGAGAATTACAAAAGATATGGTAATAGACGCAGCTTTCCAGGTCACAAGGGTGGAAGGAGCAGAAAATGTTAATGCACGCACCGTTTCACAAAAGCTGGGCTGCTCAACACAGCCGGTCATGTACCATTTTTCAAAAATTGAGGATATGAAAAGAGCGGTATATGCAAAATTGGATAGATTTCATGCAGAATATCTGATGAATGTTAATCCCAAGGAGGATGTTATGCTTGGGATAGGACTGAATTATATCCGTTTTGCTGTGGAAGAACCAAATTTGTTCCGCTTTCTGTTCCAGTCAGGCTTTGTGGCTGAAAACAGCCTGCTTGAAATGATAGATTCCAAAGAGCTTGAACCTGTTATTTCGGCCATGCAGGAAGCCATGGGATTAGACATGGAGCAGACGAAAAAAGTTTTTTTAACACTGGCCATGTTCGTTCACGGGTATGCAAGCATAATTGCCAACAACTCACTGGAATTTGACGAAAATGTTGTATCTGTCCATTTGGAGCAGGTCTACCGCGGAGCAATACTGGCAATACGGGAGGAAGAAAATGAAAAAGCTATATGAGAAAAGTGAATTAACCTTTGCAATTGTTTTGATTGTAGTGTACTGTATGCTTCAATCTCTGGCATATTCCCTAAACGCTGTAACAGGAATTGAATACTTTGTCAATGGGATTTTTAATATTGTGCTGACTGTAATTATATTTGGTTTTATTAAGAAAAATGATTTGAGTGAGCGGTACGGGCTTTGTAAACCAGATGTCCCTGCCAGCAGTTTTCTTTGGTATATTCCGCTGTTGATATTGGCGTCTCATAATCTTTGGAACGGGGCAGCAATCAATTTTCCCCCGGCCGATACGCTCTGTTACATATGCAACATGTTTTTTGTAGGTTTTGTGGAGGAAGTGATTTTCCGGGGGTTTCTCTTTAGGGCAATTGCAAAAGATAATGTAAAAGAGGCTGTTATTATCTCAAGCGTTACCTTCGGTTTGGGGCATATATTGAATCTCTTTAACGGCAGCGGTATGGGGGTTGTGGAGAATCTTTGTCAGATTTGCGGAGCAATTGCCATAGGTTTTCTGTTTGTAACCATATTTTACCGGGGAGGCAGTCTTATTCCCTGCATTATCACCCATTCTGCCATTAATATGGTGAGCGTTTTTTCAAACGAGGCGGGGATGACAGATGAAAAGAGGATTTTGTTTAGTCTTTCACGGATGGCGATTGTTGTGGTTTATACTTTGATTCTCACAAAGACTTTGCCCAAAAAGCAGTAGAAGGTGGGAGAAGAAATAGTATTTGAGTTTGTGCTGTCAACAAGCATTAACCCGCGAAAACCCTTGCAAATATTGGCTTTTGACGGCTGTACCATGAAGCGGTACTGGATTTCGTTATAGAAATGTTATCGCTCATTATTCCTTCCTTTGAACGCAAAAAGGCGCATGGTTTACAATACTGTTCCATGTGCCTAACGCTGTTACCATATTTAATTTTGATTAATTATGCTAACTGTATTGTTTGGTTTTCTAATTCCTTAACTGTATCAAGAGATAACTCCGTAGCTTCCGCTATTTCCTCTAAAGACATCTTGCCTAATTTTATTAAATGAACCGCCGTCTTTTTTGCTTTATTCTGTACTGCTTCATTCCTCATATCTTCCATAATTTTACACATGGTAGCAACTCCTTTCTCGTCTTGCTTAAAATATCGTGCTTTTTTAGCAAGTGCTTCATAATTCATATCATCGGGGTTTGTGCATGAAAAATCGTGCATTAGCTTTCCGATTTCATCGTTGCCCCTATATGTGTCTGCTCCGTTGTATTCAAAAATATCACCTTCTTTCACTGCTTTTATTATACATCGGACAATTCTTTTTGAAAACTGAATTTTTCGTGAAATTTTTCTATAACTCCACATCATTCTACTTTTTATTTTGATTAGGCTGTGTATTGGTTCTACTCTCTATATGCCTGCATTGCTGTCGGCTCCCGTTCTGAAGTTTCCTCTCAAGGTTCTTCCTGTTGTAGCTGATTACTTCGGCATAAGCTAATTCTGTGGCGGTTTTTGACTTCTCTTTACTGATACTGTTATATTCCGCTTGTAAGGACTGTATTTCCGCTTTCCACTGTTTCGGCGTTATCTTCTCGCTCTGCTCTAAAAGGTTATGCAAACGCTCACGCACTTTGGGGTATTCAGTTTATGGTTTGTTTCCGCGAGCAACGAGCCAAGTGACTGCTTGCAGGCATTTGGCGACTGCCGCGAGGGTCAAATATCCCCGGATTGCTTGCAATCACAACGCCAGCTCGTTCTAAAAGTTCTACTTCGATTCTATGTTAAATCTTTTAGGCGCTTGCCAGGGCTTTAAGGTTACGAAGCAAGTGTTGAAAATGAAAGGAATTTCAAACAAGTAATTTCTCGTTTATAGAGCAAAAAAAGAGCCGGGACGCGGCAGCTATCACATAGCCACCGCACCCCGGTTTTCTTATGGGTGCAGATATTGGAATGTTCGCATTAGGACGGCTTTTTCGGAGGTAAAGGTGCGAACTGCGAAATCAGCGTTGCTGATTACCATTGTATACAATCATGTGCCGCAAATTATTTAATGCCCATCCATGAAGATATGACCATTCTCTGCACTTCACTTGTGCCTTCATAAATCTCTGTAATTTTTGCATCACGCATGAAACGCTCAAATGGAAAATCTCTTGAATATCCATCATAACCTGCAAGTTGAGCGCAACGGCGTGTCACATTTGTAGCGGCTTCTGCTGCATATAATTTACCCATAGCCGCAAGATGTGAAAATGGCTCGTGATCCTGCTTTGCCTGTGCGGCACGATATACCAGTAACCGGGCTGCATCAACCCTCGCCTGCATATCAGCAAGTTCAAACTGCGTGAACTGATATTGTGAAATCCTTTGTTCTCCCTGCATATGTTCCGTAACATATTTTTTGCAATGGTCAATAGCGCTTTGTGCTATTCCCAATGCCTGGGCAGCTACGCCGATACGCCCACCATCCAGGGTAATAAGAGCCATTTTGAAGCCTTTTCCTAATTCCCCCAATAAATTCTCTTTTGGAATTTTACAGTCTTGGAAAACCAACTCATATGTGGCAGAACCACGAATACCCATTTTCTTTTCCTTTGTTCCGAAAGTAAAGCCGGGAGTGCCTTTTTCTACAATAAAGCCGGAAATACCTCTGCTGCGCTGGCTTCTATCTGTCATAGCTGTTACAAAATAGGTATCGGCATAAAAACCATTTGTGATAAAGATTTTTGAACCGTTCAACAGCCAGTAATCGCCTTTGTCAACTGCTGTTGTCTGTTGATTTCCCAAATCGCTTCCAGCGGACGGTTCTGTTACCGCAAAAGCCCCTAATTTTTCCCCTTTCAGAAGTGGCACAAGATATTTTTGTTTTTGTTCTTCTGTGCCAAATTCTGAAATAGGGAAAGAGCCTAAAGAGTGGTGGTCAGATAACATAACCGATGTAGTGGAGCAGTGTTTTGCCAACTCCTCAATTACTGCAATATAAGCAACATAGGAATGTCCGCCACCACCGTATTCTTTCGGGTAGCAAATCCCCATCATGCCAAGTTCAGCCAGCCTTTTTCTGTTTTCTTCAGGAAAGCGTTCCTGCTCGTCAATCTCCGCTGCCAATGGTGCAACCTCATTTACACCAAATTCGTGAATGAGGTCTATTACTTTTTGCTCGTCCTCATTAAACTTGAAATTCATATATAACCTCCTTGAATACTGATTGCTATTTTCTGTCTGCTGTTTTATAATAGCACAAGAAAATGAATTAAAAAATTTAATAATTTCGATAACTTAATTCGATATATTGAATGTATTAAGGAGTGATAAAAAGTGAATACAAAAAGTTTGGTTACATTCAAGACAATCCTTGAAATGGGAAGTTTTCAAAAAGCGGCGGATAAGTTAGGCTATACGCAGTCTACGGTCACATTCCAAATAAAACAGCTTGAAGAAGAATTAACTTTGAAATTATTTGAGAAAATAGGCAGACGCATGGAACTTACACAAGCAGGGAAAGATATTATGCCTTATATTGATATGATTTTACAAGGTGCAGAGCAAATCAGTAATTATGGCAAAAGTCTGTCTGAAATATCCGGCTCATTAAAGCTGGCAATTCCAGATTCTATTTTGATATACAATATGCAGCCATTTATGCAGGCATTTACCCATGAAGCTCCCAACGTGCAGCTTATAGTCAATTCCATACAATCAGGGGAAATCAATCAGTCTGTTGCGGACGGTACTGCCGACATAGGCATAAATTGTGAAAAAGACAGTTATCCCGATAGTGTCGTACATAAAAAACTTGGCAAATATAAAGCGGTTCTTGTTGCTTCTCCTTTTGCTAATAACAGTCTGCTTGATTTTATCACACCACACCAACGCAAACCGTTCAGCCTAATCTGTAATGAGCCGGACGGCTATTATCAGTTGGACATGGATAAATACCTTTCCGAAAAGGATATTCTTCTTAATCCGCCCATGAAAGTGCAGAGTATAGAAGCTGTAAAAAGATGTGTTATGAATAATTTAGGAATTGCGGTTGTTCCCACTTATTCCATTGGGGAAGAATTGAAAAATGGCTCTCTTATGCCAATTAAAACGGAACTTGATGAAAAAACATATGACTCTTTTTATATTTATCATAAAAATAAATGGATAAGCCCACAAATGAAGCTGGCATTGGATTTACTGAAAAAATGTTTAGGAACAGATAATGTATAAAAACGCAATATAACTGCCTATGGTCTTAGATACCTCGTCCTGCCCTATAAGATTGCACACGTCGGGGAAGTTGGCAACAAGTTCTATGCGCCCTGACGCTGTGATACGTATTTTGTTATTGTGTTAAACACTTCTCCTCGAAAAGCTTGAAGTTGTCGTTATAAATTCTTTTCCATATATCCGCATGTAAAATTGAATACCATTCTACCACAACAACACGGATATTACTATCAAATATTCCTTAAATTTTCATACTTGGCTTTGTTGCAGCTTATCTATAAAAAATATACTTGTTTATGTGTAAAATATATGCTATATTAAAACAGGTCAAAGGGGACTGGGATTTCCTTTGGCTTATTTTATATATGAGGGCAGATGCCCAGGGGAAAGTTGAGAAAGAGAGGAAATGAATATGAGAAAAGTGATGATGGCAGTGCTGGCGGGAGTTTTGCTTATTTCCGCTCTTGCGGCATGTGGAAGCAAGGGAAAATCAGGCGGCGTAACCATAAAGGAAGGAACACTGATGGTAGGCGCCGAGGTGGGTTATCCTCCTATGGAATATTATGATGAGGACGGCGCCACTCCCATTGGGTTTGACGTGGAGGTTTCTAAGGCGCTGGCAGAGGAAATGGGACTGAAATTTGAACTGGTGGATACGGCATGGGACGAAATTTTTGCAGGTGTGGACAGTGATAAATATGATTGTATTATATCCGGTGTATCCTACACAAAGGACCGTGATGCCAATTACCTTTTGTCAGAACCCTATGGAATCTTTCCAAAGTTAGTTGAAATATAGCTTTTCTTTAATGGAAAAATGTGGTATCATAAATACAGTGTTT
>CANRJF010000047.1 GCA_947630855.1 uncultured Lachnospiraceae bacterium
CCGGTAAACAGTCCGTATCCGTAACATACATGGCACACATCCTCCTTTGTGCCTCCTGCCGCAACAATGGCTCTGGCACAGCACTCATCCCACACATCAATATCTTCCTGGGTATAAAAGGCAACTACCCTGCGCCCGGTGGTTCCGCTGGTGGACTGGATGCGCACACAATCTTCCAACGGCACGCCCAAAAGCCCATAAGGATACTGGTCCCTAAGGTCATCTTTTGTGATAAAGGGCAGTTTATGTAAATCATCGATTCCCTTGATATCTTCTGGTTTCACCCCTGCCTCATCCATTCTCTCCTGATAAAACTTTACATTGTCGTACACAAACTTTACCTGTTTTACAAGCCTTTCACTCTGAAGCGCCTGAAGCTTTTCTAAGGGCATTGTCTCAATTTCCGGCTGATAATAATTTTTCACTTTTTTTCTCCTATCACTTTATTTTCGTTTATGTAACTATTTTACTTTCCTCTCCCTGATAAAAATGCCTTCTTATTCATTTCCACAAATTTTGGAGGCACACACTCTTCTATTGCCTTCTCCCATCGTTCCACAGGAATATCAAAATAATTGGACAGTCTGCCCATAAGCACAAGGTTTACCGCCTTAGCGGAACCTGCTTCCTCTGCCAGGGACAGACAGTCTATGGCATCTACCGTAATTCCCAGATTCTCCATTTTGGAGATTAAATCTTTGGGGTATGAAACTGCCCCGGTAATAACCGGCATAGGGTCGATTTCCTGGGTATTTACCACGATACGGCCTCCCTCTTTTAAGTACTCCACATAACGGGCCGCCTCTAATTTCTCAAAGGAAACAATAAAGTCTGCCTCCCCTTTGTCAATAATGGGAGAATACACTTGTTCCCCGTATCTTACATAAGTCACTACGCTTCCGCCCCGCTGGCTCATGCCGTGGACTTCGGAAACCTTTACGTCAAATCCTTCTGATAAAAGCAGGTGGCCGATTAGTTTGCTTGCCAACAGGGAACCCTGTCCTCCCACTCCTACAATCATAATATTTTTTGTCATGCCGACACCTCCCCTGCCTGTAATGCATCAAAGTTACATAATTGCTGACAGACTTTGCAGCCAACGCAAAGGGTACTGTCAATCACTGCCTTGCCATTCTTAATGCTGATGGCAGGACAGCCAAGGCGCATACAGGATTTGCAACCCTTACAGTTTTCTTCTTTCACGGTAAGAGGAGCCTCATGTTTTACATATTTTAACAGGGCACAGGGACGTCTGCTGATAATGACGGAGGGCTCTTTTGCCTCCAATTCTTCCCCGATTACCCTTTCACACTCGTCTAAGTGATAGGGGTCTACTACTTTCACCCGTCTAAATCCCATTGCCCTGCACAGGCTTTCCAAATCAATTTTTCCTGCAGGGTCCCCTTTGATGTTATACCCTGTGGTGGGGTTCTGCTGATGTCCCGTCATTCCGGTAATGGAATTATCTAAAATAATCACCGTGGAATTGCTCTGGTTATAAGCGATATTGGCAAGGCCTGTCATGCCGGAGTGCATAAAGGTGGAATCTCCGATTACCGCCACGGTCTTTCCTTCGCTTTTCTCTCCCAACGCCTTGTTAAATCCATGGATGGAACTTATGGAAGCGCCCATGCAAAGGGTCATTTCCATGGCGGAAAGAGGCGCCACCGCTCCTAAGGTGTAACAGCCGATATCTCCTAAAACGGTACATTTCTTTTTGGATAATATGTAAAATAATCCTCTGTGGGGGCATCCGGCACACATAACAGGGGGCCTTCCCGGCAGGTTTTCCCCTAATGACTTATAGGAAGGCACTTTTTCTCCCAGTTTCTGTGCAATGAGATTCTGGGAATACTCTCCTTCCATGGGAAGCAGGTCTTTTCCTGTAACGGTAAGCCCTAATGCTTTACAATGTTCTTCGATAATGGGGTCTAGTTCTTCTACGATTACTACTTTTTCTACCCTGGATGCGAAATCTAATATCAGTTTTTTGGGCAGAGGATATATCATGCCAAGTTTTAAAATACTGGCATTTTCTCCGAAAACTTCCTTCACATACTGGTAGCTGGTGGAGGAAGTGATAATCCCAATCCTTGTATCTCCCATTTCCACCCGGTTGAACCTGCAGTTTTCCGCATATTCCGTAAGTTTTCTGGTACGCTCTTCTATAACAGGATGGCGGCCTATGGCGTTTGCCGGCATCATTACATATTTTGCTATATTTTTCTCATAGGGTTTTGGCTCCCTCTCCTCCCTGCTCCCAGGCTCGACAATACTCTGGGAATGGGCAACCCTGGTACACATTTTAATGATAACCGGAGTGTCAAACTCCTCGGAAAGTTCAAAGGCAGCTTTTGCAAATGCATAGGCTTCCCCGGAATCCGACGGCTCTAACATAGGTATTTTTGCAGATTTGGCATAATGACGGGAATCCTGCTCGTTCTGAGATGAGTGCATCCCTGCATCGTCTGCTACACAAATGACCATCCCCGCATTTACCCCTGTGTAAGAACAGGTAAATAATGGGTCCGCTGCCACATTTAAACCAACATGCTTCATGCCGCAGAAACTTCTTACACCCGCCAAGGAGGCGCCGAAAGCAGTTTCCATGGCTACTTTTTCATTGGGAGCCCACTCGCAGTAGATTTCCTCATACTTTGCGGCCTCCTCTGTTACTTCCGTACTGGGCGTGCCGGGATAGCTGGATACTACACCGCAGCCTGCCTCATACAAGCCTCTTGCCAAGGCTTTATTCCCCAACATTAATTGTTTCATATGAATATCCTTTCTTGTTTCTTTTGCCTGGTATGACAAAAATAAGTAACCGGCATCAAATTCCATCACCTGTTCTTCGCTGTACATACCTTATTAGAATAGCAGAGAACTTAAGGAAATGCAAGGCGTATTTTCTGATTATCCAGGCAGATTTTACCTGTTTTTGGGGAATTTTGTCTTGACAACAGAATGCAGGAGAACTATTATAATTCGTATCTATTCAGTGCCTTCACTGGTACAATACAAAAAAGGAGGATATGAAAATGAAAACACTGAAAACAATCTCTAACTTTGTCAGCAGATATATGGCTGTTATCGTCATAGCAATCGCTGCCCTGGCACTTTTTGCCCCTAACACGGTAAGTTTTATCAAAACCTCGTATGTAAATACCCTGTTGGGAATTGTTATGTTCGGCATGGGGCTCACATTAAAACCAATGGATTTCAAGGTGGTATTCAGCCGCCCGAAAGACGTGATTATCGGCTGTATTTCCCAGTTTGCCATCATGCCGCTTCTTGCATTTTTACTCACCAAATTATTTAACCTTCCGGCTGAACTGGCAATCGGAGTGATTCTCGTAGGCACCTGTCCCGGAGGAACTTCCTCGAATGTTATGACCTATCTTTCCAAAGGCGATGTGGCGCTGTCTGTGGGCATGACAGCCGTATCCACAGTTCTTGCTCCTTTCCTTACACCGCTTCTTACATACCTGTATGCAGGGACAAAAGTAAATGTGGATATGATGAGTATGTTTCTTTCTATTATCAAAGTTGTAATCGTGCCCATTGCAGCCGGATTCCTTTTTAACCATTTTTTCAAATCAATTACGGAAAAAGCCGTGGAGGTTCTGCCGTTAATTTCCACTACCGCCATCGTAGCCATTGTAGCCGCTGTTGTTTCCGCCAACTCAGCCAAAATCTTAACTTCCGGGTTATTGATTGTAGGCGTGGTCATTTTGCATAATGTCTGCGGATATCTCCTTGGATACGGTGTGGGAAAAGCATTAAAGTTAGACAGCACAAAATGCCGTGCCATCTCCATCGAAGTTGGTATGCAGAACTCAGGGCTTGCCACTTCACTGGCAGCCACCCACTTTGCCCAGTACCCCCTTGCAACCATTCCGGGAGCCGTATTCAGTGTATGACATAATATTTCCGGCGCAGTCCTTGCCAATATCTATGCACGGAGCACACCGGAACAGAAAGCCGATTGAGTTATAGTAAACGAATTAAGCAAATCGTTTACTATATAATCTTTATCAGGAGGAATGATTATGAACGGTCTTGATGTAATAAGAAAACGCCGGAGTATCAGAGAATACAGTGAAAAACCCATATCAGACGAAGTGCTGCATGAGATTCTTGACGCGGGAATGAGAGGGCCAAGCTGTGTCAATGCCAGAGACTGGAGTTTTATTGTAGTAAAGGACAAGGATACGTTAAATAAAATGGCAGATGCCAACGGAAGTCCGGCAGAGCCTCTTCGCGGCGCAAACGTAGGAATTTTAGCATGCGGGGATTTAAAAAGGTCATTTAAAGGAGCACCGGATTATTGGATTATAGACGTTTCCATAGCCTGCCAGAATATAGTTCTTGCGGCTGCGGAACTTGGGATAGGTTCGGTGTGGCTTGGTACATATCCCCAAACGGAACGTGTCGAAGGGCAGAAAAAGTTATTTCAACTGCCGGATTCTGTAATACCCCATTCTCTGATTGCACTGGGCTATCCCAAAAATCAGGAGGAATTAAGCCTTGGCAGCAGAAGCGAATATGAACCGTCACAGGTACATTTTGAAAAGTGGTAAAAAAATATAGCAGGTTTCCTGCTATATTTTTTTATCCACAGATGCTCATAAATGCATTCCCTGATTTTTTCATACCTGCCTCCCTTACCGCATCCAGGAAAGCCTGGAGGCATAAAACCTTTTAAAGCACTGTATCTACTCCGTTTCCATTGATGCCGGAAATGAGAGCTTTCATATTTGAAATCTGTTTTGTAAAAGAATCCGTATCATCTTTTAACATATCATTTGTTGTCCTGCCAAACCCAACAGCCCGATACGCCGCCGTCATCATATCTTTATATTCTTTGAAAGCATCTGCCAACTGACCAACATCCGTAATATCAGTCCCGGCGAACAGGCTTCGGACACTTCCAGCCAGCTTTTTATTGGACGCACAATAAATTAGAACTCCTGATTTGTTTTCTGCGGAATTATTATTCGACACTTCTTTTGAATCAGAACCTTTTCTGTAAGTATTAAATCCAGCCAGCGCCCCATCCATTTCATCCTGCATCCACTGAGGTATCGAATGACGGACGCCATAGTAAGCATTCATTTCTCCGGTGTCCCCTACCCCTTTTGTATCATCAATATAACATTCTGAATTTATCCACTCTTTTTCCTTATCAAGTAAACTGGAAATATAGCCGGACAAAGATTTATTTACCACTTCTGCCTGTTCTTCTGTAAGGTTTTCCGCCGCATATTTTGCAACTGTATTTTCTGCAATACCCATTTGCCCGTAATCCTTGTAATCATAATAAATTTTACCATCCGATAATGGGGATACCGCATTCTGGATAACGCTCCGTACAGCCTCAACTTCCTGGGAAGTAAATGCTGCCCCGTCAATTATATAAGATTTGTCGCTGCTTGTATTTAAAAGATAGTTGTTGTAAAAAACCTCACTATTTCTTGTCACTACCTTTTTTTCGGTATGAGAATTTACAGCATTTGAATTTTCCCCTGTACTCTTACTATTGTCCGGTTTAGAACGTAAGACCTTTGAGGATAAACCGGAATACTCTTTAAGAGCAGTTCCTTCCAACGATTTTGCATAGCCCGTCAATGAATAATCTAAAGATATAGACATATGACATTCCTCCTTTTACGCTTTTCTGCTTCTATCTGTTATTCGTCATTAATTTAGCAGTATTTAACCTATCCGTCGTGAAAGGCTTTCTGATTGATGTAAAATGACATCAGAAATACCATATTATTCCCGCTAATCTCCATTGCCATAATTTCGTCCTCCCTTTACCGGGGGATTCCCCTTCCTTTTTTATATTCAGTTTATATATCGGTCAATCGTCATTAATCATTAAGGGGCATTGATACTTTTTTTGCAAAATACTTTTCCGTTCCGAAAAAAAACATTATCTCCGGCTGCGAAGATAATGGGTTTTCGAATACCTGTCAGCAAATCATTTGGCTCTCGGGTATAAGTTTTCGTGCAAGAAACAAGCTCACAAATAATAAAACCATATTAGCCAGAATCGTCATAAGGATATCTCCTGCTCCCACATCCACAGCCGGGGCAGCCGAAAAGTCAAAAAAGATTGCCGTCAAATCCCCGGCATAATTTGTCAGGGCATGATAACAGACAACCACCCATATATTCCTTACACGCAGGTACAAAACTCCAAAAAATATTCCCACAAAGGCTGAAGAACATACCTGGGAAATCGTCTCGTTCAACATCTGTTCATTTAAATTCATAAAATGAACAAGACCAAATATAAGGGAACTGATAAAAACAGCCGCCATTTTTCCTGAAAATTTGTTTTCCCCAAACTTTACCAGAAGCGTATGTAACAGAAATCCCCGAAAAAGAAATTCTTCAAACAATCCCACAAATAACTGTTCAATCACAACCATAATAATCAGACTTACAGGGGGCATCACCACAGGATACTCCATATATTCTGCCAAAGCCGCCAGGGCATTTAGAATACATACAAAAAACATAAACCCTCCGGTAAACATTCCCCGGAAAAAATTTTTCTTTCCCAGTCCAAACTCCTGTAAACCAAATGCCTTCCAGTAAACTGCCAAAACCGCCATGCTGGCAGTAAATCTTGCTATTGTCTCAGCCACTTTTGACCAGACACCCAATATTACAAAAGCATCCATGACAGCGGAATAAATGACAAATACACCCAAAATAACCACAAAGCAAAAAATAGCTGTGTACACCCAATTTTTCGTGACTAATTTTTTCCCCATGTTATCCATCCCCATATTTTTTACACCATTGTATCTTTTCATATGGGGTTTGTCAAACAATATCACATAAGGAAATGCAAAGTGTTACCATTCATGGCCTAACCGCTTTCTTCGCTCCGCTCCGGTCGTTGCTAAACAAGCGCCACTGGCGCTTAGCAACTTGCTGAGCGGTAGGCCCAGAACATGATTCAAGTGTGAGCGAGCCCCAATTTGCGTAGCAAATTCTTAAAATGGGCTCGCGAAGTTGCAATTCATGGGATAACCGCTTGCGGTTAAACCGTGAATTGTAAACGAAAAGTTGACAGCATGAAACCGTAGATTGGTTGTTTTTATCACGATTTAAAAGTAAAATATCAGCAGGAGGTGGATAAAAATGACGTTAGGACAAAAATTAAAACTGTTGTTAAAAGAAAACAACATGACACAAGAGGACCTGGCGGAACAGTTAGATGTATCCCGGCAGGCAGTAGGGAAATGGGTAAATGACAAAGGAATACCCGAAGTGAGTAAATTAGTGCAGATCAGTAATTTTTTTGAGGTATCAATCGATTACCTTCTAAAAGAAAATTATGAGGAAAAACCTGTATCAAAAGAAGCAGCGCAGTCAGATAACGGCTATTATGTCAGTCAGGAAATGTTAGACGGATATCTGTTATATAACAGGCAAAGCGTAAATCAGATTACAGGGGGAATAAGCCTTTTTTTGCTATCAAATGTATTTGACAGTTTTGGCTTTCATAATATAATAACGTCTGTATTATACTGGCTTACCATGATAGGCGGGATAATTCTGATAATCTGGTATTTTTTTCAGACAAAGCAGTATCAGCAGATAAAAAATGAACATCTGATATTTGATGATAAGGTATTTGAAGAATTTAAAAAGCAAAGGGAGAAAAGAAGAAAGAAATATACAGTAATGATTATTATTGGAGTAGTTATTCTTCTGGCAGGTTCAGAGATGGAATATTTTTTGCTGAATTATGTTGGCAGCGGGGCATGCAATGTTTTCGGGTGGTTAGCGGATACTGTATGGATTACGCTTATAATCTGGGCAGGATTATCTATGCACATTGACAGCATTATTATTAAAAATACCGAGCACATTCCTAAAAGCAGCCAAATGAAAAGGTATCGCTGGCTCTATATGGCTTTACCGGTCACAGGGTTTGCAACTTTAATCGGAGCGGTAACAAATGTATGGAGTCCATATGCACCTATTATTATTTTGTTTTGCTGTTTATTGATTACAACGTGTAAATTATTTATAGAAAGCAGGGAGAAAAATGAATAAGAGAAACTACATAAAAATCTGTATGCTGCTTGTGCTGGGATTATGTATTTTTACAGGGTGTTCCCCACGGCAGGATAAAACATATACAATGGAAGAATTAGACAACATAGCCAAAATCGAAATATATTCGGCTAAGAATGATAAGCTGATAAAAACCATAAACGATGAAAATCAGATATACCAGTATAACCATTGCGTATTCTCTGATGATTCAGATACGGAAGAATACCAGGAAGATTTGAAAAAAAGCATAGAGGGAGCAGATGAACAATATTATTTCATCTCCTATAAATATTCTGCCGCACATTTTAGCAGGCAGAAAACAGAAAAAAATTCAACTATTACTTTATATGAGAACAGTAATATAGTCAAAATGACTGTATCGGAAGAAAGCGTCAAAAACATTTCTCTGCCAGAAGAATTTTTGACATTTTATTATGAAATTTCAGATGAGGATATGGAATTTTATCATTCCTTAATTGAAGAATAGAATTTTAATATTTCTCTGGAGATTTTTGAATATATGTAGTAGAATAGTAATTATTCAGAACTGCAAAGGAGAAAGAAATGCGGCGAAGCGACAGAGAAATCAAAAGTATGAAAGACATTATCCAGGTAATGGAAAAATGTGATGTGTGCAGATTGGCCCTTAATGATGATGAAGGCTGCCCCTACATACTTCCCCTGAACTTTGGAATGGAAATATCAGACGATAAAATCATCCTCTATTTCCACGGAGCCATGAAAGGGAAAAAATACCAGCTTATCAGTAAGGACAACCGGGCAGCTTTTGAAATGGACTGCTCCCACAAACTTGTGACAGATATCACCCACGGACTTTGCGCCATGGAATACGAAAGCGTTATGGGAAAAGGCATTATAGAATTTGTCCCGGATGAAGAAAAATATGATGCATTGTGTATTTTAATGAAACACTATCATCAGGAAAACTTTCCCTTCAACAAATCCGTGATGACAAGAACAAAAGTATTCAAATTAACCGTGGAGGAAGTGACGGGAAAAGTCCGCATCGGATAGGATTAGAGAATACATCCTCTAATCCTCTTCCTCCAAATGCTCCCGCCCCTGGGCGATAATGGTTCTCACATGGTCATCTGCCAGGGAATAAAATATGGATTTCCCTTCCCTCCTGTTTTTTACCAGCTTATTCTGCTTTAAAATCCGAAGCTGATGGGAAATGGCAGACTGGGTCATGTTTAGCGCCTGGGCCAGGTCGCACACACAGACTTCCGTTTCAAAGAGCACAAATAAAATCCGTATTCTGGTGGAATCCCCGAAAACTTTAAATAATTCCGCCAAATCATATAATTCATTTTCCTCCGGCATAGTCTCATTTACAATTTTTAACAAATCCTCATGAACTTCCACCGTTTCACAGCATTCAATCTCTGTATCCTGCAAAAAAACCACCTCTTCTTATACATTTTTCACAAACAGGGCACGAATCGCATTTAACACCGCAAGTATCATAACTCCCACATCTGCGAAAATTGCCACCCACATATTGGCAATGCCCACGGCCCCTAAAATCAGACAGATAATTTTAACGCCGATGGCAAAATAAATATTTTCATATACAATCCTTATACACTTTTTGGAAATCTTTATGGCCTTTGCAATCTTTAATGGGTCATCGTCCATCAATACCACATCCGCCGCCTCAATGGCTGCATCAGAACCTAACGCCCCCATGGCAATTCCCACATCTGCCCGGGACAATACAGGAGCATCGTTGATACCGTCCCCCACAAAAATAAGTTTTTCCTTTTCTGCTTTCTGCCCTAACAATTCTTCTACCTTGCTTACCTTATCCGCCGGGAGAAGTTCACTGTAAACTTCATGTATTCCCAGTTCCTCCGCCACTTTTTCCGCAGCTAATTTACTGTCTCCGGTAAGCATTACGCTCTTTTTTATGCCTGTTTTCTTTAATGCCGCAATGGCTTCCTTTGCATGGGGTTTTAACTGGTCTGAAATTAAAATATGCCCTTTATACTGCCCTTCCACCGCAACATGCACCAAAGTTCCAACTTCATGACATTCTTTATATTCCAGTCCAAGCTGCTTCATTAATTTATCATTTCCCACCGCCACATTTACGCCGTCAACCTTTGCTGTCACACCGTTGCCGCTGATTTCTTTTACCTCCTGCACCCGGTTTTTATCAATTTCCCTGCCATATGCTTTTTGCAGGCTCTTACTGATGGGATGGGAGGAATAACACTCCGCCAGGGCCGCATACTCCAACAGCTTTTCGTCGGGAAGTTTGCTGTGGTGGATGCCGCTGACCTGAAAAATACCCTGGGTCATGGTTCCCGTTTTGTCAAACACCACATATTTTGCCTGGGACAAAGTCTCCAGATAGTTTGAGCCTTTTACCAGCACACCTTCCTTGCTGGCACCGCCGATTCCTGCGAAAAAACTAAGGGGAATACTGATAACAAGCGCACAGGGACAACTGATGACAAGAAATGTCAAAGCCCTGTAAACCCACTGTCCTACTGCCGGATTTCTTCCCATAATCACATTGAAAAGAGGCGGTAAAAAAGCTAACGCCAGCGCCCCGTAACAGACAATGGGGGTATAGTATCTGGCAAATTTGCTGATAAAATTCTCGGAACGTGATTTTTTTGAACTGGAATTTTCCACTAAATCCAGGATTTTGGATACGGTAGATTCCCCAAACTCTTTCTTGGTTCTGATTTTAATCACGCCTGTCATATTAATGCATCCGCTTATGACTTCATCTTCTGTTTTTACTTCCCTTGGAAGGCTTTCCCCTGTTAATGCACTGGTATTTAAGGCAGTTTCCCCCTCTATGATGATTCCGTCAATGGGAATTTTTTCTCCGGGCTGTACAATAATCACAGTGCCCACTTCCACTTCATCCGGATCCACTTTTTCCAGCTTCCCGTCTCTTTCCACGTTGGCATAATCGGGACGGATATCCATAAGTTCACTGATGTTTTTTCTGCTTTTCCCCACGGCATAACTCTGGAACAGTTCCCCTATCTGGTAAAAAAGCATAACTGCAACCCCTTCTTTGTAATCCCCTAACAAGATGGCACCCAGGGTCGCCACTGCCATCAGAAAATTTTCATCAAACACCTGCCTGTTTTTTATTCCCTTAAAGGCTTTCCGCAATATATCATAGCCCACAATAAGATATGGCACCATATACAGCACAAACTCCAGATATGGATGAAAAACTATCCAATGTGCCACAGCAGAAATTACGATTATGAGCACTATGGAAGTTAAAATCTGCGCCAATGCCTTTTTTTGTTTTTTGTTCATGATTTTCCTCTCTTATATAAAAATCTCACAGTCATCTTCCACTTTCTTGCAATTTTTTAACACTTCTTCCATAACCTTTTTGGGCTCCTGACCCTCCTCAAATTCTACAATCATTTTTAATGTCATAAAATTAACGGTAGCGTCTTTCACCCCGGCAGTTTCTTTTGCTGCCTGCTCCATTTTATTTGCGCAATTTGCACAGTCCACTTCGATTTTGTAAGTTTTCTTCATGATAACTCTCCTTTTCTGATTTTGATATTATTTCATATGAACAATTATTCATATGTTTGATTCTATATTACCATACTTTATGGATTTGTCAAGGGTTTTTTTAAAAACCCAGATATTCCAAAAAAGCCTGGCATCCCTCTTCCACATCTTTATAGGTTAATACAAAATTACCGGTGTACCATGGGTCGGCAATGTCCCTGGGGTTGTCCGTATAGTCCAAAAGACGTTTGATTTTGCCTTCCGGGTCTCCTCCCGCGATTCTTCGCATGTTGCGGATATTGGCGGAATCTGCCCCTAAAAGGTAATCGTATTTGTCATAGTCTCTTTTTGTCATCAGGACTGCCTGCTTTCCGGCGCAGGATATGCCGTGCTTTGCCAGTTCCTCCCTTGCTGGGGGATAAACCGGATTGCCTACACCGTTCCAAATTTCATCCGTGCTGGTGGCGGCGGAAGATATCTGGAATTGGTCTGCAATTCCTAAATTTTTTACTTTTTCTTTTAAAACAAACTCAGCCATTGGGCTGCGGCAGATGTTGCCGTGGCAGACGAATAATATTTTAATCATATCTTTTATATCCCTTCATAAGCCTTCAAACCTTGATATTTCAAGCTTTTCGGCGCTTTTTCATTTTTTGTTTTTTACCCTTAATCTGCGTAATCCGTTATAAATCTACGCAAATTTACGGGCAAATGGTGTAGTTAGTGGTGTAGTAGATTGGTGCATTTCTCAACCTGATTTTCTCTGTTTCCCTTGCACATCAGCTTCTTTGAAGTCTACAATTTTTGCCATCTGCTCCGCTGCCCGATCATAGCTGGCATGAGTATATACATTCAGCGTAACGCCTACATCAGAATGTCCCATTATATACTGCAAGGTCTTAATGTCCATGCCTGCGCTTGCCATATTCGTGCAGAACGTGTGACGGAATACATGGGGCGTGATGTGTGGCAATGGTTTATCCGGATACAGTTCTTGTATTTCTTCATTGCCCACCGCATTTACCGTTCCAAAAGAGCATTCACGGTAATCTTTACGGCAGAGTAGTCAATTCCGTCATCAAGCTGTTTCTGGATTATCTTTTCCTTTTCCCGCAGTTCCTTCAAATCAGAGGAATAAATGGTCTGACGCTTTCCATGAATATCCGTGTAGCGGTATTGATAAATCAGGTCTTTTCTCTGGCTCTCTCCTGTCTTTAAGATTCGTCCTTTATTGTCTTTACGTTTCTCAGACATTTTCAAACTCCTTTCCGTGGTGGAAAGAGCCTTGATATGACGATATGCAGCGAACGTAAAAATGCAAGGGCAACAATGACAGCTTGCTGTCATATTGTTGGCATTGTATTTTTATGTGAGTGCAACGACAGCGAGAAACATCGTTTCGAGCTGACGTTTTCTGCATTTTCATTTTACCATATCAAAGCCAACTTTACATCACAAGATTCACAAAAATTAAGAGAATACTATCCATGTCAGATAGAATACTCCTGCTCAATGTACTGATCGAACAGGCGTCGTTTGATTAACCTCTTATTGCCAACCCACAAGACAAACATAATTCAAAATCCCTTCAAAATCTTCTGCAAATAATCGGGAAGAATCGCAGAATTATATACGGGATTTATGTATTCAGTTTTGAATTTATCTGTCTTAGATTTTCAGCTTGTCCGCACCATATTTGTGAATGATACGGAATAAAATTTCTTTCTCTTTCCCCTTTGATTTTCTGTACAGCCTGCAAAGCGTTTCAAGTTCCGTCTGCGTGAGGGTGTTGGCATAAGGCTTGTAATTTTCTGTAATAAAAACCCCGCTTATAGACTTCCTGCCCACACCGTACCTTGCCATCATTTTTGATACGGTCAGTCTCTGCCCCGCCAGCAGCATACGCTCAATCTCCCTGCGCCGCTGGAATGTGCTGTCTAACATGGTTCACCCCCTTCCCGCTGTTTCATTCCCTGAACGTATTATAAAAAAAGTAATGTCCCCACATGAATCTTTACTTAGAAAACGATACTTTCAAAACAAAAAGCCGACAAACTATGATTGCTCACAAGTTCATCGGCTTTGCGTTTGTGCGTCCGGTTCTCTGATAGCTGTTACTTGTAAATTCTTTGTTTCAATCAAATTTCTCTATGTTTCCGCTTCTTTGCCATTCTTGACAGAAACAAAACAAAAGTCAAAGACAACACATTAGATAACACAATTCTAAGTATTTGCATTTCATCTGTCCCAGTATCAGTAACCATATGAAGAGAATTTGTAATGAAATTATTGAAAAAATGTTCAAACACACCTGCCCAGATTGTCCCTGTCAATGCAATACATAATCCCCACTCGTAGGCAAGCACTCCAGCCAACAGGATATATCCGACAGCCATAAAACAAGCCGCAGGGATATTGATACTCCCCTCCAACAGCCATACGATTACCGTTATAATATGCCACAATCCAAACAGCAAGGATTGAATAAAATTGCTTTGCTTTTCGGTAAAAGATGTTTTTGCCATTTGAAAAAACAGTCCACGAAACAATCCTTCCTCTGCCCATACATTTACGATATTCCCTATGACACATATTGCAACCACCTTAAAAGACGTCCCGCCGACATTCTGATTAGTCAATGCAAAATTAGTTATAAAAAACTGAATATGCGGCGTTTTTCCCATTGCAGCCAGAACAAGATATTCTGTTAAATAGGACAAAAAAAACGTACTTGCCCCAAGAATCAGTCCCAAAACTGCGTTTTTCAGTAGCCCTTCTTTACAAAATCCTATTTTTTTCCAGTTCCATCCAAGCTTTGACAAAGCAATAAAGAGAACTGCAATAACAAACAGTTTACAGATTATGTTTTCCGAAATGATTGTCTGGTCGGTCTTAATGACAAGAAATTCTATCTCCTTTACAACACTGCATAGTACAAAAATAGCCAATATAATTTCAAACGTCTTTTTTCTGTCTTTTAATGTCATGCCTTTATTCACCTTTTATCCTTTCATTCGCACTGCGTCTGTGCATCTGGCTCTGTGATAATTTTTGTTCTGTCCGCTAAATGGAAAATTATCTTAACTTTTCCAACCGATAAACTTGCCAGTTATCTATTTTCTCATATAACTTTTCCATTTTGTTTCCTTCTGTAATGCAAAACCATTTTATAATATTTAAAGTTCGTCACCTTCGTTGTATGTTCTAATATCACGTTTTCGCAACAACTCATTGATTTCTTTTGCATCCTGCCGCATACAAAACAGGTTCAAAGATAACGATAAAAAATAAACCACTATACCCATAATAATTAAAACCCATACTGGCACATATGAAAACCAGTTTAAAAAAAAGCCAAAAATAACCAATGCTGAAATTACTATAAAATTTCCCATTATAAGCTCTGCTAACCAATATTTGTACTCTATTTTATTCGCCATAAATAATACCAAATGTATAAAGACATTAGCCCCTAAGATTTCAAACACAGTGCTTATGCAAAGGAATTCCGCTTTATACATTAGGGCAACTGTTGATATTACAATTAAAGAAAGTCCTGTTGTGGCAAATACATTTACAAATAGCCGTTTCATTCTTTTTTATCTCCTTTCAAAATTTGTTTAATTCCATTTATGTAGTTACGATTGACAAGTATTTTTTCGCCGTTTTTTAGAGTAGCTTCCATTCTGCTGTTTAAAAGTGGCTTTATGGACAATAGTACATTTACATTCAAAATACAGGACTTACTTACCTGCACAAAGCCTAAATGTGATAGTTCATTTATTAATTGATACAATCGCAAATCAGTCTGATATACTTTATTCTTTAGATAAATAAAAGTCTTTTTATCAACACTCTCTGCATAAAAAATATCCGATGCATTTATCAGTATCTCTTCATCTTCATTATTACACTTAATTTGTATATCAACAGACTCCAATAATGCAATAATCCGATGAACACTCCTACTCATTTTCCCATACTTAATTGTCACTTCTATTTCATTACAGTCTGCTTCCTGCTGTGCTTTTATTTTCAAGCGCATCACCTCCACTGATTTAGTGTACCACACATTCATTACATTTTTATGAAACTACTACCAAGATGCATATACAGCTCACCAACTTGCAAATATAATTAACATTGGTATACAACTTCATAATCTCTCCACGCATAGAATAGGCGGCAGCTCCTTTTCTTTAGGAAACTGCCGCCCTATCATATCTCACACCTTTTCATAATCATGTCATTTCAAGGCTCTTTCAAAAATGGTATAGTAGTGGTGTAGTAAACGCCCTTCCTATTCGTGAAATTCTTTGATTTTACTAGCTTTTCCGGGACTTTTCGAGATACTGCCGTGGCAGATAAAAAGAATTTTAATCATAAACAAAGCTCCTCCTAAAATACTTATATTTGTCTCCAGGACAGCAATCGCAATAAAAACGAAACAGAAACTGGGAACCTCCGATCCATTTTTGTTCTACTTTTGTGACATGATTTCACTTCAATATTTCCCATATTGGATTTTGTTTAGATCCTACTCTTCTGATATATCCTTTATCCCTCAATGAATCCAATGCTCTCTGCACTGTTCTTACGGTTTTGGAAATCTTATCTGCAATTTCGTTCCTTGATGAATCTGGTTTCTGCTTCAAAATCGCAAGAACCGCCATCTCCGTTCCGTTCAAAGTGACATCCAAAGTGACACTTGGAATGTCACTTTGAGGCTCTGGCCTGTAGATGACAAACTTAAATCCATTCTCTCTATTCTCATAGGAATAGATTTATTTTAATCTATATTCTTGTCTTTAGCCGCAATATATTTCTGATTTTTACTTTTAGGTTTATCGGGGATTGACATCTTCAGTTTTCCTTTGTTCCGTAAAGATTCTACCTCCGGTTTTGTACTTGTTATTGTCCTGTATCCCATAAGATTTGCAATCTCTTGTTTACTTTTTTCTTCTTTACATATATTAAGGATTTGTCTTTCTTTAATTGTCAAGCTCTTATCTTGGGTATTATCTTGGGTATTTTTATTATATAAGCTTTTAAATGTTACTGTAATATCCCAATGTCACTTAGTTAAGCACTGATGGTCACAAGTCTTACAGCTATAACACACCAGATAAGCAGCTATAAGGAAGTCTAATGCAGTAATTGAACGGGTGATAGGATTGAGTATAGAGATATAAAAAAATTTTAGACATGGCAAACAGACAGATGATGCATCTGTCGTCAAAATGGTGTATTTAACAAAACAATCCATAAATGCTTCCACATCAATGGCACGGAACAAGGCTGAAAAAACATCATGTGATGGCACTCCCGCCGCAAGTTCCAGTTTTTCCGTAAGTTCCTCCTCATGTTTTTTCAGGTAATAGCTCATGTTGGTAAAGTCTTCAAAGCCAATAAGGACGCCATATAATGCAAGGATGATGACATCCATCAGCGGATAAATTTTTCCTTTTTCATTTCTTGGATCTTCTATATCCTCAAATATACTAAAAAACGACCTTTCCATTATCATAAATCCCCTTTATCTTTAACTGTTTTATTTTCTCCTCATCAGTTTTGGTATACAGCCATTCTCCCTTGATTTTTAATACAATAATGTTTCCCAGGTCATTCGGGAGCCCCTCAATCAACTTGGATAAAAGGCAGGCTTCAGTATTGTTTACAGCAATAGAAACTCTTTCATTTAACACGCCGTCTTCTGTTATTTTCCCAATATATGTCTGGACCGACTCAGGGCAGCATTTATCTGGATTCCATTTGGAGGTTGCATGGTACAGATAATAATTATTCCCTATCTTTTTAACAGTGGTTCCTGGTCTTTTATATTTTTTGACCCATTCAGGAAACAAAAAAATCACCTTCCTTCCAATTATAGTGTATGTTATACACTATTAACCATAAAAATAACAGACATTTCTGCCTGTTATCTTCAATTTCTTTAATTTTTATTAAGCGATTGCCCTAGCATCAAATCATCCAGCTCACCACATACATCGGGGGCTTTCTCTTTCAAAGTATCATGCCAGCTTACATGAGTACTCACCTCATCATTCTCGGAAACTATCCGGTATGTCCCTTCAAGATGTGTTATCATATCCTCCGGAACAACCCGCTGTTCCGGCGTCCTGGCCATAATTTAATCAAGGTCAGCACCATTGCCGCTTTTCCTGCTCTCTACCAGCGCCGCCATTCCATCACCGGAAAACTCCACGATTGCGTCATCGCCGTATTGCGAACGGATATCCTTCATTGCCTGCAGGGTTTCTTCCCGGCTCATTTTGTCCATAACCTTATTGCCGTGTTCGTCCGTGGTATTAAATTCACACTTTACAAGGGTGTCTTTCCTGCCTTTTTCAGCAGAACCATAATTTTTTATCGGCTCTGTTCCCTTTTAGAACTGTTCATAACCATTAGTAACATTGATTGACATTATTTATCCTCCTTGACCTTGAAATTTTAAGTCCTTTTACTGTTACGCCTTTAAGTCCATATTCAATCCCGTAACTGCCGCATTGTCCTTATCAGCTTTGGGAACAGCCGCATTTTCATCATCTTTGTTAATGACTACCACGCCTTTCCACTTGTCGCCAAACTGAGTCTTTCCAGCTTCCTCCATCTTTTCTTCTAATTCCGCTTTTTCCTCCTTGCTGATTTTGCGCTTCTCTTCAATATCTTCTTTCTCCTTTTTCTTTTCCTCATTTTGCTTACGTATTTTCTCAGCATTTTCAGACATGGTTTGCAAATGAGATTTCGTATCATCTTTTTGAACTATTGACCATTTACTAATCCCACCGTCCTTATCAATCGCCCAACCTTGTGCTACAACATGCCAACCTCCTGCAGCAACAGAACGCGAATTTTGCTCATCACATTTCTTCATAGCTGCAATATTTCTTTCATATTCTGATTCCAGTTCCGAATCATTTGCCATTTTTGCCAAAAACTGTGGGGAAATTGCAACATTGACAGTTGAATTGGAGCCATACTGCATTCCCTTAGTGTAATTAGCTGCTACAAAGCTGTAATCGCTATATTTCTGAGAAAGATATGATAATTCATCCGCTGCTGTTTTCCTTGTTGATGACTGTGTTTCTGTACTGGTTTTATCGGTTGCACTGCTCTCTGTTGTCTGTTTCTGGTTATTGCTTTTTGTAGCATATGTAGAATTACTAGCATAGCTGCTATAAGTATTACTAATTTCCATTGCCATGATATTATCCTCCTTAAAATGAAACATATTTTTTAACTTGCACTAAAGCATCTTGAAAATACAATCAAAAATATCCTGTTGCTTTACATATTCTATTTTCAAAATTCCATTTTCTAAATCTGCCGTTTCTAAATATCCTCCCTGAAATACTTTGTGCCTATGGCAAGAAAGGGATTGAGCCATAATAAAACCCGTAATATATCCCACAAAAGATAAAACAATAAATGTCCTAGCCGAATATGTGTTTTTTCATGGAGCAGGATTGTCTGAATTTCTTTGCTGCTATATTCTTTCAGTATGACTTCCTGCATGACAATCTTTGGTCTGAATGTCCCTACAGTAGACAGTGTGACGGGCGTTTTTGTTACATAGATAACAATACCATCCATCTTTCTTTTTTCCATGCCTGCAACCATTTTTTTCAATTTTCTTCTTCGGTAAAACAGCAGGGCTGTATATACAAACATGCCACATAAATACAGCCAACATATCCATACATGGTTCATGCACATTTCCGTCAGCCATGAAAAAAGTTTTATACCTGTTCTGTTTTCATAAAAAAACTTCATCTTGCCTATAAACAAAACAGGAATGAACAAGCTCCATAATGCGCCCTTCAGGAATACCCTGTTTTTCAATGCAGTTTTCCACAGAGTGAAAACAAAAGCAAACACTACGAATGAAAGTAGCACACATCTAACAAGCTGTACCACATAATAGACAGAACATATATTAAAAAACCGGATTTCACTATTCCAAAATTCTTGTACTGTCATTCCTTGTCATTATCCTTGTCTTTGCATTTCTCCAAGATTTCTTCCAGTTCCTGAAGCTGTTCTTCCGTCAGTTTTGCACTCTGCAATAATGCCGCCATCGCATTTTTCTGGCTGCCTTCAAAATAGCTATCTACAAACTTCCGGCTTTTTTCTTTCTGACATTCCTCTTTTGATTTCTCAACAGTATAGTGGTAAACCCTTAAATCATGTTCATCTACGGTATAGCTTAAAACGCCTTTCTGCCATAAGCGGTTCAGCAGGACACGCACCATTCTAGGCGACATATCTGACTTTCCCTGCATTTTCTTGATAACTTCCTTTGCGGTCATGGTAGGTGTATCATTTGCCCAAAACACTTCCATAATCAGCCATTCACTCTGACTGGGAGTAGTTTCTTTTTCCATGTTGTTTAGCCCCCTTTTTTATTATGTTTATATCTATATCGGACAAAACTCAATTTTTGTTAATGTTTGTTGTTTTTTTATTTTTGTGTTTCCCTGTCCCGTTCCGGCTGCTTTGCTTGTCTTACAATATTATCTACGTTCTGCTTTATTGTATCATACTGCTGCTTTTATAATTTTCCTAAAAACGCATCGTGGGAAATCAAAACTTTTGGATTTTTCCATAATGCTATTCTTTGTTTCTGAATACTTTTTCAATAGAATATTATTACATGTGTGTTTTGGAACTGTTCAAAAGGATTTAAAGGATTTTTTTAATATTATTTTAATAGATTCTCCCATTCCAATCCGTATCATAACATGGTATTTATCATATTCTTCATCTTTTTTGAATGCCGATGCTTGAACTACAAATGTTTCTCTTTCGGCAATTAACTTAATAATTATATCATCAATTCTATCAATATTTGCCCGTACTTCTTCCAGATTGTTACATACCATATTATTGTCCTCCCTAAATTTTTAATTTATTTTTTATAACTAACATCCTCTGTTTTTCTCTCTTTCCAAAATCATGTCATTAAGAGAATTCCCCGGCGGAACAATCGGCATGACATTGACTTCCCTGTCTATGATAAACTCAATAACCGTAGGTGTTTTTGTATTCTGTTTTGCACTGTTCAAAGCTGATTTTATATCCTCTGCCTTTGTGACACGGATTCCTTTTGCACCATAGCTTTCTGCCAGTGCAATGAAATCCGGCGTATATTCCGGGCAGCAATGACCTGGCTGGTTACAGCCTATCTCACAGCTTCTCCGATAACGCATACAAGTACTCGAATAGCGCCTGTCATAAAACATTTCCTGCCATTGCCGCACATTCCCTAAATATCCGTTATTCAGTATGCAGATAATAATTGGCAGTTCATAAACAACCGCTGTCGCCATTTCCTGAATACTCATCTGCATACCACCATCGCCGGATATAACAATAACATCCTTATGGGGATTGCCAAGTTTCGCTCCGATTGCAGCAGGAAAACCATATCCCATTGTCCCCAAGCCGCCTGATGTCAGCATTCGTTTATTTTCATCAATATCAAGAAATTGTGTTGTCCACAATTGATTTTGGCCTACATCCGTAGCAACAATAGCATCTTTGAACAATTCGTTTATGGATTGAATGATCATCTGTGGAGTCAAACCGACTTTCCCCATATCAATCGGATATTCCCTTTTCCAACGGTTGATTTCATCTGTCCACTCTGAAATGTGGAGCGGCTTTGCCTTTTCAAGCAAAGCGCATATCGCCTTTTTCGCATCAGCTACAATAGGAATATCCACATCAATATTGCGGGAAATGGATGCCGCATCCACATCAATAAGGATAATCTTTGCGTTTGCTGCAAATTCTTCTATTTTCCCCGTAATGCGGTCATTAAACCGGGTTCCTATTGCAAACAGAACATCACTATTACTGATTGCTGAATTGGCGGCATAGCTCCCATGAATACCTATATTGCCAACATATAAACTGTTTGTTGTAGGAATTGCCCCTTTTCCCATGATTGTCGTAATAACAGGCACACCTGTCAGCTCTGCAAGCTGTGTCATTTCTTTATTTGCATGGGCGATATTAACTCCACCGCCTATCAGAAAAACAGGCTTCACCGCATGGTTCAATATGTCCAGCACCTTATTTAACTGTCCCATGTGTACAGAAAGTTTCGGTTTGTAACCTCTGACTTTGATTTCTTTTGGATAAAAATCACTGCCGTAAGCCTTTTGTACATCCTTTGGCAAATCAATAACTACTACCCCCGGTTTTCCTGTTTTTGCAATATAAAATGCCTTTTTAATTGTTTCTGCCAAATCCTCCCTCCTGCGTACTGTTACAGCATATTTACAGATACTTCTTGTGATGCCCACAATGTCCACTTCCTGAAAGGCATTATTTCCAATAAGATGTGTTGGCACCTGTCCCGTAAAACATACTAACGGAACACTATCGTAATTTGCGGTAGCAATGCCTGTAACGAGATTAGCAGCCCCTGGTCCGCTTGTCACAAGACAGACACCCACTTTGCCCGTAGAACGTGCATAACCGTCTGCCGCATGGATTAAGCCCTGCTCATGACGCGGCAGGATAACATCTATTTCTTTTTCTCCATACAGTGCATTAAACAAATCTATCGCCTGACCTCCCGGATAAGCAAATAATGTATCAACGTCTTCTTCTTTTAGCGCTTTCACAAAAAAATCTGCACCTGTAATCTGTTTCATAACTTCCTCCATTCTTTAATGCGTGTGCTTGCACGCATTTTAATTATTTTTATAGGAAACGATTCCTGTCGTTTCCTATTGCATTGCCTTCTGACAGCACTAAACCCTACTGATTGATTCCTTTTACAAACATCTGCACACTTTCTTTAATATATTCATCTTTTTCAATATCTGTAAGTTCTTTTCCGAACGATGCATTCAGAAATGTGTAACCAAATGTTGCCGAGAATACAGTCATTGCCAATGCCTTAAAATCTTTCTCCGGTATTTTTCCCATCTCACACATCTTATTCAGGTAATCGGTAAAGGTCACCAAAAATGCCTGGGGAACTTTCATAATGAGCTGTTTGGTTTCCTCATAGAGCTGTGGCGCCCTCAGACCGATTGACAGATTAACAAAATCCGGTGTCATCCTGTCCATATATGCCCTCATGAACATTTCCAAATCTGTCTGCAAATCCCATGTTACATTTTCAAAAATCTCCGGTATGACATTTGCCCGCCATCCTGCCTGGTTTGCTCCCTGTAAAATAATATCCTTTTTACTCTCAAACTTGCGGAATAAGGTACACTCATTTACGCCAGCCACCTTTGCAATCTCTTTCGTAGTCGTTGCGACATATCCTTTGTCTCGAACTAATGTCATTGCTGCGTCGATTATTTTCTGACTTGTTTCGTCCAAATCTGACTCCTCCTTTATGCAAGTACATGCTTTCATATTAGCAGACAAAATGATGAAAGTCAATAGCGTTGTTCTGAAGATAATCATGTTCAGCAGGCTAAAGCCCATAATAATAGGCCTCCTAGGATTTAGATTTTATTATAGACCCTGTCAGCTTCACAGATTGCAGTATTGTTTTATGCCGTAATACGTCCGTTTGTTGGAAGCATACTTGTTTACCTGTTTCGTGGTTTTGGGGGAATTAGCGAAAATTAACAAGATTTTTTTGTGGATGTTATGCTATACGTCTGACGGGCTTTTTTTCAGTCCCCTTTCCATTATCAACTCTTCTTCCATTTTTCTCCCTATTAAAAATCCCCTTCAAAACTGATGGGGATTTATTGACAAACTATACTACATATATCCCACCTATATAGCAAGTGGCAATCATTTACGAACCGAATTATTTATATCCCACACCATCGGCAGGTGGCAAAATTACAACTCCAATTTCATATATATAGCTGTATTCATGGGATTGTCATTATATCTTTCTATCAGATAAAATCCGAAGTTTTTATACATATGGATTGCACTCTTTAAAAACGGGAAAGTATCTAAAAGCATATAAGAATATCCAATTTCTTTTGCATCCATTATAACTTTTTGTACCAGTTGATTCCCTATTTTTTTCCCTCTGAATTGCGGTCTCACATAAAGACGTTTCATTTCGCAATTCTGCACGTCAATTTTTCTTAGTCCTATGCAGCCCGCTAATTCTTCATTACAATAAGCTAAATATAATCTTCCAAAAGGAATACCGTATTTACTTTCCAGATGCTTTAATTCCTCATCATAGTGTTGAATATCAAGATATTCCTGAAATGATCTGTCACCCGCAATTAACATGTTCGTATATTCTGAAAACAATATGCCTACTTCTTCCGGATGGTCATAGGCGGGAATAATTTTTATATTTATATTCATTGCATTTCTTTCCTCTCTATATCATATGATATCTTTTAAATTTTCTTTGGTTTCGCACTATTATATTGATTTTCCAATAAACAGAATATGGTAAGCTCATCAAAATACTTTCAAAAACATTGTTTCTTTTTTGTGAAAACCCTAAGCACAATATAAACTGCAGCAATAATAAACAATGTAATAATACCTGCAATTGTTGAGGACATTTCCATTACCGGAAACTGTTCAAACTTTAACATGTAAGTCACAAAGGCATTAGAAAGATTTACAAAATATACAACAAAAAAATTATTTCCGGAAAGTTTATAAGCAGCAGCAAATCCAATTCCAACCACAAATAATAGCAAAATATCTCCAAATGTACGAAATCCAGGATAACCTATATGATATAATGAAAACATTAATCCAGAAATAAAAATTGCAGGTAAAACTCCAAAATCTTTTTCAAATTTGTTTTGAAAAAATCCACGAAACAAAAATTCTTCAAAAAATGTTGTCATAATTAACGGTATAACTCCGGCAGGAAGCAGATTCCAGGGAATTATCCCACCGTTAGCTGCTATGGGAATAAGCTGTCCGCCAACTGAAACGACAATAAATACAGCTAAAACAATAATCTGTATTTTGCCAACAGCCTTCACTCCAATTAAGTCAAACAGATTTTCTTCTTTACGCAGCAAAAATAGTGGAAGGATAAAACTGAACACCATGCCATATAAAATATTGTAAAAGAAAAAATAGTTTAGCGGCTTAGGATATATATTCGCGGCTCCAACACAGATAATTAACATTACTTCTATGGCTATGCAGGTAAAAACAGTTTTAAACTTATTCATTAAAATTTACCCCCTTTGATCGTTACTTTTCACACCGTAGCCAGATATAAATAGGACGCATATCTAAACTGCATAGTTTTGCAACCCTGAAAATAT
>CANRJF010000048.1 GCA_947630855.1 uncultured Lachnospiraceae bacterium
GTATAATGCCAAGGTCTAAAGCCTCTGTCATGGTAGCCCCTGTATCCTGAGGTTCCTGGGACATATCTGCCGATTCCGATGTCTCATTCTCTACTGCACTGTCCAAGGGTTCCTGCTCTTCCCCCATATCTTCCGGTGCTTCCTCTCCGCCTGCATCTTCCGGCTCCGAAGATTCCTCTGCAATATCCGTCCCCTCTAATATTTCCGTGAGAACAAACACTTCTCCGTCCTGCTGAAAAGTATTGAACTTTGCTAAGGTCTGCGCCGCATAGTGTACAATCAGCGACTGCTCATCTTCTGTCAACTCATACATTGCATCTCCGCAACCCGACAGCATAAACAGGGCTGCCAAAAGCACTGCCGTAATCCCTATCCGTGATTTTTTCATTCTGTGCCTCCACTGCATATTTTTTCCCGCGAGCAACGAGCCAGGCTTGATGCGTGGGTCTTTGTTTTTATATTACCATTTTTTCTGAAATTGGGCAACTATTAATTATTTTTTGTGTCCAACTCCAACCAAAATTCCACACCGTTCTCATGATTTATAACACCGCACTCCCGATGAAAGGAGTCCATAATGGCCTTTACAATGGAAAGCCCGATGCCGCTGCCGCCATATTCTCTTGTCCTGGCTTTATCTACTTTATAGAACTTAATCCAGATTCTCTCCAAATCTTCTTCGGGAATAGGCCTGCCTGTGTTAAATACTCCCACTCTCACATAATCTTCCTGTTTCGTATAACGGATGATAATCTCTTTTTCAAATGCCGCATGATGGATTGCATTGCTAAGGTAGTTAGTTATCACTTCCTCAATTTTGAATTCATCCGCCCACACATATATCGGCTCATTTTCCTGAAAAGTTAAGTGTATATCATTTTGTTTCAGCAAAATGGAAGAGGAATTTATGACCCCGTTAATAAGTTCCGTTAAATCAAACCGCTCCATTGTCACTTTTTCATTGCCGAATTCCAACTGGTTTAACGTTAAAAGCTTCTTTACCATCTGATTCATTTTATCTGCTTCGTCCATAATGACTTCACAGTAAAAATTCCTGCTCTCCGCATCTTCGTTGATACATTCCTGCAAACCTTCCGCATACCCCTGTATCAATGCCAGGGGGGTTTTCAGTTCATGGGATACATTTGATAAAAATTCTTTCCGCATTTCATCAATCTGGACTTTTTTCTCAATGTCAATCTGCAATTCATTGTTGGCGCTTTTTAACTCCGATATGGTCTTTTCCAGTGTTTCCGACAAAAAATTAATATGCTCCCCAAGCTGGTCTATCTCCGTCTGCCCCTTGCTGTGGTATTTTGCATTGAAATCCAAATCCGCCATACGCTTTGAGATGTCTGTTAATTCCAGAATGGGATTGGCAATTCTGCGGGAAACAAATATGCTGACAATGGCGCTGAAAATCACGGCAATCACACCGATATAAGCCAGAAACTGATTGGAAATCCAGGCATTTTCCTGAATGCTCTTTAACGCTGTACGCATTAAAATCAGGTTGCCGTCATCCAATGTGCCCCAGAGCACAAGATACTCCCCCTCCAGCCTGGCGTCCACCTGCCGCTCCAGCACATAATTGTCCGCCTTGTCCACAATCTCCACCCCGTTATCCATGGAATCCCCAAAAAGCACATCCATAAATGTTTTCCGCAGCAGATTCGTATCATTGACGGAAGCCCGTACTACCGTGCCGTCCGCGCTGATTACCATAATGGATATATTACCGTTGGCACAGAGATTCTCAAATTTTACATCAAAGGAATCATCTTCTAAAATTCCCTCTTTGCTGGCGTTATTGATGACGTTAAAGCCTTCCAGCATGGAATCCTGCTTGTTGTAGGTGTAGTACTTTTCCAGAAAAGTATTATTTAAAAACCAGCACAGTAAAACTGTGCCGGCCACTAATGCCAATATGGTTGCCGTAATCTGTCTTGTCAGGGAGCTTCTCATACTTTTCATGCTTCTACCTCGAATTTGTAACCCATTCCCCATATGGTCTTAATGTACTCTCCCCGTTTTCCCAGCTTGCTGCGAAGCTTTTTTACGTGGGTGTCAATAGTCCTTGCATCCCCAAAATAATCATAATTCCACACATTGTTTAAAATTTTCTCCCGGGATAAGGCAATCCCTGCATTTTCCACAAAATATGCCAGAAGTTCAAATTCTTTATAGCTTAAGTCGATGCGCTCCCCGTCCACCGTTACCATATGCGCCATTTTGTCAATGCGGATGCCTCCTACCTCCACATTTTCTTCCTCCGTAAGCTTATTGGATCTGCGAAGAATGGCCTCCACTCTTGCCACCAGGATTTTAGGGCTGAAAGGCTTGGCGATATACTCATCAACTCCCAGTTCAAATCCTAAAAGTTCATCGGATTCATCTCCTTTTGCCGTAAGCATAATAACGGGGACTTTAGAAACTTCCCTTATTTCCCGGCACACGTCCCATCCATTTATCTTAGGCATCATCACATCTAAAATAATAAGGGCAATATCCTTATCCTTGTAAAATAAATCCAAAGCCCGTTCCCCGTCTTCTGCCTCCACCACGTCAAAATCATTCCTTACCAGAAAATCTTTTACCAGCTTGCGCATCCGGCTCTCGTCGTCCACAACTAAAATCTTTATTTTATCCATACCTGTATTTCTCCTTCATCTGCCTCTGTTATACTCCAGAGCATACACATTTGCCAAATGATTTGCTGTTCTTTGTGAAACAGAGAATATCTGTTGGCAAATCATTTAACTCACGGGTATACTATAACAGATAAATATGAAAAATGAGTGTTTTTTCAAAGGGATTCTACTCCTCCAGCCCTCTTACAGCCTCCTCCCGCTCTTTTAGACGCTCCTCTTTTTCCTCTAACTTTAACTCCCATTTTTCATACTTTTCTATCAGGGCATTCTCGTAATTCACAATATTAATATTATCACTGGTGGCCGTAATAATAAACATTCCCACAACAATCAATAATAAAATCACATTAAAGGCAAAGCTTGTACGAAAACGCATTTTAAAATCAACATTCTTATACTTTCTTTCTGTGACAACCTTCTTTTTTACCTGTACTTTTTCCTTTGTATCTGCTGCCGCCGACTGCCTTTCCGCAGGCTTTGGCGCCCTCTTTGGACCTGCCACGGGAATGGGGGGAATGTTTTCAGTCATAAAATAGGGGACAGACATTAACTGTTCCTGCATATTACAGAGAAAATGATATCCCACCGGCGTCTCAAATAATTTCTGGTCAATTAACTGGCAGTACACCCGCAGCACCATCTCCGGATCATCCATCTGTGTATTCTCTTTTATGTAGCGGATTCCTTCCTGTTCCCGTAATGCCTTGTCCCTCATCTCTCCATTGGGAAATGCAAAGCCTCCTGCTTCATAAGGGTTTTTTCTCATGTTTATAAACCTCCTGCTAGAGATATTTTAACAGTCCCTCTTTTATTTCATAAAAAGCAATCCTGTCTTTTCCATACTCTTTTGCCTTGTACAGCGCCTCGTCCGCACACTCAAACAATGCCTCATAAGACGTGGAAACTTCCCGGTTATAAGACACTCCCACGCTGATGGAGCAGCACAAATCACCGGATTCTCCGAATTTCTCCCTGTGGAACTTTTCCTTAAATTTTTCCAGTTTCTGTTCCATACTTACCACATTTTTTATATTCGGGATAAAGATAACAAATTCATCTCCCCCGAACCTGCCTAACAAAGCATTTTTCCTGTAAGTTTCCTTCATAATACGGGAAAGCTTCAAAATCACGGAATCCCCGATAAGATGCCCATAAACATCATTTACATATTTAAAATTATCAATATCCAGAATGACAAAAGCATCCATGGCTTTTGTGGAACGGCTGTCCATATAAGAGCGGATTTCCTCTTCAATGGCGGCTTTATTTAACAGGCCGGTTGACAAATCTCTTCTGCTTTTCTCCCTGTACTCATCCCTCTCACGGCGGATTTGCTGCAATTCGTCCAGGCTTTGAATATTTTTCCGCCGAAACTCCTGCAGCCTCCCCCTGTAAGAATCACTTTGGTCCATATACCGGATACATGTTTCCTGATATGTTTTTTTGCTGGAAAAACGTTTATCATAAGACAGCCGTATCTTTAAAAAACGCCTTTCCACCGATATAAACTCCATCTCGGTAAAAATAGGCTCTAACGCCTCTAACAATTGCTTCATTTCATTCTTGCGGCCGCATTCCAGCAGAAATACGCATACATCCAGATAAAACCGGCAATATTCCATACGGAATTTTTCTTCCATGGCAATGTGCAGAAGTTCATGTATACAGTCTGTCAGCTTGTCCATATCACCGTTTTCTCTTGCAAGCTGCGCTTTTAACAGCTTGTATTTTACCGGCAGGCCTCCTGACGGATGAATATTCCTGATAGAATCAACGGTTGTAAAAATACTTTTTGCACTGGCAAACCCTCCCATTTTACAGCATAAACATGCCTTCTGGATATATGCAGCCAGCAAAAGTTCATAATCTGCATTTTCCAATGTCTGCCTTGCCTGTTCAATGGCGCAGTCAAAATGACGCAGGGCTTCCTCCTGCCCTCCCATATCGCTGTACATAAGCCCGATTTTTATCTCCGCATAAATTTCCTGCCGGAATAACTGTCTGTCTTTGGCTTTCTGTTTTGCATTCAGGTAATTCTCCATTGCCGCCGCTTCATATCCGGAAAACAAAAATAAATCCCCTAACAGATTGTAAGCCGTACATTCAATCCATCCTGCTTCCTCTGAGATTCTGCACTTTAAACATGCGGAAAGCTGCTCAATTGTCCCCGCATATTTTCCTTCCTGAAAAAAAGCCTCACCCTGTGTTAAATATACTTCTGCTTTCTTATCTTCATATGTATCTTCCAACAATATCCCACCCTGTTTACATAAATTTTACATTATTATTTATTATATAAAAAAAATTGCCATTGTGCAAACTATTTTCCATGAAGACGTTCTAATTGCTCCGATCTTTGCATAATTTTTGTAGCATACTCCGTATAATCTCCTCTTTCGCCCCGTTCTACTGCATCCTTTGTGCCGTTGTACGCCATTAATACCGTTCCTAAGTCCCCGTATTCCTCAAACAGCTCCAAAAGATAATCTGCCGCTAAATACACATTTCCCTTCCCATCATAAATGTCATACACACCTAATCGTTCCATCCTGTCCTGATGGTAAACTACATTGACCTGCATTAACCCTTTACAGTTTCCGTTTTCCGCCGTTTCATCGCCGGAAGATTCCGCTTCCATAATCGCCTCTAACAATTCCGGGCAGATTCCGTACTCTGCTCCCACTTCCTCGCAGTAGGACTGGCACTCTTCCGATATAAATGTGTCTGCATCCTGGGCATCCGCCTTTATCTGTGTGGCAAAACAAATCACCATGGTAAAAATCAACGCTGAAAAAATTTCTCTTTTTCTCATAGATACATTATTCCTCCTTATAAGATATAGTTACCCACCTATGGTTACTTAATATCTTATGCATCAAATCAGGAAGATATTCGTATCTTCGGGAGTTTTTCATCGACACGTGATGACACATTGACAGCAAAAGACAGGATACCTGAAAAAATCAGTTATCCTGCCTTTGTAAAAATTAATATGAAGATTATTTGGCCGTTCTCACGCTTTTCGCCTTGCTCCAGGAAGAATAAGATGTCCCGGAAGACATTGAAACGCTGCGGATTCGGACATAATACTTTTTATCTTTTTTCAATTTGGAAATCTTTTTTGCCCCTTTTTTGCCGGAAACGGATACCGTGCGGGCATTGGAAAAATCCTTTCTGGCTGCAAACTGAATCTCATAACCCTGCGCCTTTTTGTTTTTCTTCCACTTAACGGTTATCTGCCCTGCCTTGCTGCTTGACACCTGGGAAACAGAGGGCCTGTTAAGGCAGCATATAGTCTTAAATCCTGAAGGGTTGCTTAACACATCACTCGTATAAGCATAAACCTTGTACTGATACACCGCGCCGTTTTTCCTTGCCGCCGCATCCGTGTAAGATGTACCTGCCACATTTGCCGCCAATTCCCAGGGGGTATCATTTTTTACCCTGCGGAAAAGTTTATAGCTTTCCGCCTGTTCCACTTTCCCCCAGGAAACCTTAATACCGGATGATGTATTCTCCACGCTGCTTATCACAGGGGTTCCGATTCTTATGGTATATTTAATCTTTATGGTTCCCCCGAAATTGCCCATTCCTTCCAGCACTGCAGCCGCAACACCGGGTTTTATGTTGTTGACATACGTAACTTTGTAATCCTTATTCTCCACCAGGCGTTCCCTGCCGCTCATAACAATTACTTCAGGCATTTTTGCCCACCCATCGCTTAAAAATGTGTAGTCCTCTAACCTTGCCAGAGTACTTGAAATAGGTTTGGGTGCAATGGTAAATGTGAGTTTTTTCACCCCGGTATAATTGCCTGTACCCATAATCATCATGCTTGCCGTACCTGCATTTTTGTTGTTTTCATATGTGATGACATAATCCGTAAAATTTTTTAATGTAAGATTTCCGTATGTTATGGTCACTCCCGGCCTTAGTTCCCTGCCTCTGTAATTTACTTCCTTCATATACTTGTAATTCAGGTCGGAAACATCTTTGGAGGCAATGGTAAATGTTTTTTTCTCCGTCCCGGTGTAATCTCCCATACCGATAACACTCACTACACCCCTGCCCACATTGGTATTGTTGGAGTATAACAATGTATAATCCTCATCTTCATCTAAAGAAACATCACCGTCTTTTACCACAATTGCCGGTCTTTTGGCCGTACCGTCATAAACGTACATGTCATTTCCCATTTCTATGGTACAGTCAGAAATACTGCTTCCTTCCGTGTCCGGCTCCTCTGTACCCGGTTCTTCCGTGTCCGGCTCCTCTGTACCCAGTTCTTCCGTGTCTGGCTCTTCCGTACCCGGTTCTTCCGTGTCTGGTTCCTCCGTGTCCGGCTCTTCCGTACCCGGTTCCTCTGTATCCGGCTCCCCTGTTACCCTGCTGCCCGGGAATCCAAACTTAATATCTGCTCCTGCCGCTGTAACAGGAAACATGCAAATCAGCATACAAACTGATAAAACTATCACCAAAAACTTCTTTTTGACCATAAACTCTTCCTCGCAATCCTTTGCAGTATAAAATCTGATTCCCTGCCTTTTCGTTTCTATTATATTATCGGACTATTCCCACTAAATCTTTAACAGATTCTATGTTCTGTTCTTCTAAGTACCGGCGGATTCCCTCCACAATTTCTTCTGTCACGGAAAAATTATGGAAATTAGCGGTTCCCACCGATACTGCCGAAGCCCCCGCAAGCATCATCTCAATGGCGTCCTCTGCCGTCATAATCCCCCCCATGCCGATAATGGGAAGTTTCACAGCCTGGGCAGTCTCATACACCATCCGCACTGCAACAGGATGGATTGCAGGCCCGGAGAGGCCTCCGGTTTTATTGGCAAGGGCAAACTGCTTCTTATGAATATCAATTTTCATACCGGTTATCGTATTGATTAAAGACAGCACATCTGCTCCTCCTGCCTCCGCCGCCTTTGCCATTTCCGTAATATCGGTGACATTGGGGCTTAATTTCATAATCACCGGCTGCCTGGCATATTTTTTTACTTCTTTTGTAATTTGTTCCACCGCTTTGGCATCCTGTCCGAAAGCAATGCCCCCTTCTTTTACATTGGGGCAGGAAATGTTTATTTCCAGCATATCCACAGGCTCACCGCTTAACCGCTCCACGACTTCGCAATAATCCGTACTGCTTTTTCCACACACATTTACAATGATTTTCGTATCATATTTTTTCAAAAAGGGAATATCCCGCTTTATGAACACATCAATGCCCGGATTTTGAAGCCCGATGGCGTTAAGCATCCCCCCGTACACTTCCGCCACCCGTGGGGTGGGATTTCCCTCCCAGGGTATATTGGCAACTCCTTTTGTCACCACTGCGCCGAGATGGTTTAAATCTACAAATTCAGAAAATTCTTCTCCTGAGCCAAAGGTTCCGGAGGCAGTCATAACAGGATTTTTTAAAGCCACTCCCGCCAAATTTACACTAAGATCCATTAAAACTCCACCTCCTCTGCCAAAAATACCGGCCCTTCCTTACAAATCCGCTTATTGTTCACATTGGTATGGCTGTCAGTATTCTCGGACTTGCAGACACATCCCAGGCAGGCGCCGATGCCGCATGCCATCTTCTCCTCCAGAGATACGTAACACTCCATATCCTGCTCTTTGGCATATTCTTTTAATGCCCGAAGCATGGGAAGGGGGCCGCAGGCATATATAATATCCGCCTTTAATCCATGTTCCCTTATGGCATCCATAACATTGCCTTTTGTCCCTGCGCTGCCGTCTTCCGTGGCAATATACACATTGCCGTAACTTTCAAAATCCCTGTTTAAAAACAGTTTGTCCCTGTACCCTAACAGGATATCCTTATGGCAGTTTAACTGTTTTGCCAGCTCTAACATAGGTGGAATCCCAATGCCTCCCCCCACTAAAAACGCCTTTTTATCTTTCAGGGGAAATCCATTCCCCATAGGGCCTGCTATATCTATTAATTCCCCTTTTTGCATATGGGAAAATTCTTCCGTTCCCTTACCTGCCAGGCGGTACACAAGACGCAGCCCCGCCTTTTCCCTGTCTATCTCACAGATACTTATGGGCCTTGGCAAAAGCCTGCTGCCGTCCCTGCAATAGAGGGAGAGAAACTGCCCCGGCATGGCAAAAGATGCAATTCTCTTTGTGCCAAGACGCATATCAAAAATTCCCGGAGATATCTCTTCATTGTGAAGAATTACCGCTTTTTCCCTTTTCTTTTCCGCCATTTTTTTCTCCTATTTTGCTGCTTTTAAAGCGCCGTCAATGTCTGCAATCATATCCACTACTGCCGCCCGGGAAGCATCTGCAAAGTTTTCGGGGCCAAACTTCGCATATTTTTCCTGTTTGTATGCCGCAATAATTCCCCGGGAGGAATTAACTACTGCTCCCAGCCCGTCCTCGTTGAAAAAGTGCACTAAATCTGCTCCTTTTCCTCCCTGTGCGCCGTAGCCCGGCACTAAAATAAAACTTTTCGGCATAATTTTTCTTAAAATTTCCCCCTGTTTTGGGTAGGTTGCGCCCACAACCGCCCCTACATAACTGTATGAATCGCCCATGCAGCTATTGCTCCACTCGTTTACTTTCTCCCCTACCCATTCATACAAAGGCTTTCCGTCTATCAGCCTGTCCTGAAATTCGCCGCTGGAAGGATTGGATGTCTTTACCAGCACAAAAATCCCCTTTTTTTCCTGGCTGCACACATCAAGGAATGGTTTTACCCCGTCTGTACCAAGATAAGGATTTACGGTACAGAAATCTTCATCAAAAAGGGAATAAGAACTGCTTCCCACCTGTATTTTCCCCAGATGCCCGGTGGCATAGGCGCTGGAGGTAGAACCGATATCTCCCCGCTTTACATCTCCGATAACAACCAGGTCTTTTTGATGACAGTAATCCACTGTCTTTTGAAAAATCTCAAGCCCCGGTATTCCAAACTGCTCATACATGGCAATCTGAGGCTTAACCGAAGGAATCAAATCAAAAACGGCATCAATAATGGCTTTGTTGTACTGCCATACTGCCTGAGCCGCCCCTTCCAGGGTCTCCCCAAATTCCCCGTAAGCTTTTTTTAGGATATGGTCAGGAATATAACTTAACATAGGGTCAAGGCCTACGCAGATTGGGGCATTGGTCTGCCTGATTTTTGCTGCCAGTTTGTTAATCATACTATTTTTCCTCCTTGTTTTCGTATATAATTTCACCGGAAGCGATAGTCATTTTTACTTCACCTGTAACCTTCCTGCCGTGGAAGGGAGTATTTCTGGACTTGCCTGCAAATTTAAATGCATCAATGGCATACGTCTTTGCCGGGTCAAAAATCACAACATCCGCCGCTTTCCCAGGCTGTATGCTTCCCCTGTCAATGCCTATGACTTTTGCCGGATTGTAGCTCATTTTCTCCGCCATCTGCATAACGGTTAGATTCTCTTTTAACACAAGTTCAGAATAAGTGATGGCCGCCGCGGTTTCAAGGCCCACAATGCCAAAGGGGGATTTTTTCATGGTAATCCCTTTCTCATAAGGAGCATGGGGGGCATGGTCCGTGGCAATCACGTCTATCACATCTTCTTTTAACGCCTTTCGGATGGCTTTTAAATCTTTTTTTGCCCGAAGGGGAGGATTCATCTTATAATTCGGGTCATCTTCCGTAATATCGTCTTCGCATAATGTAAAGTGATGGGGGCATGCTTCCCCCGTAACATTTACGCCGTCTTCTTTGGCATGTTTTAAGATAAGTGTGCTTTCCGCCGTGGAACAATGGCATAAATGCAGCTTGACGCCTAAAGCCTTTGCAAGGGCAATGTCCCTGGCAACAATCACATCTTCCGCCTCGTTTCCTATGCCCGCAAATCCCAGTTCTTTGGCTCTTTTTCCCTCATTCATAATTCCGCCTTTAGCAAGATTGGCATCCTCACAGTGGGCAAACACCGGGATTCCTTCTTCCCTGGCAATCTTCATGGCATCCCGGTAAACCGCCAGATTCATAACGGATTTCCCGTCCTCTGAAATTGCAGGTATTCCGGCTTTTACCATCCCCCGGATATCCGCTAATTCCTCTCCTTTCTGGCCTTTCGTTACCGCCCCAATCTGCAGTACCTGTATGGCTGTAAGATGCCTTGCTTTATTGTGCACATAATTTACCACATCCGGGTTGTCAACCACTGGTTTTGTGTTGGGCATGGCAAGTATGGTGGTATACCCCCCCTTAGCGGCCGCCCTGCTTCCTGTCTCAATGGTCTCCTTCTCCTCAAACCCCGGGTCCCTTAAATGTACATGCAAATCAACAAATCCCGGCATTACAATGCATCCCCTGGCATCGATTTCCCTGTCCGCCTTATCTTTTATTTCCTTTTCCACTTTTTTAATTTTTCCTTCTGCTATCAACACATCCGCAATTGCATCCATTTTTGATGCAGGGTCGATTACCCTGCCGTTTTTAATTAAAATCTTCATATTGATTACCTCTCTTATCATGCAAACAAACTAATCCAAATATATTGTACCATAGGAAAGCAAAGGAAAAAAGAGTGAAAATATTTTTCCACTCTTTTTTCTCCAAGCTCTGTTATACTTATATGTTTATTTAAGTTTCCATATCTCGTCATTGTACTGTGCAATGGTTCTGTCTGATGAGAAGAATCCTGCCTTACTGATGTTGATTAACATTTTCTTTGCCCATGTCTTTCTGTCTTCATAATCTTTTAATGCCTTTTCCTTCTCTTCGGTATAAGATTTTAAATCAGGCAGGGTCATAAACCAGTCTTTGTTAATCAGTTCGTCATGGAGCCTTTGCAGGTTTTCTTTCTGTCCTAATTTTAACAGTTCGTCGCTTACGATAAAATCAATGGCGCGTTTGATATTGTCATCCTTCTCATAGTAATCCTTTGCCACATAATCTGCCTTTGCATAATGCTCAATTACCTCATCGCTGGATTCCCCGAAAATGTAAATATTGTCCTCACCAACTAAGTCTGCAATCTCTACGTTTGCGCCGTCCATGGTTCCTAAAGCCACAGCCCCGTTTAACATAAATTTCATGTTGCTTGTGCCGCTTGCCTCCTTGGAAGCTAAAGAAATCTGCTCATGGATATCTGCTGCCGGAATCAATTTCTCTGCCAGGGTAACATTGTAGTTTTCCACCATCACTACTTTTAAGTAAGGAGAAACCTCCGGGTCGTTGTCTATTAACTGCTGTAAGCAGAGGATCAGATGGATAATGTCTTTGGCAATGATGTAAGCCGGCGCTGCCTTTGCCCCAAACAATACGGTAATCGGGGTGGAAGGTTTTTTGCCCTCTTTGATTTCAAAATATTTGTTTATCACGTACAGCGCATTCATCTGCTGTCTCTTATACTCATGCAGCCTCTTTACCTGGATATCAAAAATGGAATTTTCATTGATATCAATGCCCTGGGTAGTCTTTAAATAATGTTTCAATTCTTTCTTTGCTTCCGTTTTTACCCCTAACAGTTTATCTAACACACCGTCATCGTTTGCAAAGGGCGCCAGTTTTTCCAGTTCCATGGCATCTTTCTTAAATCCGGGGCCGATAAGTTCCTCAATCAACTGTGCCAGTCTGGGGTTGCAGTGTAAGAGCCAGCGGCGGAATGTAATGCCGTTTGTCTTGTTGTTAAATTTCTCCGGATACAATTTGTAGAAATTGTTCAACTCGGAATTTTTCAAAATCTCGGTGTGGAGATATGCCACCCCGTTTACGCTGTAACCGTAATGGATATCAATATGGGCCATGTGTACCAGTTTATTGTCATCTATAATGGCAACGGACTTATCCTCATATTTTGCTGCAATACGGTTGTGCAGTTCATAGATAATGGGCAGAAGCTGGGGAACTGCTTTCTCTAAGTAATGCATAGGCCACTTTTCCAGCGCTTCCGCTAAAATCGTATGGTTTGTGTAAGCACATGTTTTGGATACAATGGAAATCGCCTCGTCAATGCTGATTCCCCGCTCCATCAGCAAACGAATCATCTCAGGAATCACCATTGTAGGATGGGTATCGTTAATCTGAATGGTTGCATAATCGGCTAAATCATGTAAATTGCACCCTCTTGCCACTGCCTCGTCCAAAATCAGCCTTGCGCCGGAGCTTACCATGAAGTACTGCTGGTATACACGAAGGATTCTTCCTGCGTCATCGCTGTCGTCCGGATATAAGAAAAGGGTAAGGTTCCGTCCGATATCTCCTTTATCAAAATTAATGCTGTCATTATTTACCATGCCCTCATCAACGGTTTCCACATCAAAAAGATGAAGTTTTGTGGTACGGTTGTCATAGCCGGTCACATCAATGTCGTACATTCTGGAAGTCAGGTTAAATCCCCCAAAGCTGATAGGATACACCACATCGGTTTTTGTAAGCCAGCTTTCCTTTTCAATCCATGGATTTGGGGTCTCACTTTGAAGGTTGTTGTGAAATACCTGTTTGAATAACCCGTAATGATAATTTAACCCGATGCCGTCTCCGTTTAACCCTAAGGTTGCGATGGAATCTAAGAAACATGCTGCCAGCCTTCCAAGACCGCCGTTTCCCAAGGATGGTTCCGGCTCCACCTCCTCGATTTCGCTTAAGTTTTTACCGTTTTCTGCAAGAAGTTTTTTCACATCCTCATAAATCCCCAGATTAATCAGGTTGTTGGACAATAATTTACCGATAAGAAACTCTGCGGAAATGTAATAAAGTTTTTTCTTCCCCTCATCTCTTACCTTTTCTTTTGCCATGCCTTTTGTCATCTCCAAAAGGCTGTAATACAGTTCCTCGTTGCTGCAGTCTTTGATTTCCTTGTTACACCTTGTTTTTACTACCTCTGCTAAATTCATTTTTTACCCTCCAATTTTTTACAATCCGTTTTTACTTTTTTAAGGTATTGTTCCCTTGTTTGATACCAATTATAGCATATTTTTACAGTTTTTCTTGCAATATTCCGTTTAAAAGTAGTACAATACTATCATATTTATGAAAAGGTGAGGAAAACTATGAATATATCGGAATATGAAAATTACCAGGAAAAAAAATCCCACGGCAGCCCCTCTTTCCCCTATACCACTTATCTGTGCTCCATCCCTTTGGATTTTTCCTCCGTGCCCCTGCACTGGCATGAAGAAATGGAAATTATTTATATAAAAAAGGGACGGGGAATGATTACCATTGATTTAAATTCCCACCCGGTATCTGCCGGGACTTTAGTACTCATACTGCCGGGACAGCTTCACGGCATTTCTCAATATGAAAAGGATTCCATGGAATATGAAAATATTATTTTTCATCCTGACATTTTATTATCCAAAACAGCAGACGACTGCTCCAATGATTTCTTTCTGCCCTTATTCAGCAATATGATATCACTGCCTGCCCTTATCACCCCTGAACTAGAAAATTATGAAAAAATTGCCTCCTGCATTGACGAGGCAGACGAAATATGCAAAACCTACCCAAAAGCCTTTCAATTTGCCATAAAAAGCCGGTTGTTTTCCTTTTTCTATCTGCTTTTTTCCACCTGCGCCGACACATCCCATCTGCCAAAAAGCAAAAGAACACTTGACAAAATGAAGAAAATTATTAAATATATAGACTGTAACTATATGGAAAAAATCACCATTACCGATATAGCTAATGAAATCGGGGTCAGCGCCTCCCATTTTATGAAGTATTTTAAAAATACCATGGGAACCTCATTTACCTGCTATTTAAACGAGTACCGGCTGACTATGGCATCCCGCCTTCTTTTGTCTTCGGATACACCTATTTTACTGATTGCAAATGATGTGGGATTTGATAATCTTTCCTATTTTAACCGTCTTTTTAAAAAAAGATTCGGCACTACGCCAAGTAATTACAGAAAGTCGAGGTAATATTTATCTTATGAGTACTATAACCATTGTGCAGCTAATATTTCTGCTTGTGCTTTTAATTCTATCCGCTTTTTTCTCCTCCGCGGAAACGGCTTTTACCACTGCCAGCCGCATAAGAATGCGCACATTATCGGAAAGCGGCAATAAAAAGGCTGCCCGGGTTCTCACCATCACAGATGACATGCACAAAATGTTAAGTGCCATTTTAATTGGAAACAATGTGGTAAACTTATCTTCCGCTTCCCTTGCAACCACAGTTGCCACCCGCATATTCGGCAGCATGGGGGCAGGAATTGCCACAGGTATTTTAACGCTTTTGATTTTAATATTCGGGGAAATTTCCCCAAAAACCCTGGCAACTATCCATGCGGACAATATTGCCCTGCGCTATTCCGGCATTATCTACGGCCTGATGTGGCTTTTAACGCCTGTGATTTTTATTATAAATTATCTTTCCATGGGATTTTTGAAACTGCTACGGGTAGACCCAAATACACAGCAGACCACCATGACAGAGGAAGAATTTAAAACCATTGTAAATGTAGGGCACGAAACGGGCGTGTTGGAGAACACGGAGCGGGATATGATTAATAATATGTTCGATTTCGGTGATTCCCAGGCAAAGGAGATTATGATTCCCCGGATTGATATGATTTTTGCCCATGTGGACAGTACCTACCAGGAATTAATTGAAATATTCCGAAAAGAGCGTCATACGAAAATCCCTGTTTACCAGGAGAACACGGATGATGTTGTAGGCATTTTAAATATGAAAGACCTTATTTTATGCGACGAAAAAGATTTTAATATCCGGGAGCTTATGTGGAAGCCTTATTTTTCCTATGAGCAGAAAAACATTTCGGAAATGTTTTTTGAAATGCGGCAAAATTCCATTTCCATCGCCATTATCCTGGATGAATACGGAGTGACTGCCGGCATGATAACCATGGAAGATTTATTAGAGGAAATCGTAGGTGATCTGCGGGACGAGGACGATGTAAACGAGGAAGACCCCATTGTAAAGCTAAACGACCAGGAATACCGCATTTCCGGCTCTATGAATCTGGAAGATTTATGTGATGAACTAAACCTCCCGTTTAAATCCGAAGATTACGAAACCATCGGTGGATATATGATAGGCCTTTTAGACCATGTACCCAAAAAGAATGAAGTAATCATTACCCAGGAAAATATTCTCCTCCGGGTAGATAAAATGGACAAAAACAGGATTGCAAATATTTATATAAAATTACCGGAAATGGCGGCGGAAGCAGAGGAATAACCTCTGCTTTCCCTTTTTACTGTATGCGGCAGGATCCAAACTGCTGCAAAAATTCCTGCTGTGTTCCCTGTATTCCGTTATGTTCCATAAATTCCTGGGCTTTTATCACCTGCTCATGGGTAAATTTCCAAACCTGCATCACCTGATTCCACGTGCCGCTTCCCGGCTTCTTTACCGGCTCTGCCCCTAAAAGCTGCTCTATGGCAGATGGATTTGTATACTCTTCCCCGCTTTTGCTTATTTTTAATACCTCATTTAATACGGAAGCATATTCCGCCGTCCTCCACACGGATTTTTCCGATAGGGTATCCACGTATTCTTCTGAGATAAAACGCACTTTTCCTTTACTGTACTCTCTTGCCCCGGTATCTACCAGATAGACATTTACCATTTTTTCAGTGGTATTTCCCACGGTGTCTTTAGCACAGTATGTAATGGTCATGCTCATATCTCCCTGGGCATTGGTAAAATCCTCTGCCTGGTAATCCTCAACAGAAAACAATGTGTTATGTACCCTGTCCGTTCCATGGCTTAAACTGCCTGCTTCGTCTGTAACCCCCTGCAATTCTTTATCCACGGCCTTTGCGTAATCCAGCAGATACTCCTGGGTAATAACCCCCTCTCTGGCATCCCTTAAGGGAATATACAAATCATGGGCCAGAATCTGGGGAAATTCATCCCAGACGGCATACATATTCACATAGGGCATTCCTTCCACCTTCTGGCTCTCATCAAAGCCTTTATATTCCGCTGTCGGAGCATCAAAGGTAAGCCCCTGCCCCTGTGTTTTTTTGCTTCGTTCTATTCCGTCCAAAATAATTTTTCTGCTTTCCCATTCACCGTCTTCTATACAATACACCGGGTTCTCTTTCTGTTCTTTCTCATCACTGTACATGCTCCACCCCAAAAAACTGCAGGGAATCATTTCTTTACAGGGTCTGCCCCCTTCATCTACGGAATCCCCTGTTGCAATATCTATGGTGTCCTTTTCCACAAATTTCTCAAAATAATCTGTTTCTTCACCGGGACTTAACCCCTCTTTTTTGTTGGAAGAAAACGTATAGTTTTTTGCAGCGCTCTCTGCCGTTTCAAAATAGTCTTCCCCCATGGTCTGGCCATTGCCTGTATACGCTGCCCGAAAACTGCTGTCCCACTGGGCATAAAGGATAACGTCTTTATCTTCCGTAAGGGTATAGCTGGTTTTCTCCTGACTTAACACCAGCTCCTCATCCCCTTTTATTTCCGGAGTAAGGCTCCAGCCCTTAAGACGGTAAATTTTCTTAAAATCTTCATTTGCAAGTTCTGCCGTCTCAAAATTCAGGGTAAGTTCCTTTCCCTGTTCCTTCCATTTAATTTCCGGGAGAATATTTTCTTCCTCACCCACGGCTTTTTTATCCTCCTCCGTGAGATTATCCACATACTGGACGGCATACATATCCTGCCAGAAAGCATAAACAGAAGCATCCTCCGTAAAGAAACAGTAATTTCCCGCATGGTTTATATCGGCAATCAGGCTCCCGTCCCTTTTTATCATGGCATAGCCCTGCCCCTTCTTTTTGGTAAAATATCCTAAAAACAACTGCTTTCTCTGCTTTTTTATAAGGCTGTCGTCTTTTACGGTTTTTTGGGGTATGACAATCTTATTATCCGTAAATGGTTCTTTTGCCTCTTTATCCTGATAATATCCTGTAATATATTTTTGGTATACGGTTTTCGTACCCTCCTCTGCCGCCCCCTGATTATCCAATGTTATAGTATAGATGTGGGGCGTCCACTGGGCATACAGATTAACAATTCCCCTGTCACTATTGATAAGGTTTTTCTCTATCCGCTGGCCGCACAAAAAAGCATCTCCGCTGCCGTCTTCCCTGGTATTATACCCTGTGCAGTCATACCCCTTTTTCACAAAACCATTGGGGAAAAGGGAAAATTTCTGCCCAAAAAAGACTTTCTGTTCTTTCATGCCGCCCCCGTCATTGCCGTTCCCATGATATTTTATTGTATATTCTTTTCTGGGAATATCCACATAATTTAAAAGGGCATAACCGAAAGACGTATAAGAAGGCAGTGTAGTAGACCTGTGGCTTGTGCTGCCGTTTGTATCATTGTAAGTATATCCAGGTATCACAGTCCCCTGGGGGTAATAACCGCTGCTGTGCCTTGTGTATTTCTGAGGATAGCTGCCGTCACTGTTCATGGCACGGTAATATATTTCATTTAAGTACTCATAGTTAATTCTCCACCCTGCTTCATTGCAGTTATAGGTACACTGCCGGTATCTCATGCCCCGCTCTACTCCTGTCACCGGACTTGTGCCATATTCCCATGCCCCGTCGGCAAAATTGTGCCCGTGGGCAGGGATAATCCCCTGCTGGGATTCCTCTTTTGCCGCCAAACCGCAGTTATTGCAGATATGCTGTCTGGACTGTACCTGAATCCCCGAGTTTGTACAGGTATTTGGAATTAAAACAGACCATGGCCCCCAGGCTCCCGGAGTGGTGCCATAAGGCTTTTTAAAATTCAACTGGTACGTGAGAGCATAGTTCCCGTTAGAGGAAGAATGTTCCCCGTCATTGTGGGAAAACAAAAAGGAAATGGGCTGTACTGTGGAGGCGCAGGACTCACTGCCCGGCTGGCGGAATCCGCCTAATCCCCCGTCCCCTGATTCTTCCTCTTTATAATCCGGGTCTCCCTTTACATAATAGCGTGTCTGGAAATGATTTTTAAGAGTGGTGTGGGCTGTCTTTGACACCTGAATGCCTCCCACCGTAATATCATAGATCGCCCCTTTGTTGTTTGTTTTTACCGTAAGGCCGGAAAACCCGTAGGCTCCTGCATCTGTGGCAGAGGCGTGGAGGGTATATTTCTTTGTGGGATTTTTTGTATATCCGTTAATCCACACAGACAACTGGGCAGGAGTCTGATTCTGGGACGTAGTCAAATTCACAAAATATGTTCCCTGGGAAGTGGCGCTTATGTGGATACTCTGGCTTTCTCCGTTATGTTTCTGGGAGGCGGAGCCATTTGCCGAAAACTCCTGAAAAAACTGACTGTACAGGTATTCATACAATGTCCCCTGAAACTTTTTCTCTTCCCCTAATGTGTAATCTTCATTGATTTCCCTTACCACTTCCGTATGCCTGTGGTTAAACAATATCTCTTTTCTGCCTAACAGTTCCTCCTTATCTTCACCGGATAAATCATCTAAAAAACGTTTTTTATCAATGTCTTTTGCGGCGGCAATCAACCGGTTTAAATCCGTATCCGGCAGGGATTTCCAGTCACATGTCAATAATTCGGGCTTTTCTCCTATTTGACTCCCTTCTTCCTTTGCCTTCATGGAATCAAATGCCAGAAAACCTCTGCCGTAATAAATATCCTTTCCCTTATCCCCTAAATCCTCTGCTCCCCCATCTAAAATATGCAGCAGCTCATCCCGGGACATCTGGGGATTATTACTTTTTTCTGCGGCTGCCATCCCTGATACCACAGCGGCGGAGACAGACGTTCCGCTGACGGCAGCCTTATTGCCAGAAAGCCCCGTCACTTCCATGGAACCGTAGGCGCAGTAATCCACGCCCTCCCCGTAATTGGAATATTCATCCCGGACTTTATCTGCATTTACCGCTGAAACTGTCAGGACGCTTTCTATATTGGCAGGTGTATAATCTTTTATGTCCTCCCCCTGGTTTCCCGCGGAAACAACAACAATAATTCCCTGTTGAAACGCTTTCTCCGCGGCTTTTTGCAAAATGGCGCTGTGGTCTGATTTATAGGCAGACATGCTGATATTGATAATATCCGCCCCCTGTTCTATGGCATACATCATACCCATATAAATGTGCAGTGCGGTGGTACATCCTGACGCATCTGCCACCTTTACGGGCATCACCTTTACCTGCTCTTTCGTATGTTCCAAAATAATCCCTGCCATGGCTGTTCCATGGCCGTTTTCATCCATAATGCCGTCGCTTCCTGTCAGGTCAGTGCCCGATACAATACGCCCTTCCCCATAAGATGCATGGTCATAACCGCTGTCTAACACAGCCACAACCACTTCACTGCCTGCTGTCTCTACGGCTTCTCCCATTTGTACCTCTGCCTTTTTTTCAATGGATTTTTCTTCTATGACGCTGTCGGGAGCCATAGGGACATTGATTTCTACGGGGATTCCTTTTTCTTTTAAAGCCGTATAGGCATCCCTTGTATCATCCTCTGTCTCAAAAAACAACACCGTAAGGTTTTCATATCCTTTTAAAACAGTATCCGCTTCCACTCCCAGCTCCTGAAGATTTACATCCCCCATTATCAGAAGGCATCTGCCCAAAAAGTCTTCACTTGGCGTATTCACTGCCAATGCTTCCTGCTCTGTGCTTCCCGGAATTTCACTTTTTTCGTTTACATTCTGTGCAAATGTTTTTAAATCCTGCACCTGCACAATTTCTTCTGCTGCCTCCTCCTGTTCTTTCTCCTGATTTTCCTCTACATCAGTAAGCTCCTGCATCTCACTGATTTTCTCAGCCTCAAGAGTTTTTACTTTTTTTGCCTCCCGCTCTGCGTATAATTCACCTTCCTTTGTTCCGGCAAAAACTTCCTCTGCCAGAAGTGGATTTTGCAGAAAACTAAAGATAACGGCCGCCAAAAGCAAAAAGGCTGTAATTGTTTTTATTGGTTTTCCCTTTTTATATGCCATGCAATTCCTCCCGAATATTTTATTTGTACGCGGTGCGCGAATTTTAATTAAAAACGGCAATCAATGAAATATCCTGTGTCACTGCAAGGGGTACACCCCCTGCTGCCAGTACATTTGCAGATGTGCCTGTAACTTCCAAAAGGGTTTCCGCCTGCTGCGCCTCACCTGTCCCCCCGGAGACAAACCTCCAGTTTTTAAAAGTTTTTCCCTCCTTTTTGGGGGCTATGGGCATATTACAGTAACTATTGTCCAAAACCGTATAGGCTTTATACAGTTGGTTATCCCCCGTATAATATTTTACGGTATGGCGCTTTACCTCCTCCTCCACTTCCCTGTCAAAAATAGCGGTTCGGCGGGCGGATACCGTTCCCGTATTTCCATTGGGATGGCTGTAAGTCTCTGTAACCTCAGCGGAAAGTATTCCATGTACAGGGTCAGCCTCTAAAATAGATACCGTCAAATCTGATGTACTGTTTGTCTGAGCCAAAAGTGATTGAAGCAAATCCGCCGCAAATAATTCCCTGTTTTCTATGGAGTGATTTTTCTCCTCCATTACATTTGACAACGCCCCGTCCACAGATTCCGCCAAAGCATGTTCTGCCTCGCTGTTTCTAAGAGTTCTTCCCTGCAAAGTCACAATAATTACCGAAATCATTACAACAATAAATGCGCAGGAAAGCCCGTATATAATATGCTTCATGTTCTACCCCCTTTTTACCGGAACAAAAAATACATTTTCCGTGACACAGTTATAAGAATCAATGGCTTTTACCCGCACCTGGTAAATCCCCTGCTTTGCAAACATCATCTTACCCCCTGTTGCTTCCACTTCCTGCGTATTTTCATCCAGAATTTCCATTACTTCCACTTTGGCAGAATTCCCATTGGCATCTTCCGCAGCAAACAACTCCTCCGGGGCATACTCAAGCCCCGTTTTCACATCCCACATAAAAAAATCAATGCCTGGACGTTCCCGCTCCATATATGCCCCGGAACTATCCGTGTCAAGACAGGCGGAAAAATTTCTGCCCTCCGGTACGGCCTCCCCTGCCAAAATGGCAGGAAGCCCTTTTGCTTCCCCCGCCTTAACATTTCCAAAAATCAAAAGCAGCAAAACAACTGCCACTGCAACAGAGATAACTGCCCTGCCATATTCCTGCATAATTTCTTTCATTTTCTTCCTCCTAACATGCCGTATTTCCAAATAGTATGATAAATTTATTCAGTATTCCTTCTGAATCAATAAGGGCATATGCCCCAAAAAGCACAGCTATGACTGCCAGAATCCCAAGTATCATACTCCCGTATTCTTCCATTATTTCATCCATATTTTCCTCCCGTTAAAATGCAGATACCAAAGCAAGTGCCTTTCCCAGCATTCCTCCCAGAAAAAGTCCTACTGTCATATACAAAACTGCCATTCCGTATTCTTCTATAATATTTCTCATATGTCTCCTTTCTATCTTGCATATCCTCTCACCTGATGCTCTGTGACGGAATTTAAAAACCCAATGCGGTAAGGATAAGTCAGTACCACCTCCGCCATAACTACATCCGTTGTATCCGATGCGGAAGGGGTAGTATAAACTTTTGTGCCGCCCCCTTCCGTAAATGTCTTAATGGAAATCCCATATCCCTGCTCTGCTGCCTGAGCAATACATCCGTTGATAACCTGTGCACTGTAATTGCTGTTTTCTAACTCGGCCACCAAATCCGATTTATAATCCAGGGCATGGGACACATCTATCTGGGCGGAAACTATCCCGGTTCCCAAAAACAGAACCAAAAGAATAAAAAACACTCCCATAAAGGATTTAAAAACCTGACTCATAATTCCTCCTTACAAATGTGCCTGCGAAAAAAAGGCAAATAAAATCAATGTCATATCCAGCACCATTTTCAAAGACCCAAACAGTGCGGGAATCAAAAACAAAAGATACATTTTCGCCACCTTATCTGAATTGGACAAAGCCTCCGACTCTCCCATCCATCTTGCATTCCGGGACAATATTTCCTCCATCTGCACATCGGCGTCGGAACCGCTGCCATCTGACAGGGAATAGAGCATACCCATGGCAGAGGCGGCTTCCGGTATGGCAAATTCCTGCAAAAATCTGGAATAAGGGATATTTGATTCCGGCATTGCCTCTAAATTCTCCACCAAATCATTTAATTGGGGACGTAAAATATCCGGGGCAAATTCCCTGCTTTTACGGATGGAATTTTGTACATTTTCTGTCTGAAGCAGCAGCGACACTTCCATAAGCCAGTCAGGAAATGCTTTTCGGATTTCATGAATTACCGCTTTTTTTGCAAGACCGTAATCAACCTTGTATGAAAATGCCAAAAGCAAACAAACCGGAAAAAGCCCTGCCACCAAAAACCAATGTCCCGTAAACAGAAAGACAGCCAGAAGAACCAGTGCCGGAACCGCCATGCAAAGGCTCTTTTTCTTTTCTTTGGAAAAATCATAGTTTACCACTTTGTAGTACCTATCCAGGCTGATTTTAGAATCCTGGTATTTTTTTCCTGCCAGCCAGTCCCTGGTAAAATATTTTTCTGTAACAAGATACAATCCCAGGCTTAAAAGCAGCATAAAAAGGGTACTTGCCTGATAGAGAAGGCTGTCTGTCACATTTACTTCCTTTAACGCCCCCTGGCATAGAATGGGAGTGAGAAGGCACAAAAGGCAGGATAAAAGAATGGCGGCTGTAATATTTCTTTTCTGGAACTGACATCTTTTCTGGTAAGAAACTGTCTCTTTCTCCCACACATCCCTGTCTTTTAGCAGAATGCGCACGGAGGCTTCGCAATCTCCCCCCAGCCGCTCCGTTTTTAACATAAGCTGATGTACATAGCCAATCCTCTGGGCAGGGTAATCACTTTCAATAAAGCTCAACGCTTTTTCCGTTATCTGCCCTTCTCCGTAAGTATCTTTCATATAGGACAATGCCTTTTTCATACAGTCTTTCATCTGTCCTGCCGCAAAAAGCCTTTCCACATCCGTAAGGGCAGACAAAATCTTGTTGTTTTTCCGAAAAGAATAAAGCATCTGTTCCATGTAAATATTGGCGTCCGTAAACCGCTGCTGCTGCTCCTTTCGTATTCTTCTCCCCCGCTCCCACACAGGAAGCGCCATTGCAAAAGCGGCTGCCATCACAATCAGGCAGGGCCACTTTAGCCGGTAAAGATAACTTAAAATCCCTCCGGCAAATATTACCGGTAAAAATATATAAAATTCTTTAAATTTTCCTGCCATCAAATCCTCCCTGTGATAATATCTGCTCTATTTTTTTACATTGAAAAGGCTCATAAATTTTCTCCCGGCGGAACCTCTGTAAGACTTCTTCCGGCAGGGCAGACTTTTGCATCTGCCCATCCTTTGCCGCCAAGGCAATACGGTTGTCCTCCCCTTTTCTGTAAAAAAAGCATATCTGGTCAATGTAACGCCTGGTCTTACCGTCTTTTGTGCTTTCCTTTTTCCGCAGCAAAACTCCCACGTCCACGTAAGAATAGATATCATTTATCAAACGCTCCGCATCCATACGGTTTTCCATCATGTTTAAAAGCCTGTCGGGAATTTTCCTTACATCATCGGCATGAATGGTGGTAAAACCTTTAATGCCCGTAGACCAGCACTCAATTAAAGATTTTGCTTCCTTCGAGCGCACTTCCGAAAGCATCATCCAGTTGGGGTTTAACCTGAGGCATGTTTTAATTGCCTTGGAATAATCCAGGCGGGAATTGATTTTTAATTCCACACAGTCTTTCCCGGGATTTATCTGCCTGTAATGCCATTCCGGGTTATCCTCTATGGTAATCACTTTCTCGTTTGCGGGAATAAACTGGGAAAAAAACTTGGCACATTCTGTCTTGCCTGCCGCCGGTTCCCCGCAAAATACAAAATTCATTTTTGCCAGCACACAATTTACCAGCATCTTTAACATT
>CANRJF010000049.1 GCA_947630855.1 uncultured Lachnospiraceae bacterium
TTTTAAAACAGTCCACTCCCATGTCCAAAAGCACTTCCAGTTTATCCTGGAACCATTTGCAGGCATTCGGATTTGTAAAATCCACAAGAGCCATTCCCGGCTGCCACATATCCCACTGCCATACGTCCCCGTTTGTCCGTTTTACAAAGTATTCCTTTTCCATTCCCTCTTTAAAAATATCAGATTCCTGCCCTATGTAAGAGTTAATCCACACACAAACCTTCAATCCTTTATCTTTAATGCGCTTTAGCATCCCCTTAGGGTCGGGAAATACCCGGTTATCCCAGACAAAATCGCTCCAGTGGAATTCTTTCATCCAAAAACAGTCAAAATGGAATACCTGCAAAGGAATTCCCCGCTGTTCCATGCCGTCGATAAAACTCATGACTGTCTCTTCGTCATAATTTGTGGTAAAAGAAGTGGAAAGCCAAAGCCCAAAAGTCCACTGGGGAGGCAGGGATGGCTTTCCTGTTAAATCCGTATACCGCATAAGCACTTCCTTCATGGTGGGCCCGTTTATAATAAAATAATCCAGACTTTCCCCTGGAACGGAAAATTCCACTTTGGACACGTGCTCCGTGGCAACCTCAAAGGAAACTTTCTCAGGATGGTTTACAAATACCCCATACCCCCTGTTTGTAATATAAAACGGAACATTTTTATAAGACTGGTATGTACTCGTCCCCCCGTCTTCGTTCCAGATATCCACGCTCTGCCCGTTTTTTGTAAATGAGGTAAAACGTTCTCCCATGCCGTAAACCAGCTCCCCTACGGATAAGGACAGTTCCTGACGCACATAGGCATCTTCCGGGCCCCTGTCATATGCCATGCCCCGCCAGTTGGTTTTCATGTAGCCTAAGTCTTTTCCTTCGCTTTTTGTAATGACTTCCCCATCCCTTAAAAACTTCATGGAAAAAATTTCTTTTGTCACTACAAGAGAAAGGTTTCCGCTTGCAATGCAGATTTTCTCCTCATCCTCTGTCACCTTAAGGTCTTCTTCCCCTAAGGTAAGTTCAAATTCCGGGCCCCTTTTTGATATCCCCGCATGGTGGTATGTCTGTATACGCAGCACCTCCGGCGCAGGAGATGTGATTTCCAACGTGAGATTGACTCCGCCTAAAGTATCCCCTCTCTGGGCAATCCGGGCAGTGGGTGCAAGAATTGTAACTTTTTTTGCCTCTTTCTTTACAAAATACGCCTGCTGGGGCGCAAAACATTCATATCCTTCTTTCTGTAACCAACATCCGTTTCCAAATATCATTAACCTATCCTCCATAGAATGTTTACAAAAAAATTATTTAACCCAGTCTTTTAGAATTTCCATTAACTTGTTAATATCAATAGGCTTTGCAATATGCCCGTTCATGCCGGCTTCCTGTGCCTTTCTGATATCCGACGAAAATGCATCGGCTGTCATGGCTATTACCGGCATTTCCTCCAAATCCTTCCGCCCTGATTCTCTGATTGCCTTTACCGCCTGGTATCCGTTCATCACCGGCATCTGGATATCCATAAGTACAAGCTGATAAGTGCCCGGTTCTGAATTCTTCAAACATTCCACTGACTTGGCGCCGTCTTCTGCCGTATCCACTTCAAACCCTGCCATGGCAAGAATTTCCTCCCCGATTTCCAGATTCAGCTCATTATCGTCCACAAGCAGCACACGCTTCCCTGCAAACTGCTCCCTGGGCTGTATCATCTCCGTTCCCGCCTCATCATCTTTTTCCCGGCTGGAGTCTGTATCCTCTGTCTTAGAAATATACTGGAGATAAGCGGTCACCGTCATCTGGGTTCCCTGGCCCTTTTTGCTCTTTATCTTAATATCCCCGTTCATCATGTTCACAATGCTTTTTGCAATAGCCATACCCAGGCCTGTTCCCTCTATCTTGCTGGTACTGGAGTCGGAAGACCTGGCAAAAGGCTCGAATACCTTGTCAATAAATTCTTCATCCATGCCGATTCCCGTATCGGTGATGATAAACTCATAACATGCCATCCCCTCCACCCGGGAAGGACGCTCGCTAACCTGCAGGGAGATACTGCCCCCGTTGGGAGTGAATTTTATGGCATTTCCCATAATATTTACCAAAACCTGGGACAGGCGCTGGGAATCACCCAGCACATGCTTATGAGTGATATCCTGAAGGGTGACAGAAAGAGTCAGTCCCTTGGCATCAATCTGAGAATTAAAAATTCCCAGCAGTCTGTCAACTGTCTCGCTTAAATCAAACTCCTCCTCCGTCAATTCCAGTTTGCCGCTTTCTATTTTTGACATATCCAGCACTTCATTAATCAGGCCTAAAAGATGCTGGCTTGAAATGGTAATCTTATTTAAACAGTCCTTTACCCTTGCCGAATCATCCAAATGCATCCCGGCAATGGCAGTCATACCCACAATGGCATTCATAGGTGTGCGGATATCATGGGACATACGGGATAAAAACTCACTTTTTGCATTGTTTGCCGCTTTTGCCGACTGATATGCCTCCCGCAGGGCATTCTGGGTCTGTAATTCCCTCTGCTTTAATCCTGTCACTTCCTGTACTGCCAGAAGAACGGATATGGGCTTTCCCTTTTTCCAGTCCAGAGGAATTACCGCTATATTCTCCCACTTATCCTCATGGTCATTTTTTATACGATACTCGTACCGCTCATAAGGTATCTTTCTATTGCTATGCTTTCTGATATATTTTGGCGACAAAACCTGGGTCATATACAAATCTTCTGTCCCCGATACCTGTCTGTCCTGAAAAAATGTAAGAAAATCACTGTAATTTCCTTTGGCGGAAAGTCCTTTGACACTGGGAGTCTGCCCGTTTAAATAAACATATGTATTCTCCCTCAGCCTCACCAGTATAAAACGCTTAAAAAGCCTGTTGATTCCCCGGATAATTCCTTCCGCTTCCAGTTTATCCTGTTCCAGCCTCTTCCTTCTATACCATTCCTGAAGCAATAAGAAAGCTATGTAAAATGAACATAACAGAACAAGTTTTATCTCCAATGCCATGCCTGCCGCATTTGCATCTTTCTGCATTTTTTTATATGCCCCGGAGGGAAAAATCTGTAAAATCGTCCATGTATTCCCGGGGAGGGATGCTATATAGCCGGGCATATTCCCCTCCGGCCCCCTGTATGTAAAAGCGCTCTGTTTTTCCTTGGCGAAAACTTCACGCATATTCTCTCTCTCCTCGGCGGTTACATTATCCCTCAGAAAATCCAGGACATTTTCACATTCTTCCTCAATTCCCACAGAACATACAACCGTCCCGTCCTCAAGACATAAAAAGGAAGATATCTGCTGGTCAAACAGGGAATTTTCCAGGATTCTCCTCATTCTTTTTTCCATATAATGCCCTGCTAAAACGCCTATAATCTTTCCGTTGTAACGCACCGGAGCATAAAACACCACAACCCTCTCATTGGTCATTCTGGAAGTGTAAGTCCCGTCCATTCCTGACTCTCCCTGCATTCCCTTAATAAAATAGGAACGGTCGGAAACATCGGTGGCAATTCCCGTAGAATATATATCCATACCGTCTTTATCAATAAAGTGCACATAGTCAAATACCGACTTATCCCTCATGGTTCCTAAGTCTTTATAATCAATTTCCTCACTCGTAAGCGTATTGCCGTACAACTGTGCCATATTATTGATGCTTCCCTTGGCTCCGTCTAAAATATCCACAATCCATTCCGATGTCTGCACAGTGGAATTTCTGATATAGCTGGCATTAATCTCCGCTATACGCTTATTATTTTCCTGGGCATACTGATAGAACATTAAAAAAGTTGACACCAGTAAAATAATCGTTATTAAAATTCTTATCCCGGTTCTCTTCTCTGGCTTATTCATATATTATCTTTTAACTCCCCTATATAGTTATAAACAATACATTTTACCACTTTAGTGTAACACAGTGAACAATACCTGTCAATCAAAAACCCCTCTGCAAGCAGTCACCTGGCTCGTTGCTCACGGGAATAAATGGGAATACAAGAAAAGGCACTCCTTATGGAATGCCTTTTCTCAATGCATTTTATTGCTTTTTAATACTTACTAAAGTCACCCTCTAAGGAAATAATCTGTTCGCCGTCATCATAGGAAGAATCCCCGGAATCACTAAAGGAAGATGCTCCCTGTCCTAAAGCTACCAGTTTGTACTGACTGATTAATCCCTTTAAGGTTGCAGCCTGGTTAGACAACTGCTCGCTGGCAGCCGCAGCCTCCTCGCTGGTTGCCGCATTCGTCTGTACCACAGTGGAAACCTGGGAAATTGCCTGGTCAATCTGGGAAATTGCCGTTGCCTGGTCACTGGAAGATACGGTAATGCTGCTGATTAAACTTACAATTTCATCAATGGAACCTACGATTTCATCTAAGGAACTTGCAGTTTCTTCTGCCAATTTTGTACCGTTGGCAATCTTGCGGATAGAATCTTCAATCATCTCAGCCGTCTCACTTGCTGCGGATGCACTCTTTGCCGCAAGGTTTCTTACTTCCTCTGCCACAACTGCAAAACCTTTGCCGTGTACTCCTGCCCTTGCAGCCTCAACAGCCGCATTCAATGCCAGGATATTTGTCTGGAATGCAATATCATCAATGGTTTTAATAATCTTGGAAATAGTCTCGGAAGACTCGTTGATGCTGTCCATAGCCTCAATCATGGACTTCATCTGTCCATTTCCTTCCGCAGCCTTGTCCTTAATATTATTTACTAATGTATTTGCCTCGCCTGCCTCGGTAGCATTATTCTTGGTACGCTGTGTCACCTCATCCATGGAAGCGGTAACCTCTTCCAGTGCACTTGCCTGTTCTGTTGCACCCTGGGCTAACGCCTGGCTGGCATTTGCCACCTGCTCGGAACCTACGGCAATCTGTTCTCCTGATTCCTTGATATTGTTCAGCGTCATGTTTTCGTCGGTAACCAGCTTCTTAAGGGCATGGCCAAGGACATCTTCATCACTTCGGGGAGAAACTTCCACAGTAAAGTCACCCCTGGAAATAATATCTGCAATTTTTGTCTGTTCCCGGATACCGTCTGCCATATGTTTGAAGTTATCCATCAATTCACCCAGGTCATCATTGTAGATTTTCTCACAGTCCACATCAATATCACCTATGGCCAGCTTGCCTGCCGCCTCGGAAAGTTTCCTGACAGGAACTGTAATACAACGGATAAGCACAAGGCAGAATCCGATGGTAATAAGAACTGCAATTACGGAAACTACAATCAAAATTATCGTTACAGCCGCCAGTTCACTTTCCACCTTCTCATTGTTGAGGTCAGATTCCGCTGCAACCAGCTCGGTAATGTTCAGCAAACCTTCTTCTACATCTTTTGCCGTCTGGACGCATGTGGAGAGAAGTTCCGTCTTAGCCTCGTCCATATGTCCTTCCTTTACCTGGGCAACGGCCTGGTTTGCAGACTCTATATAAGCTTTCATTTCTCCCACAATATTGTCATACTCGGCGGGAATTTCCTGATTCGCAAAGTCATCTTTCCTTGTCTCAAACTCGTCTAAGGATTTCTGCACCCTTTCCTCGTAATATGTAATCGCCTCCATAGAATTCTGTGAATCCTCTGAACCCATCTCATACACATATAAGATGTTGCGCAGATGCACTTTAATGTCTGCAAAATCACTGTAAGCTTCACTGAGGTAATACTCACCCATCGCATAGATATTATAGCGGTTGCTTCGGGCTTTGTTGATATTACTAGAAGACCAAAGGCCAAATCCAGCAATACAAATCATTAAAATAACCATAGTAATGCTGAACATCAACAACTTTTTCTTGACCGACATGTCTCCTATTAAAGATTTTTTCTTCTTCATGGTAAACTCTCCTTTTTAAGATTCTTCTTTTTCCTGAATTTCTTCAAGAACTTCTAAAACTTCCTGTTTAATCAGCTTCTCCGGGTCTAACAGTAATTTTACCGTATCTCCCGTTCTGGCCAGTCCGTAAACATATTTGTTTCGTTCTTTATCTTTATGTCCAAGTGCGGGTGGAGGCACGATATCATCATCCACTATGGTATCCACTTCCGCTATCTTTTCCACAATCAGACCAACCGTCGTTGATTTCACATCAATCACTATAATACACGTCCTGTCCGTATATTCTTTTGGTTCCATCTTAAATCTTACGCGAACATCTATCACAGGAATAATTTTACCGCGAAGATTGATTAAGCCCTTTACGTATTCATCTACTTCAGGTATCGCAGTGATGGGCTGCATGGCAATAATCTCATTTACATAACTGATGCTTATGCCAAAATATTCTTTTCCTGTCTGGAATGTCATGAATTTGCCTTTCTGGGCATCTTCTTCCATAACTTCGTCTTTTACTTCTTCCGCCATGTACTATCTCCTTTCCTCATTCTGTATCAGGCCACCGATATCCAGAATCAGTGCTATGCTGCCATCCCCAAGCTGTGTACAGCCGGAAAGGCCTTTCACCTTCTTAATATAAGAAGGAATGGGTTTTACTACAATTTCCTGCTCCTGAAGGAGTTTGTCAATTAAAATACATACCTGCCTGCCTTCATGATCCAATACCACCACAATTCCGTCATCAACTTTTGTAGATGACTCTGACAGGTTATATCTTTCATTCAGACGGATAAAGGAGTAACATTCCCCTCGGATTACAATATATTCCTCCCCACTGGGTTCCTGTATCATAGATTCTTCCGTAAGCCTTACGAACTCTTTAATGGAAGCCGTCTCTATTACAAAGAAAGAATTTCCCACCTGTACTACGATTCCGTTAATAATCGCTAATGTCAGTGGAATCATAAGTGTCATTTCGGAGCCGCTGCCTTCCACACTTTCAATATCAAGCCTTCCGCCAATGTCCTGAATGTTCTTTACCACCACATCCATTCCCACGCCTCGGCCGGATAATTCCGTAACCTGTTCTTTTGTAGAAAATCCCGGCAAAGTGATAAACTGGAAAATTTCCTTCTCCTGAAAATCACTTATAGGCTTATTATCAATCAAGCCGTTTTGTAATGCCTTTTTGTAAAGCTTCTCCTTGCTAAGTCCCTTTCCGTCATCTTTCACACTGATGAAAACTTTACCGCCCTCATTTTTCGCCATAAGGGTAATCTTACCTTTTGCAGATTTGCCTAAAGCAATTCGGTCAGCCACATTCTCCTCAATGCCGTGGTCTACGGAATTTCGCACAAGATGCATTAACGGGTCTGAAATATGTTCGATAATATTTTTATCTACTTCCGTATTTTCACCAATGATTTCCAGTTCTATGTCCTTGCCCAGCTTCCTGGACGCGTCAAAAACAATTCTCTTCATCTTCTGGAATGTAGCCGTAAGCGGCATCATACGCATGGACATTATAACTTCCTGCAATTCCGTTGTAATCTTGGAAAGCTGGGTAGATGCTTTCTGGAAATTGCTAAGCTCCAATCCCGGCACTTTCAAATCGGGATTTTGAAGCACCACAGCCTCTGCAATTACAAGCTCTCCGATTAAATCCATCAAAGCATCCATTTTCTCAACGTTGACACTGATAATGGTCTGCTGTTTTGTCTGATTTTTCGCTAAGGTCTTGCCTTTGCCTGCCGCCTTTTTCTTAACAACGTAATCACCGGGAGAAGGCGTTTCTTTTTTATCATCTTTGGCTGCCTGAGGGTCATCGTCCAGATTAATGACAATGGGCGGCGCTCCCGGCGGCACATCTCCGTCTTCCCTGCCAAATTCCATTAATTCTCTCCCGTAATCCTCCGCCGTAATTTCATCTAAAGTAATCTGCTCTGCCTCAGAACTGTCAATCAAATCATACACATCATCCTTACAGGTCTTTGTCTGTAAGAGCATATGGAAGCCTTCATTTAAGATGACATCTGCACTGGCTTCATTGGAGAGAATATCATCCGGTGTAAACAGCAAATCCTCCGCAATCTCCTTTAACGCATATGTAGCGGAATAGGCACGGATATTGCTCATCTGCGTGTCGTTCCTGTAATGAATGACAATCCGGTAAAAGTGGCTGTCATCCTCTGCTACCGGAGTGATATAAAACTGGGTAGGCTCCTCGCTTTTATTGGGCTTTGGAAGCCTGATGCCCTGGGTCTTTATCTCCCCCTTAAGCCTTCCTAAAAATTCATCCAAATCGTCCAGTAATTCACTCTCGTCACCGTCCGGGTCTTCCCCGTCTTTAATCTTATCAATCTCCTCTGTAATAAAATCGGAAACTGCAAGTACTTTTTCAACCAGTTCTTCGTGGGGAACATCATCCGGGTGGGATTCCCTTAAATAATAGAAAACATCTTCCAGCTTATGGGAAACCTTTGCAATGTTTTCATACATCATCATTCCCGATGAACCCTTTATGGTGTGCATGATACGGAAAATTTCGTTAATGTCAGAATCATCGAAGCTTTCATCTTGTTTTTCCAAAATTATGCCTTCCAGCTTTTCCAAAAGCTGGCCGTTCTCGTACAAATAAACGGATAGCATACTATCTGTGTTAAATTCTTCTGCCATATTTCCTCCAATCTAAAGGATTTCTTTCATACCGTCTCTAAATCAACTCCAGCTTCTTTAATACCTTTTCAAATTTTTCCACATCAATGGGCTTTCCCGCATAGGCTTCACAGCCAAGCTCAAAAGCCATCTTTACATTACGTTCATCATTTAACGCCGTGGTCATAATGACCTTCACCCGCTTGTCCTCGGAGATGCCCTTCTGGGCTTCAATATTGCGGATTGCCTTCAAAACCTGATATCCGTCCATAACCGGCATCATGACATCAAGACATGCCAGGTCATAAGGCTCATCATCTTCCAAGGCCATCATAAAAGCGTCAACTGCCTCTTCGCCGTCAACCATCACGTCGCATTCCCCATAATGCGACAACATTTTATCCATAAATTTGCGGCTGGCGAAATCATCTTCTGCTAGTAAAATTTTCATTCGCGCCCTGCTCCTTTCTTATTCTCTTATCTATTTACTCAACAGGCTGTATACTTTTCCCGCAATTGCCGTCAATGCTACCTGGTGCTGTACCGCCCCGATATCATAGGCAACTTTCGGCATACCATACACAACGCAGCTGGGTTCATCCTCCCCGATTGTCAGCGCACCGGCATTGCGCATCTCAAGAAGCCCTTTGGCCCCGTCACCGCCCATGCCTGTTAAAATTACTCCCACTGCGTCTTTACCTGCAATTTTTGCAACAGAATTAAATAATACATCCACGGAAGGACAATGTCCGTTTACCCTGTCAGTGCCTTTGCACTCCACCTGATAAACGCCTCCCACTTTCACAAGGCGCATATGCCTGTCCCCAGGGGCAATCAATACCTGCCCCGGCAGAACCTTATCACCGGTAGTCGCCTCTTTTACAGCAACTTCACACTGGTTATTTAAACGGTCCGCATACATTTTCGTAAATCCGGGAGGCATATGCTGTACAATTACAACTCCCGGAATATCTCTCTTAAATCTTTTTACAACCTGGAAAATAGCCTCCGTACCTCCGGTGGAAGCTCCGATTGCAACAATGCGGTTCTGCCCCCCTTTAATATGGCCGGCCACCACACTGCTCTCCACGCGCTTTAATTTGCCCACTTTTGCGGTGGAAGCGATTTTTACCTTTGCAGCAAGTTCCTGGCTTAAGAAGTCGTTAAGCTGTGTCCTGTTTAAGTTGCTTGGCTTATTGACAAAATCCACTGCCCCTGCGTCTAATGCGTCAAATACTTTATCGTTCAAGGAACTTATCATAACAACCGGAAGAGGATACTGGGGCATAAGTTTCTTCAAAAACTCAATACCGCTCATCCTGGGCAGTTCCACGTCAAGGGTCATAACATCCGGTCTGTGTTTTATAATCATGTCCCTTGCCTCATAGGCGTCCGCCGCCTGTGCCACTACCTCTATATTCGGATCCGCATCCAGCCCTTTAACAAGCATATTGCGGAACACTAAAGAATCATCTACAACTAATACTCTAATCGGTCTCATAACTACCCCTGCTTTCTATATATTGATGGCTGCACATACTGAAACTGTGTCTTATTCCGGTTTAAGTTTTCTGTGGTCCCAATAAACAGGTATCCCCCCGGTTCCATATAATCATAAATTTTTTTAATAAGATTGTACTTTGTATCATCCTGAAAATAAATCATAACATTACGCAAAAAAACAACATGAAATTTCCGTTTAAAGGGGAACTGATTCATAAGATTAAACTGCCTGAAAATAACTTCACGTTTCAGCTCGTCCTTTACCCGAAATTCCTCATCGCTTATCTGTTTAAAGAAACGTCTTTTCCAGTTGGGCGGCAGAGGAGCAATTTCTTCTTTTAAATAAATTCCCCTGCTGGCATGTTCCAACACTCTGGTGGATATATCGGTAGCCAATACCCTGGTATCCCATAAGGAATGCTCTATTCCAAAGAAATCCAAAAGCACCATGGCAAGCGTGTAAGGCTCCTCCCCTGTGGAAGATGCTCCGCACCATATGCGCAAATCCTTCTCCCTGGCGGCTTTCTGCTTCGCCCAGGGCAGAACCACTCTCTTCATATAATCAAAATGGGCGCTTTCCCTCATAAAATATGTATGGTTGGTAGTCAGAACATTAACCAGGTCAACTGCCGCCTCCCCTTTGGGGTCGGATTCCACTTTTGTCATATATTCATCATAGTTGGCATAACCGTTGCGGACAAGATAATTTTCCAGCCTTCCCCCTACTAAAACCCTTTTCTGGCTTAAGTCTATGCCGAAGTTGCTTTTCACATAAACCACAATCCGCTTAAATTCGCTATCGGTAATCACTTACATCTGCCTCCCCAGATATCCGTTACTGTTATATTGTGTCCAATATTAATCTCACATACAATATATATAATGATATACTTTTTACTTTTCTTTGTCAACGCCTTACCCAAGACAATTCTAAGGAAATATGGAAGATTTTGTCATAATTTTCCCTTCCGGCGTCATTTTATGCCCCCGGCAGACTGTCTTTTAAGCACAACGCCCCCCATCCCACCAAAGGATTGGGAATTTCCAGTCCAATAGGGAGCTGTCTTGCCCCTTTTATCAAGTATGCTTTTAATTTTTCTCCGTACAGAAATATATCCCTTCCCTCCACAATTCCATACTGCATAAGAAGTGCAGCGCTTCCGGTGACAAAAGGCGCAGCCATAGACGTTCCGCTTCGGGAAACATAGCCTCCTCCCGGTGAGGCAGATATAATATTTACCCCCGGCGCAGCCAAATCAGGTTTTACCTGGTTGGTCCAGGCGGTAAATCCCCTTCCGGAAAATGATGCCGCGCTGTCTATTTTAGAATCATATGCGCCTACGCTGATTACCCTGTCTGCCGTGGACGGAATGGTAAGCGTTCTGACTTCAGAAGGATAGGGAAATCCGGTGGCAGCATTTAAGACTCCCCCGGAAGGCAGCCAGATATTGTATGTGCCGTCTAAAATTCTTCCACCTGTCAGCTTTAACCGCCATAAACCTGAGGGAATATAGCTTTCCTTGGGAATAAAATCAATATATATTTCCTGGTAAATGCTGTAAGGGGAGGGTTCCCCATAATATGCCAAAAGCCTTAATGCATCAAAATCTACCCGGAGAGTTCCCTGTCCCAGCAGCACTCCGGTGCTCCTGCCGTTGGGAAGATATATGGTAAGTTCCATTTCATCCTGATAGCGTTTCCAGAGCTGAAGATTCAGTTTTGTCTCATAACTGCTGACAGAAAACTCCACATTCTGAGTTTCCCCTGTGGAAAGGCGGCTGGTATAATGAATATTTTCCGCCCCCTCATTGCCCGTTCCTACCACTATACTGCACTGGTGATGCTCGCACATATCATTTAGAAATGTTTCCAGGAGGCTGCTGCCGCTGTGGGAACCGTAATTATTGCCAAAACTTAAATTAATGGCAACAGGCCGCTCTAACCGTTCTGCTTCCCGGATGCAAAAATCCACTGCCATCATAAGTTCCGTAGTCTTTGGGAAACTCTCTTCCTTGGGATTTCCCATCTTCACCACCAAAATCTCCGATTGATATGCCACCCCCCGGTATCTTCCCATAGATGCCCTGCCGTTTCCTGCCGCGATGCCGGCAACATGGGTTCCGTGGCCGCTTATATCCCTGCTCGGCACAATCCTCTGCCTGTCAAAATCATTGCCCTGGCGCAATGCGGTATTTATCATTTCATTGGTAAAAAGTACACCCATGTTATAATTTTCAGGGGACGCATATGTTATATCTGCATTTAATTCTGTCTTTGTTTCATTTAATCTTTCAGGCTCTAAGGTCTGGTCCCACAATGCCAAAATCCTGCTGCTGCCGTCTGCATTGCAGAAATCAGGATGTGCATAATCAATGCCGCTGTCAATAACCGCCACCAGCACACCTTTTCCCGTAAGGTTTAATGTACCCAACACGCCGATATCCCCGGTGCCTGCCGCAGGGGACTGCAGGGGAGTAATACAGGAGGCCCTTCTTGCCGAATCCACGGCAAAAAAGAGCCTCTTTGGTTTTTCCATATAAATAATATTTGAGAGGGCAGATACCGGCTCCACCAGTTGTTCCGGCAAAACCAGAACGGCATAGGACTGGTCTAATTCCACAATCTTAACCTGCCCTTCTATACTCTCCCCTGCCTCTTTTGCAAGCTGCCTTACCTGGTTTAACCCGTCCCCGGTAAACCGCACAATAACTTCCCAGGTCTTTGTAAGGGAGGTGTATCCCACATTTAAATTTAAAGACCGTAACCGTTCTTCTTCCGTGGCGTCCAGCGCCAGTTCCAGAAGATTTTCCATTTTTCCGTTTACCACATTTTTCTCCCAAAAATATAATTGCTTTATTTTATGCGAAAAAAGGACGCTTCATTCTAATTTAATGTGATAACTCCGTCCGTAATATGGACTCCCTGGGATAAACTTTCCAGGTAAGCAAAAAATTCTTCCCTGTCTTCATACCCGCATGTCTTCGCCCCTGCGGCATATCCGGGCACTAAGGACACCTGGGGCTCCCCGTCTTTTAACCTGACTTCCACCAGCATGGTCTTATCAATATTCTGGTTAAATATGTAATTCCCCAGGCTGTAAAAAATCAGTTTTCCATTATAATTTTCAATTCCCTGGAGTATATGGGGGTGGGCGCCTAACACTAAATCCGCCCCAGCATCCACATAGGCATGTGCCAGATACTTTTGGTGTTCCTCCAACTGAGTGGTACGTTCCACTCCCCAGTGGACATAAACCGCCAGAAAATCACATGTCTCCCTTGCCGCTTTAATGGCATTTACAAGGGCAGTTTCATCATAGGTGGCAAACACACCGGGCTGGCGATTTTCAATATTCCACTCTGCCACCGGAATCACCCGGGAGGCGGAGAGAATCCCGTATGTCCTGCCGTTAAATTCATAGGTTTTAAGGGACGCAGCCTCCTCTTTAGTACTGCCTGCCCCCACATAATCAATTCCTGCCTGTTTTAAGGTTTGAAATGTCTCTTCCAGGCATTCCAACCCATAATCCAGCACATGGTTATTTGCAAGGCTTACGACGTCAACCCCCATATCCGTTAAAACCGATACGTAAGAGGGTTCTACCCGAAAGGTATACTGTTTGTCCTCCATGGGCTCCCCCACCGTTCCAAAGGGAAATTCTTCATTTACCATGCACAAATCCGCCTGCGCCATTTTATCAAGGAGCTCTTTGGACACCACGTTTGAAATCCCCCCGGCGTCATAATTAGCTGTAACATGGGGGCTAATGTACACATCCCCTGCAAACACCAGCACCGTGTCCTCATCCTCCTGGGGCTTCTCATTCTCCCCGGGGCTTTCCGCCGTCTCCGGCATGAAAGGTTCTTCCTGTGCAGGTGTATTTTTCTTTTCCTCCTGCCGCTGTTTTTCCCCTGACGCTTCCTGTCGTCTTTTATCTGCTTCTTCCTGCTGTTTTTTCGCTGTTTCCTCCTGCTGCCGTTCTGTCTCTTCCAGATAGAACACCCCGGCAAATATCAATGTTCCTGCCAGCAGCACCACTAAAACAGTCAGGAGCCAGCCTGTTTTCTTCATTGCCTTAGTCTACCGAAAACTGATATGCCGTTTTGGAAATGTACGTTTCCCCTGCTTTTAAAATGGGGGAAACAAAGGCAGGCTGGTTTACGGAATCCGGATAATACTGAGACTCCAGGCAGAAACCATGGCGGTTCTTATAAGAAGCCCCTCCTTTTCCGGTCTGGTCCCCGATAAAGTTTCCTGCATAAAACTGTACTGCCGGGCAGTCTGTGTATGCTTTCATATGTATGCCGCTTTCCTCACTGAAAGCCTCCGCCATAATCCGGTAGCCTTCCCCGTCCACCACATAATTATGGTCGTAACCGCCGCCGATTTTTAACTGTTCATAATCTGCATTTATCTCTGCGCCGATTTCTTTAAAATCCGTAAAATCCATAGGGGTTCCCGCCACATCCAGCACTTCCCCTGTGGGAATTAAAGCGTCGTCTACCGGAGTAAATTTGCTGCAATATAATTTTAATTTCTGCTTTTCCATGGAACCGCTGTTATGGCCGGACAAATTGAAATAGCTGTGATTTGTAAAGTTTGCCACCGTATCCTTATCACATACTGCTTCATATTCAATGACAAAGGCATCATCTTCATCTATGGTGTAAGTAACTTTTGCCGTCATATCCCCGGGAAATCCCTCGTCTGCTTCCCTGCTTAAACATTTTAATGTGACGGTGTTTTCCCCCGCCATTTCCACATCCCATACTTTATAGCACAATCCTTTGGAACCGCTGTGCAGATTATTCTCCCCGTCATTTTTCTCAAGGCGGTACTCTGTTCCGTTAATGGCTGCTTTTGCATCTGCAATACGGTTTCCGTTCCTGCCCACACAGGCGCCGAAATAGCAGGTATGTTTTAAATATTCTTCCGGCTTGTCATAGCCTAATACCACATCCACAAGTTCTCCCTTCTTATCCTTGCAAAAAAGGGATACTACCGCTGCCCCAAGGGTACAGATTTCTGCCTTCATCCCCCTGCTGTTTGAAATTGTGACTATCTCTACCGTATTTCCTCTCCCATCATCACCGAAAACTTTTTTCTCCATTTTTTTCTCCTTTTTTATTCATAATTTTGTGTATCCAAAAAGACCTTTGGCAGGGTTTGTATCAGTTCTCCGATTTCCCTAACCGCCGGGACTTTTACGTTGATAATTCCAAACCCGTAGGCGGCATGGATAAAATCTACCCCGGCTTTTTTACTGGAATCATAATCTCCCTGGATATCCCCCACATACACGGCACGCTCCAAATGGTTGCGCTTTACAATGAGCGCAATGTTTTCCCATTTGTCCTTCCCGTTATTTCCAAAGCACTCTATGTCTTTAAAATATTTCCAAAAACCATAATAATCCAAAAACGCTTCGATATATCCTGACTGGCAGTTGCTTACAATATATAAAGGATAGCTTTCTGACAGAGTCTTAAGGGTACTTTCCAGCCCGGGATACAAATTGCCGCCATGGACTCTGAGATACTCATTTTCCGCCTTGCAGCAGGCGTCCATCAGGGAATACGCCCTGTCTTTTTCCAGCATGGGAAAGAGCATTTCGGCAATCTCCGTCATGGTATGTCCCATTACATTTTTAATATCCTCCGTGGTAATTTCCCTTATGGCCTCCGCTTCCCGCTCCACCACCGTATTCCAGGATTTCGCCACATTTTCCGCGGAATCCCAAAGCGTTCCGTCCATATCAAAAATAATTCCCTTTTTCATGTAGGTATCTGCTCCTTTGCATATGGCCCTGGCAGCGGTATCTTATGCTTCGTCAATGGCTTTTCCGATATCATGGCGCATATATTTATTCTCAAAGGAAATCCACTCCGTTGCATTGTATGCGTTTGCCCTTGCCTCTTTTAAATCTTTCCCTTTTGCCGTAATGCCTAAGACCCGGCCTCCGTTTGTAACTATCTGTCCTTTATCGTTTAACGCCGTTCCGGCATGGAAACAGTAATAGCCGTCTTTTCCCGCAAAATTTTCTTCCCCGGTAATCACTTTTCCTTTTTCGTAGGCAAGAGGATATCCGTCGGAAGCCAGCACAACGCACACAGCCGCATTATCCTCAAACTGTAAGTCCACCTTATCCAGTGTCCCCTCCACACATGCCTCCATAACATCTATGATGTCATTTTTCATTCTTGGAAGTACCACCTGTGCCTCCGGGTCGCCAAACCTGGCATTGTATTCTAACACTTTGGGCCCTTCCTTTGTAAGCATCAGCCCAAAGAAAATCACACCTTTAAATTCCCGTCCCTCTGCCGCCATGGCATCCACGGTTTTCTGGTAAATCTGTTCCCTGCAGAATGCATCGATTTCTTTTGTGTAGAAGGGGCTGGGGGAAAATGTACCCATTCCTCCGGTATTTAAACCTTCGTCCCCGTCTTTGGCGCGTTTGTGGTCCTGGGCGGAAGACATAATTTTTATGGTTTTCCCGTCTACAAAAGAAAGCACGGAAACTTCCCGTCCCGTCATAAATTCTTCAATAACCATATGATTGCCGGCATCTCCGAATTTTTTATCTTCCATAATTTCTTTTACTCCGGCTTTTGCCTCCTCTAAGTTATTGCAGATAAGCACCCCTTTTCCAAGGGCAAGCCCGTCCGCCTTTAACACGATAGGCATTTTTGCACTTTCAAGATAAGCCAGGGCGGCTGCCGGATCGTCAAATGTCTCATAAGAGGCAGTGGGAATCCCGTATTTTTTCATTAAATCCTTGGAAAATGCTTTGGAGCCCTCTAAAATAGCCGCATTTTTCCTTGGCCCAAACACCTTTAATCCCTGGGATTCAAACACATCCACAATGCCCCCAACCAGAGGGTCATCCATGCCCACAATGGTAAAATCAATGCCGTTATCCTTTGCAAAAGATGCCAGCTTTTCAAATTCCATGGCTTTAATGGGCACGCACTCTGCAATCTGCCCGATTCCCGCATTGCCCGGGGCACAATAAATTTTATCCACACGGCTGCTCTTTGCCACGCTCATGGCAATGGCATGTTCCCTGCCGCCGCTTCCCACAATCAATACTTTCATATTTCCTCCTTTATGTTTACTTTACCGTCTATGACAGACACTCTCCCTTTTGCAATTAAGTCGATGGCGCGGGGCAGGATTTTCCATTCCGCTTCCTCCATCACCCGTCTTTGCAGGATTTCCGGGGTATCCCCCTCTTTTACTTCCACGGCTTTCTGCAAAATAATGGGCCCCGTATCCGTACCTTTGTCCACAAAATGCACCGTCGCCCCGGTAATTTTTACCCCCCGCAAAAGGGCTGCCTCATGTACCTTCAGCCCGTAAAATCCCTTGCCGCAAAAAGAAGGGATTAAAGATGGGTGAATGTTTATGATACGGTTTTCATACCGGGTAATTATTTCACCAGGCAGCACCACTAAAAATCCTGCCAGCACTATCAAATCCACCTGGTAGATTTCCAATTTTTCCAGAAAAGCCCTGTTAAAATCCTCCCGGCTCTCATAATCTTTGGGGGAAATGCAGATATTCTCTATGCCTTTTTTTGCCGCCCGCTCTAAGGCGAAGGCATTTTTGTTGTTGCTGATTACCACAGAAATGGCTGCATCCTGAATATCCCCTGCATCTATGGCATCCATAATTGCCTGAAGGTTGGTTCCGCCCCCGGAAACTAACACTGCAATCTTTAACATAAGGTAACTCCTTTTTCTCTGTTCTCAATGTGCCCTACTATATAAGGAACGTCTCCCGCTGCTTTTGCCGCATCCATTGCCCCCTCCGCGTCTTCCGGCGCAACTGCAAGCACCATGCCAAGGCCCATATTGTACGTATTGTACATCATTTTTTCTTCAATGTTTCCTTTTTCTGCCAGCAGGGAAAAAATCGGAGGCACGGGATAGCTTTTCTTTTCGATAACCGCATGTTTCCCTTCCGGCAGCATCCTGGGCACGTTCTCATAAAATCCCCCTCCGGTAATATGGCTGCACCCTTTTACTTTCACTCCCGCGTCTTTGATGCTTTTTAACGCCTTTACATAAATTCTGGTAGGTGTAAGGAGCGTCTCCCCCAGGGTTGCCCCCAGTTCTTCATGGTAAGTATTTAAAGCATCTTTTTCCATGGGAAATACTTTCCGCACCAGGGAAAATCCGTTGGAGTGGAGGCCGCTGCTGGCAAGGCCAATCAAAACGTCACCGTCCGCAATATCTTTTCCGGTAATTAAGTCTTTTTCATCCGCTAAACCTACGGCAAAACCTGCCAGGTCGTATTCCTCCTCCGGCATCAGTCCCGGATGTTCCGCCGTCTCGCCTCCCACCAAAGCCGCGCCGGACTGCTTACAGCCCTCCGCCACGCCTTTTACAATGGCGGCAATTTTTTCGGGATAATTTTTCCCGCACGCAATGTAGTCCAGGAAAAACAATGGCTCCCCTCCTGCACATGCCACATCATTGACGCACATGGCGACACAGTCGATTCCAACGGTATCGTGTTTGTCCAGAAGAAATGCCAGCTTGATTTTTGTGCCTACCCCGTCTGTGCCGGACAAAAGAACGGGCTTTTCCATGCTTTTGATTTTCTCTAAGGAAAATGCACCGGAAAAACCGCCGATTCCCCCTAAAACCTCCGGGCGGAATGTGTCTTTCACATAATTTTTCATAAGTTCCACCGATTTGTAACCTGCCTCAATATCCACGCCTGCTTTTTTGTAATCCATGGTATCCTCCTTTTTTGCCCTGCCCTTTGGGCACACATGTATACCCGAAGGACATATACTCCTTAGCTGTATTGTTTGTAGCCTACGTCCTGCAGTTTTTTATCTTTTGCCATGACCTGCTCTTTTAACTCTTTGGAATAGTCCTTTAATTTCTGTAACAATGCCTCGTCACTTACGGCAAGAATTTTGGCCGCAAGGAGGGCTGCGTTTGCCCCGCCGTTAATTGCCACCGTCGCAACGGGAATGCCTGTGGGCATCTGGACGATGGAATACAAAGAGTCCCGTCCCCCTAAAGAGGTGGTATGCATGGGGATTCCGATTACCGGCATGGGGAATATGGCGGCGCACATCCCCGGAAGGTGGGCTGCCATGCCCGCCCCTGCAATAATGACTTTGAATCCTTTTGCCTCTGCCCCTTTTGCATATTCAAAAAATTCATCCGGCTCCCTGTGGGCCGAAATAATGGTCATCTCGTAATCGATTCCCAACTTCTCTAAAATATCTGCTGCTTTTGCCATTACCGGCATGTCTGAGTCGCTGCCCATCACAATTCCTACTTTTGCCATAATTATCTCCTTTTTCCTGCTGCAATTATCACTTTAGGTATTATAACATGTTTTATCTTATATTTCACTCTTTTTTTCCGGTGTGTGCATAAAGAAAGAAGGAACGGGAAATAGCATCCCTGCCGCTTCTCCCGTTCCAGAATGTCATTTACAACCACAGCAGAATACACGCCATCCAGAGCAGCGCTTACCCGGTCAATTTCAAGACCCACATCGGCCAGCATTGGCATTCCGTCGAATTTTACATAGGTGTCAAAAAGCTCCCGCAAAAATCAATTTTGTAAATTCAGTTCTACACACTTCTCGAAAAATTGCATTTGTGAAATTTGAAGAACAAATTTTGGCTTGTTGTGACACGCTTATACTCCAGAACATATACATTTGGCAAATTATTTGGCTCACGGGTATAAATTTCTATCATATCTTTGATTCTGTCTGGTTTCAATATATATACTGATTTCATTCACTATATACTGCCGTCCTGTGGTACGCAGACACCGGAGGCAATGGGGTTCTTTTATCCCCAGTATTTTTTGACTTCTTCCTCTGATTTTTGCAAAGAAAGGTTAAATTTCTCAGCCACACGTTTTATTGTTTCCTGTAATGAAAAATTAACTTCTTTGTAGGTTTCAACAGAACCTTTTATTCTGCCCTCTTTTCTGCCTTCTTTTCTGCCTTCTTTTCTACTATCCAATTTCATTTCTTCAATCGCCTGACACACATCAACTACCTCCTGTCCTTTTGAGTATTTCAGTTTTGAATTAGTTGTTACATTGAGCACTTCTGCCGCCTGCCGTTCCAAATTACGAAAATTCTTATCTTTTTGTGTGACTTCATACAGTTTCTCTTTATCTTTTGAATACTTTATATAAAGCATAACTTCTTTCAGACTCGACCGGAATTCCTCAATCTCTTCCTCTGACATTCTTTCCGGTGCAATTAAATTAACCTTATAATCCGGCACATACTGCATGACTGCCTCATCAGCCGCAGAATACATTTCCCTCAATGTCAAAGGCCCATCCCATCTTTCCGCCGAATAAAAAACAACCAGCGTCATCACCGGCAGCAGCTTATCTGTTTTATAAAATCCACTCAAGTACTCATTATGTGAGGGTTTATAAGCATCTTCTCCATCTTGATTCTTCTCTTGCTGTTTATGTGACTTTGCTGTTTCTGCTACCTGATGTGCAAGCTGCATGAAATCATATATCCCATTCTTTACCGGCATAGCATAGTGAATATCACTCTGGTTTTCTATCCCCAAAAGACAGTATGCTGCTTCGCCATCTGTCATCATCATTTTTAGCACATCCCTGTATTTTTGTTCCGGCACACCAGCATCACCGCTTCCATATGGAACAGTAATCTCCGCAGTGTCCAATTCTCTTAATTTTTCTGGTTTTATCACCTGTCTGCCGTGGTATAAATATTTATTAAATGCATCTGCAAATACTACTGGATTACGCATATATTCTTTCGTTATTGTGTCTTTTTTTCCCAATTTTCACTGTCTCCCATTTCATATATATCGTATTAAGGGTATATTTGTGCTTCAATCATCGCTTTTTAATATTATAACATCTTTTAATTTATTTTTCACTCTTTTTTCCATCTTGCCTGATTTGTCTCAAACAGTAAAAACAACTGTGAGGGATAATTTCAAAGAATGGTGTGATAAAATCAGCATGGACAAATTAAAAAGCAACGAAAGCCTTACTGCCGGATATCAACATATCCCATCCTCAGTGCATCTTCCTTAAATTCATACGCCCCTCCCGATGTATCAAGGGACAGATATAATTTATCCAGCTCATCTTCATTAACAACCTTAGCCAGATGCAGTGTTACCGTTCCTCCTGCCGGGATAACGGAAAAATAATTCTTGTCCATTTCTCCTCCCAGGACATCAAAATAATCCATCTCCCCAAGTCTCCCTATGCTGTCGTATACGGCATAATCCGTTTGTTCGTCGCCGTCACATTCTGCCCTGTCATAAAATCTGTATTCCTCCCCGTCTTTTTCCATACCGATAAAACTTCCGAAATAACTTACGTTTCTTAATTCCTTATCTCCCGTATTTGTATATTCTACGGTCACATACACCAGCTTCTGGTTTACTTCTTCCACTCTGATTTCTTCATCCAGGCTGTCTATGCCATTTCCTGATTTCATATAATGAATTTTATTTTTCACCAGTTTTCCGCTGTCATCCAGAGCCTCTTTTAAATAAGAATCCACACATGCCTCATTTAAAAGAGAAAAATCATCTGCCACCTGAACGTCTGTCACTTTTGCAAAAAGGCAGTCTATTTTTTCCCAGTCTGATTCTTCTGTGGCTCCGATGGCCATCACCTGAAATTCCTCCCCGATTTGATGGAGATTTTGCATTTCACCGGCAGCAGCATCAAACTTAAAATCCACAGTCTGGGGCTCCTCACTCTGGCTGCTGCCCCATGTGTCCTGCCCTGCATAAGGCCTGGTTTCCCCCGTAGAATTTACTTTAAGATGCTCCGCCACTTCTATGGCTTCTTCTTTTGTTACATCCTCGCCAATATACATCTCAACAATCTGCCAGTAATCTGGATAGGCAATATAAATTTTCTTGTCAAAAGAGATGCCGCCGCCTTCAGATGCCTGTTTTTCAATATAGACTGCGTCCTTTCCCTGGAGGGTGAGAGCTTCACTGGCTATCACATTCGTATCTCTTACCGGCAGATTTTCCCCGGAAAGTTTTTCATCCATGGGAGTCACAGCAAAAGAAATCCCTCCCCGATAAGGAGTTGCTTCGTAATAATACTTTTCCGTCCCGTCGTCTGCCGCCACCATCCCATGGGGAAGATAAGACGCTTCAATTGACAAAACAGGAATTTCTTCTGGGGCGGTACTCCCCGTTTGTGCCCCTGCATCCTCCTGTGCATCTCTTTCCCCTGAGGAATCCTCACTTACTACACCTGTGCGCAGACCGTAATCTCCCTCTTTCTCAATATTCCACTGATATAACTTTACCCCTGCAAAAACAGTGGTTCCCAGTGTCAATATAACGGCTGCGGCAGCAGCGGCGGATACGGCCTTTTTCCAATACGCTCCTTTTGCCTGTTTTCCCTTTTCTATTGACACATTTTTCATCTGAGTGTTTACCTCCCTCTCTATTAATTCCCGAATTTCATCCGGCATAACAGGATATTCATTTTTTAAATTTTCCAACATCATACACGTACAACCTCCTTCATCTTTTCTCCGGAATGTGACAACTGGCTTTTTAACTTTTTCCTCGCCCTCAAAAGGCGGTTTTTTACAGCGCTCTCCGTTGTATCTTCAATACATGCTATTTCTTTTACACTGAAACCTTCCCCATAATACAAAACCACTGCCATGCGCATTTCTTCCGGCAGACTGGAAACCGCCATATACAGGTCAGAATAATCTTCCCTTACATATGCTTCTTTTTCCGGCATTGTTTCCAAAGACACCAGTTTTTTCTCTTTCCGCATAATAGCGTAACACTCATTCATCAGAATTCTGGTAAACCAGGTTTTTACATATTTATCGTTTTTTAAAGCATGTAAATTAGAAAAAGCTTTTACAATAGATTCCTGTATTGCATCCCCGCAGTCTTCGTCATTATACAAAAGAGTCTTTGCCACGCGATACAGGCCCTCTTCCCATTCTATAATGAGACTTCCTAATTTTTCCTTTGTCATTATGATATATTTCCTTTCCGCCGGCCGGCTTTTTTGTTTTACATAAGTTAGATGTATAAAGAACATAAATGGTCTCTTAAAAAGTTTAGCACACCCCAAAAAAAATTCGTCACAATTAAATTTTTATGATATAATGAAATATATATCCATTTCTAAACGAAGGAGAACAGCAAATGAAACAGAAATCCAAAAGGAAAAGCCTTATCACAACTATTATGTTCCTGTGTTTCGGCGTAACCGTGTTTACGGCCTGTGCCATTGGCGGAAATGCACTCATTTCCCTGACAAAAATTTCCAATAATTCGTATGATACATACGACGAAGCCATAGACGAAGGTTACAGAATGGAAATAAAATCCGCGGTACAAAATACCATCTCCGTTTTGGAGAGCGAATACGCCAAATTCCAATCCGGTGAAAAGACGGAAGAACAGGCAAAATATGATGCCAAAGAAACTATCCGCATTATGCGTTACCGGGACGACGACAGCGGTTATTTCTGGATAGATGATTTGAATTATATCCTTGTAATGCACCCCATCTTAGTTGACCAGGAAGGAAGCTACCGCCATGAATTACAGGACCCCAACGGCGTAATGATTATCCAGGAAATTATAAAAACCTGCCAGAGCGAAGAAAAAGGAGGTTTTAACCAGTTTTACTTTACAAAATCAGACGGCGTTACCGTCGCCCCGAAAGTGGCCTACTCCCAGATTTTTGAACCCTGGGGCTGGATTGTATCCACAGGCAACTACATAGACGATATGAGCGCCGAAAAATCGGAAATGGAAAATTCCCTGAATAAAAATTATATTTCTATTATAGCAAAGTCCGTAACTATCTTCATTCTGGCAATTGTGGTTTCCCTGATAGCCGCTTATCTCATTGGACGACGGATTGTTGCTCCCCTTAAGGAAATGCAGGCTTTTGCATCCGCATTATCGGAAGGAGATTTAACTGCCGAAGTTAATATCAAGTCCAAGACAGAAATCGGGCAGACTGCCAGCGCCCTTAAAATTGCCCAGAAAAATATGCGCGATTTGATTCTCCATATTGACGAAGTCTCCCAGGACATTAACGGCGTGGTGGACAGTTTCAGCGATGCCTTCTCCAATATGAAGAGTTCCATTTCTCCGGTTACAGACGCCGTAGCCTCCATTGCAGACAAT
>CANRJF010000050.1 GCA_947630855.1 uncultured Lachnospiraceae bacterium
ACCAGCCATCCTCCCAATAAATAATAACACAGTAAAGATAACATGGTTACCCCGTCATTATAAAACAAATTGGGAAGCAAAACAGCCAACACCCCATACCCAATCCACATAAGAATCCGTAAAGCGATATGCCTGTTCCGCCGAAATTCTTTTTTCGTACAGGATAGTATCAGCCTCATCATATAAACTGCACAGGCCACAAATGCAAACACTTCAATTACGGCTATAAGGACTGCCAAAATGACCCCCATTTGTGTGTTCATTCATACACCTCTCTGTTTCTCCAGACACTTTGACAGATACTCTGCCAATTCCTGTTTAAAACTTTTCTGTTTTTTCTGGGACAGGGGAAGTTTCTCGCCGTTATCCAGCTCAATCTCCTGATTTCTGATATTTTTCACATGAAACATATTTACCACAAAGCTGCGGTGGGGCATGGAAAATCCAAATTCCGCCATGCGTTTTAAAATATTTCCGATTCTTTCCACCTGAAAATACTCCTCATGTGCCGTTACAATGCGGATTCTCCTGTTTTCATACTCAAAGTAGTAGATTTCCTCCGCAGGGAGACACACCACACCGGAAACTGTATGAAAATCCATGATGTGCCTGGGTTTTGCGCTTTTCACATATAAAAAAGCTTCTTCCAGCACAGAAAAAAGTTTTTCCCTTCCCACCGGCTTCACCAGGTAAGAGAATGCATGGACTTCAAAGGCTCCTGCCACATAATCCCGGTAGGCGGTAAGATACACAATTTTTACCTCTTTATCTATCTGGCGTATCCTCTTCCCGGCGGCAATGCCATCCATCCCTTCCATGTCAATATCCAGAAAAACCACATGGAAGGACCGGTAATTTTCCAACAGTTCTCTGGCGGAAGAAAACAGTTCTACCTCTAGGGTACTGTCCCATTGGAAAATTTGCTTTTTTACTTCTTCCCGTATTGTTTCTTCATCATCGCAGACTGCAATCCGATACATTGTTTCCCTTTCCCAAGCCGCTTTCTTTATGAGCACAATTTAAATATAATGGAATTGGTTTCTTCTGTAAATAAAAAATGCATAATCGACAAAAATCATGTATTAAAAAACAAATACTTCCCTGTTTTCTTCATTTTTTACTTGCAAGTTTGCTTCATCCTTTGTAAGATATATGATGTGGGTAATTACAATTGAACATATAATAAAAGGAGGAAATACATTTTGAAAAAAAAGAAAAGCGACAGCAACGCAAAAAAACGCAACATTATTGTAGGTCAGTCCGGCGGCCCTACTTCCGCCATTAATTCCAGTCTTGCCGGCGTTTATAAAACCGCCCATGAGCGTGGTTTCCACACCATATACGGAATGCTTAACGGCATCCAGGGACTTCTTGACGAACAGTACGTAGACCTTTCCACCCAGATTCATTCCGACATGGATATTGAATTGTTAAAGAGAACTCCCTCTGCATTTTTAGGCTCCTGCCGGTATAAACTGCCGGAGATTCACGAGGATTTGGAAATTTACGAAAAGATTTTTGCAATTTTAGACAAACTGGAAATCGAAGCTTTTATCTATATCGGCGGCAACGACTCCATGGATACCATTAAAAAATTGTCAGATTACGCCATTGTAAAAGGACACAAGCAGAAATTCTTAGGCGTTCCAAAAACCATTGACAATGACCTTGCCCTTACCGACCATACACCGGGATTTGGCAGTGCTGCAAAATATATTGCAGCATCCACAAAAGAAATTATCCGGGATGCTTTAGGATTCTCCTACCACAAAAAGAGCATTTCCATTCTGGAAGTCATGGGACGTAATGCAGGATGGCTTACAGGCGCTACCGCCCTGGCAAGAACAGAAGAATGTGACGGCCCGGATTTAATTTACCTTCCTGAAATCACATTTGATATTGACAAATTTTTAGAGACAGTAAAAGAACTTATGGAAAAAAAGGATACCATTATTATTGCTGTTTCCGAAGGCATCAAAATAGCTGACGGCCGCTACGTGTGCGAACTTTCCGGCGGGGCAGATTATGTGGATGCGTTCGGCCACAGACAGCTTCAGGGTACCGCATCTTACCTTGCCGGCTTCCTTTGCTCCCAGTTAGGATGCAAAACAAGGAGCATCGAATTTTCCACCTTGCAGAGAAGCGCTTCCCACATGGCTTCCAGGGTAGATATTGACGAGGCATTTATGGTAGGCGGTGCCGCTGTAAAATCTGCTGACGAGGGAGATACCGGAAAGATGATAGTCATTGACCGTATTGCAGATGACCCATACATGAGTTCTGCCGGCGTCTATGACGTACACCGTATTGCCAACAATGAAAAATTTGTTCCAAGAGAATGGGTAAACGAAGAAGGCAATTATATCACCGATGAATTTATTAACTACATTGAACCTCTGATTCAGGGAGATTACCAGCCGTTTATTGTAAACGGACTTCCCCAGCATCTTGTTTTGAAAAGATAATTGAACCTGTGAGGAGTACAAAAGTCATCTCTCCGCTTATGACTGCATGTAAGCAGGGAGATGGCTTTATCTTTTTAGTTCCGAAAGATATCTGACTGCCGATAACGCCGCCACATTTCCCTCCCCTGCCGATTTAATATACTGGTAAGGCGTTCCTGTAATATCCCCGCAGGCAAATAATCCTTTTATATTTGTCCTCATTTCCCTGTCAACCTGAATATGATTATCCGTCACCTTAAGGCCGGGCACTAACTGAGATGGCGCTATCTGCTCCCGGAGCAGGAAAATTCCGTCTGCTTCTATGGCCCCTTCTTCCGTCACAAGACGCATCCCGTTTTCATTTTTTTCAATACTTACAGGCTTCTGCCTTACAACCTCTATGCCCTCATGCAATATGGCAGGCTCTTTATACATGGGAACATAATATACTTTATCTGCCGTCTGTGCCAAAAATTCCGCTTCTTTCTCCTCCTCTATGGAAGTTGCTGCAATAATAGCAGATTTTCCTCTGTACAAAGCCGCATCACATGTTGCGCAATAACTTACCCCCCGTCCGAGATTTTCCAGCTCTCCCGGATATGGTTTTGCCACAGACACTCCCACTGCCAGTATGACGCTTAAAGCTTCATAATTTCCGCTGTGCCCCTGGATTGCAAAATATTCCCCCATGGCATATATCCCGTTGGCTTTATCTTCCGTAACGGAAATTTCCATTTCTTCTAAATGTTTTAAAAATGCTGTTTGCAGCTCCTTGCCTGATATGCCGGGCAAACCGGGGTAATTGTCAATGGCATGTGCCATTTCCACTTTGCTGCTGAGATTTTTACTTCCAATTAAAAGTATTTTTTTATTCCGAACCTTAGCCGTAATGGCTGCGGATACACCTGCCGGGCCTGTTCCAATAATGGCAATATCATAACGTTCCATGTCGCACCGCTTTCCTTTCTGTGATTCTGTTTCAAACAGCTACACACTCTTATTATTATTGTATGAAAACCTGTTTTTTATGTCAACGTATTTACCAGCAAAAAAATTCCATAAACCACTTGACAAAGTCCCTTTATGATGTCAATATATAGTGGTACGCACTACACGGAACACAATATATCGTTTATAAAGTTCCATAAAACACAAAAGGAAGGAAGACATTTAACTATGATTCACAGCATCATTAAGCGCGATGGGCGGACGGTTTTATATGACCAGACAAAAATTGCCGCCGCCATTTTAAAATCTCTAAACGAAACAGGAGAAGGAGATGCCTCTGACGCAGCCCGGGTAGCCAATGATGTGCAGCTTATGTTAGAGAACCACTTCTCCAACAACTCTCCTAATATTGAAATTATTCAGGATACAGTAGAACAACAGCTTATGAATCATGGTTTCAATGCTACGGCCAAGGCCTATATTCTTTATCGTGCCAACCGGACCAGAGCCAGAGAAGCCAACACTGCATTAATGAAAACCATTGATGAAATCACCCAGGAAGATGCCAAATCCAGCGATTTGAAGCGGGACAATGCCAATATTGACGGAAATACCGCTATGGGGACTATGCTCCAGATTGGCTCCGCCGGTGCCAAAACATACAATGAGATGTATTTGCTCCGCCCGGAACATGCCAAGGCACACAGAGAAGGGGATATTCATATCCATGACTTTGATTTTTACTCCCTGACTACCACATGCTGCCAGATTGACATTTTAAAACTGTTCCACGACGGTTTCTCTACCGGTCACGGCTTTCTCAGAGAACCACAGGGCATCCAGAGTTATGCTGCTTTAGCGGCTATTGCAATCCAATCCAATCAAAACGACCAGCACGGCGGCCAGTCCATCCCTAATTTTGACTATGGAATGGCAGAAGGCGTGGGCAAAACATATCGGAATGCCTATGCTAAAATCCTGTCAGATGCAGTAGAAGACAAACTGGATATATCTGATTCCATGCAATCGACGGAGGCGGCACAAAAAGCAATTGAAGCCGCAGAAAATCTTACAGGGGAAACTGCACGCCTGGAAAACACCCCTGCTTTTGACCAGACTGTTGCACGGCAGCTTTGTGAGCAACTGATGTTTACCGAAGAAGATGCCCTGCGGCTCACCGCACGTGTCAGAAGACGCGCCTTTAACATGACTGACCGTGAAACATATCAGGCGATGGAAGGTTTCGTCCACAATTTAAATACCATGCATTCCCGCGCCGGAGCACAGACTCCGTTTTCTTCCATCAATTATGGAACCGACACTTCACCGGAAGGACGGATGGCAATGCGCAATGTATTGCTGGCGCTGGACGCAGGACTGGGACATGGGGAAACATGCATTTTTCCTATCCATATTTTTAAAGTAAAGGAAGGCATTAATTATAATCCAACTGACCCGAATTATGACTTATTCCGGCTTAGCTGCAAGGTAAGCGCCAAGCGGCTGTTCCCTAACTTTATATTTCTGGATGCCCCCTATAATCTTCAGTATTATAAGCCCGGCCATCCTGAAACGGAGGTAGCAACTATGGGATGCCGTACCCGCGTAATGGGCAATGTTTATGACCCCACTCGTGAAATCGCATATTCGCGGGGTAATCTGTCCTTTACCTCCATTAATCTGCCCCGGCTTGCCATTGAAAGCCAGGGAGATGAAGGAATTTTTTATAAAAAACTGGAGGCAATGTTAAATCTCACCGCTCAGCAGTTACTTGACAGGTTTGAAATTCAGGCTTCCAAGCACGTGAATAACTTTCCTTTCCTGATGGGACAGGGAGTGTGGCTGGATTCGGATAAACTTAACAGGCAGGATGATTTGCGGGAAGTGCTAAAGCACGGTACTCTCTCCATCGGCTTTATCGGCCTGGCAGAGGCCCTTACTGCCCTCTACGGACAGCACCACGGCCAGAGTGAAAAAATGCAGCAAAAGGGTCTGGAAATTGTGGGATTTATGCGGAAATTCGTTGATAAAAAGAGTCAGGAACATAAGATGAATTTTACCCTGCTTGCCACGCCCGCAGAAGGATTATCGGGACGCTTTATCCGTATGGACCAAAAACGTTACGGCAAACTTCCGGGAATTACGGACAGGGAATATTATACCAACAGTTTTCACATTCCGGTATGGTATTCCATCTCTGCCTATGATAAAATACGTTTAGAAGCTCCCTATCACGCCCTCTGCAATGCCGGTCATATCAGCTACGTGGAGCTGGACGGCGACACTTCCAAAAATGTGGAAGCTTTTGAGACAGTTGTACGCTGGATGCACGATGCAGGAATCGGTTACGGAAGCATCAACCATCCTGTTGACCGCGACCCCGTCTGCGGTTATGTGGGAGTCATCGGAGATGTATGCCCCCGCTGCGGCCGCCGGGAAGGGGAAGCAATTCCCCCGGAACGTATAGAAGAATTGAAAAAAATGTATCCTGAAATGCCTGCATTTCAGGGAATAAGATGAAAAGGAGAAAAACAATGAAAAGTCAAAATGAAAAAATGGGACAGGGAATGGATTTTGAGCGCATCCGCCGGATTACCGGGTATCTGGTTGGCACCATGGATAAATGGAACGACGCTAAACGTGCTGAGGAGCGCGACCGGGTAAAACACGGTCTTAGTAACAATGCTTAATCTTGCCGGTATTGTCAATGACAGTATTGTAGACGGACCGGGTATTCGTACAGCCATTTTCTGTCAGGGCTGCCCCCATCACTGCCCGGGCTGCCAAAATCCGGAAACCTGGGAATTTGGCAGCGGTACAGAGATGGATGTGCCAGCCCTATGGGAAATTATAAAAAGCAATCCCTTATGCCGGGGCGTAACCTTCTCTGGAGGTGAGCCCTTTTCCCAGGCGGAAGAATTTGGCAGATTAGCCCGTCTGCTGAAAGAAAGCGGTTATGAAGTGGCATCTTATACCGGTTTTACTTTTGAGGAACTATTGGCAGGAAGCAGGGAACAGCGTGAACTTCTGGAAACCATCGATATTCTCATTGACGGCCCCTTTATACGGGAAAAGCGAAGTCTGGATTTAAACTTCCGGGGCAGTACAAACCAGCGTATACTAAATGTCCCTGATAGTCTGAAAGTCGGACATGCTGTTTTGGAAAACAGCAGCCGCTGGTTGGGAATATACTAACGAAGCCGGCAGTTCATTGCCGGCCCCAATTTCTTAATTTCTTAAATATTCTGTTTCAGACAGCTCTTTATATCATCCTCCGCAATTTTATCAGCATAACTTAATGTGTTATGACTCATTATCAAACTCTACCGTTGGTAGGTGTTCATTTTTCCATCAAATTGATATAATTTATCACAGACAGGAGGAAATGAATCATGAACCAAATTAAAACAGGCGCCTTTATCTCCAACCGCCGAAAGGCAAAAGGCTTGACACAAAGCCAGTTAGCGGAAAAATTAGGCATAACCGATAAAGCTGTTTCAAAATGGGAAACAGAAAGTAATTCCATCTTAGCCGTAAATAATGTGAGTTTTCAAATACCACAGGGCAGATTTGTGGAAATTATGGGGGCTTCCGGCTCCGGAAAAACAACGCTGCTCAATTTAATAGCAACAATAGATAAACCAACAAACGGAACCATACAAATCAGCGGGCAAAATATAGTAGACATACCCGAAGAAGATACCGCAAACTTCCGCCGTGAACATTTAGGATTTGTCTTTCAGGAATACAATTTACTTGAAACCTTGACAATCTATGAAAATATTGCCCTTGCATTGACCATTAAAGGAATCTCAAAAGAAAATATCAGTCCGGCTATTTGGAATTTATCCAAAAGGCTGGATATATCTTCTGTATTAGATAAGTTTCCATATGAAGTATCGGGCGGGCAGAGGCAGCGCTGCGCCTGTGCACGCGCTATTGCAGTAAAACCGGATATTATACTTGCGGACGAGCCTACCGGGGCACTGGATTCTCATGCCGCCAAACAGTTATTAAACACATTTGCTATGCTGTGCAGAGAATACAATGCAACAATATTGATGGTTACGCATGATGTTATGGCGGCAAGCTATTGTGACAGAATACTATTCATGCAGGACGGGGAAATAAAAGCCACACTAAACCGCAGCCAGGAGAATAAGCAGGCTTTTTTTGCAGACATTTTAAAAAAAATAGAATGGATAGAAGGAGAAAACTATGATGTATTTGAAGTTGTCAATCCGTAATGCCAAACGTTCTTTCACAAATTATCTTTTATATGTTGTAACCATGACTCTCCTTCTGGCGGTTATGGAGATATCTGAATGTATTGCCATTATAGGTCAACTGGCTGATTTTCAAGCAATCTCCCTGCCCTTGCTGATAACAGTAATTCAGGTAATTTTGGTGGAATACATAGATACCTTTATGTTAAAACAGAGGGCAAAAGAATTTGCAAGCTATTTATTGTTAGGAATGGAAAAAAAGAAATTAACAAACCTGTTTTTGTGTGAAATCTTATTGATTGGATTGTTCTGCTTTCTGGCAGGAACAACAATAGGCTTTGCCGTATATGGACTTTTCTTCTTTAGAGTGGCTTTACACGGAATAAAATTTCTCGGATTCCTTTATGGCAAAAGTATGTTTTATACACTTTGCTGCTTCTGCTTTATTGAAATTGTATGTGTTTTCCATTTGAAACAACGATTTAACAAACTGCAAATAAGGGAACTGATATGTGAAAAAAATCGAAATGAAAATATGAAAAATAAAGATAATTGGAAAAAATGGGCCGTTGTCTTTATTACCGGTTTTGTGTGTATGATTGGCTTTGTGTGTGGAATTGTTTTTTTACCGGAGAATTGCATTGTTTATACTGTATCTGTTGTAGCAATACCGTTAATTATATCTGTCTTTGCCTTTTATAAATGGATTTTGGGCTGTCTCTATGCCCACAGGAAAATGAAATCCGTTAATATATATCAAAAAAACAGATTGTATATTATGGCATATTTAACATCAAATTTCAAAACGACAGCCATTATAAATGCAGTTTTTTGTATGTGTTTTCTATTTTCTGCATCATCTTTTATTACAGGAATGCTGATGTTACAGCCGGAATTTCAACTTTTTGATAAGGCTTCGCAGCAGTGGATGGGAACTGCACAAATAAGTATCTGTATTGTGTTTACGATTATTTATTTTTCAATCTTATCATTGCAGCAGCTTATAGAACTAAGACAGGATTCAAAAAACAAAAAAATATTGCGCTATATCGGAAAAAGCAGCCCACAAATAGCTTCGCTTGTAAAACAGCAGATAATAATTAAACTGACTATGCCAATGACAATGGCATTATTGATATTTTTATTCTGTGTTCCATTACTGAACATAAAATTGAACGTAATATTACCGGCTGCATTGCACAATGTTCTTTTCAAATTTACCGGTGAGTTTTTCTTATGTACGTTGTGTTTCTATCTGTGCTACTTTCTAATTGTAAATGCTATGAGTAAACAATATATATGAGTTTGTGTTTGAAATGGCGGAACTAACGTATGCCAAAAGGTTTTTCGGCTATTTTGCCTTACACTGTTTGAAGTCCTGCAAGCTGCTCTACTTCATCCACACTGAGTTCAGAGCATTCAGCAATTTCCTCAATTGTCAGCTTTCCCATTTTCAACATCCTAAGTGCTGTTTTCTTTTTTGTTTCATTTTCTGCTTCATTTTTCAATCTTCTTGCACTTGTTTCAATCAATGCTCCTCTCATCATATCACCTTTTCTACGCTCCGCTTCGGTCGGCGCAAAACAGAGGTCCACCGGACCTCTTACGCCCTTTCTGCACATTTTCATATTTCTGTGCAATTTCCCTAATGACATCACCGGATAAATCAATAATCGTCCGCTTGTCAAATGCTCCAATCACTTCCTGTTGTTCCAGTTCATCAAGCCTTTCTAAGATAACCTGATACTCTGCTTTCAGTTCCTCCAATTTTTGCCCGTTGCTATTATATTCTGGAAAACTCTTCTCATGTGAGAAAATATAAAACGGAATTAAAAACAACAGCCTTTTATTGAAAATATCATCCAGCGAATAACTCTGTACTTTCATAATCGGCACGTCATACTGTACCGTTCCGCCCGGTGTGACAATAACATATTTCATTTTATCCGGTGTCTTTTTGTAAGTCCGAAGATATAAAACCGCTGTGTTTGGGAAAGTTACTGTCAGTGTTTCCCGCCGGACTTCTCCCTCATCAAGCGCTATCTGTGCATCATATTCAAAAAGCCTTATCGTAATCATTGATTACGGGAATAATCAGTTTCCTGCAGTCATTTAAGATTGTTCTAAATGCCCCATCATATATATTTCCCATGTATTATTCCTTTCCTGTTTGGATTTCATCATACCATTTTTTTGCTACAAATTCAAGAACCACACAGAAATCCCCTCCCCGCAATGGCAGACTTGTCAATAACCTTATCACCATGGGCATTCATGGCTTTATCTAAACTTTCATGTACGCCCCTTGTAAATTCCGCAACCTCCCCATCATTTAAATTTCTCGGATACGCAAATGGTACGGTTACTTTAGCTGCAATATTGGCGTTGGGGGCGGCAGAAAAAATACTGATTTTCTCTCCCAAATATACAGCCTCCTGCAAATCATGGGTAACAAAAAGAATGGTTTTCTTCGTTTTCTGCCAGATAGAAATCAATTCGTCCTGTAAAATTCTTCTCGTCTGGGCATCTAACGCGCCAAAGGGTTCATCCATAATTAAAATTTCCGGGTTACTGGCAATACTCCTTGCAATTTGCACCCTCTGCTTCATGCCGCCGGAAAGTTCTGACGGGTATTTTTTCTTGTGCTCCCACAAACCCACTAATTCAATGGCATTCTCCACAATCTTTTTTCTCCTGTCTTTCTCCACATGCTGCATCTTAAGACCATACTCTACATTTTTATATACCGTCAGCCATGGAAAAATAGCAGAATCCGCATTTTGGAATACCACGCCTCTATCCGGTCCCGGTTTTGTAATTTCCTTTCCGTCTAAAAGTACGCTGCCCTCCGTTTTATCTAAAAATCCTGCTATAATATTAAGCAGCGTAGACTTTCCGCACCCGCTCGCTCCAAGAAAAATATGAAATTCTCCCTCCTCAATCGTCAGGTTTACCCCTTTTAAGACATAATGCTCCTCATCATCCTGAAAAATTGCATCAGGATTAATATTTTTTGAAAAAAGCATATGCTTTTTTTCATCTGCCGCATCATACTGCTTTCCCAAATTCTTTACTGTTATTTTTCCCTGTTTTCCTTTATTTTCCGCTGCCACAATATCACTCTCCTCTTCCTACTGGTTTACAATTCCGTAATGCTTAAACATAGTGCTGCCGATTTTGCGAAGCAGTTTATCCGCCAGAAAGCCAAGCAGCCCCAATGTAACAATTCCCACAAAAATCCAATCTGTACGGTAATACAGCCTGGATGTGTATATCAGATATCCGATTCCCGAATTTGCCGCCAGCATCTCCGCACTGACAATAGATATAATGGCACTGCTAAGTCCAAGACGGATGCCCGTAAAAATACCCGGAACTGCAGCGGGTACAGTCACCGTAAAAAAAGATTGCACCTTCGTGGCGCCTAAAGATTCTGCCGCCTGGTATTTTACCGGGTCAATGCCTGCCACTCCGGCAACTGTATTAATGACAACAGGAAAAACGGTGGCATATGTAATCAGCACCAGCTTGGATTCTTCCCCCACTCCAAACCACATTAAAAATAAAGAGAGAAACCCGATTGCCGGAACAAAACGGAAAAAATTCACAAACGGCTCAACCAGCCATTTTACCACCTGAAACCTTCCCACTAAAAGCCCTGTGGGAATGGCAATCAGCAATCCTTTCACCCAGCCGATTACCACACGCTGCATACTAATGGCAATATCCTCCAAAAGCACGCCGCTTTCAATCACTTCCTTCAATCCCTGTAATGTCTGCACCGGACCCGGCAGAAATTCCGGCAAAGTAAACCCGGAGGCAGTCTGCCAGATAATCAGCAGAATTACCCATGCAGCTATTCCGCTTTTCACAAAAAACTTAAAGCCTTTTTTTACCGCTGTCTTTAAATGTTCCATAAATTCATTTCCTCTTCTTTCTACTCGTCTGAGTATCTGTTCCGTATCTTTACAGATACACCGTTACTCGTCTACTTCCTCTGGATACAATTCCTTCAATAAGGTTACATCTATAAAATCCTGTATATTGTAATCTTTTTCAATCATTTCATTTTCAACTACCCATGCCTTAATTTTCTCTAAATGCTCCACGGCAGGCTCTTTCATGGATAACGTGTACTTTATGCTCTCAAAATTCTGCAGTGCCTGCTCTTTTGGCACATTTGCCTCATCCTCCATAATCTGCGCCGCTTCTTTGGGATTTTCTTCTATCCATTCTTCCGTTGCTTTTACACCCTTTAAAAAACCTTTTATAACATCTTCATGGGCCTGCAAATATTCTGTGGAAACAATATGATACTGGTCTGTACTGATTCCCAGGTCTTCCTGTGATATAAGCGCTTCCATTCCCTGTTCTTTAAGCTTTTGGGCATTTGCCCCGCTGGTCCAGAATGCTGCGCCTTCCCCTGATATCATAACTGCCACGCCGCTTTGTACGCTGTCTACATTTACAATATTCCGCTCTTCCTTGGGCACATTTCCCTCATTTAATGTGGCTGCCGTCCAATAATCCCATACCGTACCCGGTAGAGTAACAAATCCCTGCCCTGCCAAATCTTCCAGACTGCTTACTTTTTTAGGGTCAACATACAAACTGGTACTCCCGCTTGTGGAATAATTGGATATAATGCGCAGATTACAATTATCTAACGTATTTCCGATACGGTTAATCACGGCATAATCGGCAAGCACACCTACATCCACCTGTCCCGTTGCAATGGCGTCCACCGTATTAATCCCGGCTGCAAATTCTGTAATTTCCAACTGAATGCCCTGCTGTTCATAAAAACCTTTTGCTTTACCTATTACGGCAAGGTAGTGGTCCGCATTATTTGGCATGGAGCCAATTCTAAGCGTCTGCAAATCCGAACTTTCTTTATTGGAAGTATCTTTTGCCAGCCTGCCGGCAGGTTTAGAAGCACATCCCGAAGCTGTCAGCCCTAACATTCCTGCCAATGCGGTAAAAACTAATAAACGCCCTGCCTTTCTCATAAATTTCTTCTTTCCGTTATTTTCTTTCATCATCAATTAATCCTCCATCTGATTTTTTGTTATACGCATTTTTTCAACCGGGTTAGAGTTTAACACCTTATATTGTTTCTTACAAAGGAATGATGAGAAATCGTTTTCAGAATCCTGTTATTTTTCCTTTTGTTTTACTCCATTTTCCCCGGAAAAAAATGTAAATATTTTTATTTTAACCCTTATTTTGAAAACGTTTTCACTCAAATAGCTTTCTATTTTTTTCACCCTGTTTTATACTGGCTACACTGAATATTTGCCACAGGCAAATGTTAATTTACCCACAACAAACCACGCAAAAGGGAGGAAAATTATGAACAAAACAGATGAACAGATGATTGCGGAACTTTATGATGCATATATCTATGGATTTCCTTTGGTTGTATTAGACCTGCACACAAAAGGACTGACAAACACAATAGAGCCTACCTCGTCAAAGGCTCCCCTAAACCAGTTTCTCCACGCAGATAATGTGGCGACTGCCAATGACCATGAGGTGGTGCATCCCAATATTGACACCGTATACAGCAAGGCACATATTAATCTGAAAGGATGTCCCTTGTACCTGCATAAGCCGGCAGCCCAACGCTATGCCGCCGCGGAGATTTTAGACGCCTACGGCAATTGCATTGCCAATATCGGCAGCGGTGAAATCGGCGGAAACGGGGAAGTACATGCAGTTTTAACAGGCCCCGGCTATAAAGGGAATGTCCCCTCCCGGCTGGTACACATTGAAGTGCCCACCAATAACTGCTGGATATTGGCACGTATTTTAAAAGATAAAGATGATGAAGAAATTGTGCGCAGTATACAAAAGGGATTTGTCCTGCGTCCCCTGGATGCTTACATGGATGAAAACTACGTTCCTCCCAAAGGCACTTTTCGGAAGGAATATGATTTTGTTCCCTTTGAACAGTTAAGCAGAATTTCCACGGAGGAATTTTTTGGAATATTTAACAGCATGATTGGCGATAATATGGGGAAAAATCCTGATTTGGAGCTGCTGGAAAAAGTAAAGCCTTACGGCGTAGGGGATTCCCTTAATTTTTCTTATTCCCGATTTAATGATAACGTTGTACGGGAATTAAAGAGATTTTATCAGAGAGCAGTAAAAGACTTTCGCAGGCTGAATGCCACCGGAGCAGATTCGGGCAGCAAAAACTGGAATTTCACACACCCGGACAAAAGCACTATGGCAAACTTTAAATGGGATTATCTAAAACGGGCACAGGTATCCTGGTCAGGATTTGGCGCGCTGCCCGCTTCCGTTGCAATTTACCCCTCTGCCAGCCATGATGATGAAGGCCGTGTTTTGTCGGGAGAACACCGTTATATCTGCCATTTTGCAAGCCAGCCTCCCGTAAATGAGTTTTGGTCTTTAACTGCCTATGGAGAAGATTTATTTTTGATTCCAAACGAAATAAACCGGAACGGTATAAATGACAGAAGCCCGCTGAAGGTAAATGAAGACGGTTCCTTTGACATTTACCTGCAAAAAGACATGCCTTCCAAAGATTTAATATCGAACTGGCTTCCGGTGGGTGAAGGCATATTCGGCCTGGTTCTCCGCCTCTATTATGCAAAAGATGAATTTTTAAACGGACACTGGGAAACTCCCAAAATTTACCGGAATGAATAGCAGAAGGGACTGAATCGTTATAACGTTCCGTGAAATTCCTGGCAGCTTTCACGCACCATCAATTTCCCCTCCAGTTCCATACGGACTACGCTTTTATGGCCGCCCCTCATTCTGTCCAATAAGAGATATACGGCAAATTTGCCCATCTCTTCTTTGGGCAGACGTATCGTAGTAAGCAGGGGCTTTGAAAACTGTGCCGCGTCAATATCGTCACTGGATATCACAGACGGAATAAAAGGCAGTTTTTTATGCCTTCTTAAGGATTTTAACATACCTATTGCCGTTATGTCGTTGGCACAGTAAATTCCCGACGGCATATCGTCTTTTCCCAGAAAATAATCCATGGCTTTATATCCCTGGGATTCCGTCTGTTCTGTCTCAACAACATAGGAAGGGGTACATTCTATATTATTCTTTTTCAGTGTATCCAAAAATCCCTGGTATCTTGTCTCATTCTCACAAGCCCCCACATAACCTATTCTTTTATGTCCCAAATCAATTAGATACTGTACTGCCATCTCTGCAATCTTATGCCCGTCACACAATATTTCATCCACTTCATAATTGGTGGAATTGCGGTTTACGGACACAATATTCTTATATTTTTTCCCCAGTTTTTTTAATGCCTCACCATTACACTTTCCCATAATAATCAGGCCGTCACACTTTTCATTTTCTCCCTGTCGTAATTCGTCAATGAGTTTATCCAGATTCTGCATCTTACACTTTTTATCATCGGAGAATACGGGCTTATACAAAATTCCTGACAAAATACACATATTTTTGTGGATTTCACTTTCAATAACCCGCAAAACCTCAGAAAAAAAAGGGTCCGTCTGTGTGTTGTCCGTCCTTGTCATCAACACATTGATATAATAATTCTTCTCAATATCCAAGACGCCCTTTTTTAAATCTCTTGCCGCCTGATTAGGCACATAATTTAAATCCCTTACCGCCTGCCATATTTTTTCCCGTAATTCCGGTGTCTGGCAGACATAATCAGGATTGTTTAATACCCTTGATACCGTCGCCGGTGATGTTCCTGCGCGTTTTGCTATCTCTTTAATTGACAATTTTCTCATCCTTTGCAATATAATGTGTATCTGTTCCTTTATACTAACCGTCAGTTTTTACCACTGTAAACAGGGAATCAAGCAGCAGCCAGTTTGCCCGAAAAAGCCGCATAATCTGCCAGTATCCTGCACCGTTTAATCCATATTCCTTTATCAGTTCAAACTTGGCCTGCATACTGCGCACATCCTCAAACCACACCTCATGCTCCGCCCCGTTTTTCGTATAATGAAAATATGGGGACATGGCACGTTCATCAAAAAGGATTTCTGCATTATTTTCAATGGCAATCTGCACCGCCTCCACATTCCCAATGGTGACAGCCTTGGTAACTCCTTTTTCAAAAGGAAGCTGCCAGTCATAGCCGTAATTGGGAATACCCAGCCTTATTTTGTCCACAGGTATTTCTGTGACAGCATAATCCAACACTTTTCTCACCTGAAATATAGGCGCCACAGCCATAGGCGGCCCATAGGTATATCCCCACTCATATGTCATAAGCAGCACGTAATCCGCTGCCGCCCCAAGTCCCCCGTAATCTTTTCCCTCATACAACAATCCTTTTTGTTCCCGTGACTGCTTTGGGGCTAATGCCACGGATACCTGCCTGCCAATCTCATGCATACGCTGTGTAAGTTTTGCCACAAAACCGGTAAACGCATCTCTGTCCTCCGCTAAAATATACTCAAAATCCACATCCACTCCGGCGTATCCCTTTTCTTCCATAATCTCCGCCAGATTGGATACAAGGGCGTCCACCGCCGTCTCCGACTGGACGACTCTGTGAATCAGCATATTGTTAAACTGTCCGTCCTCCCCAAAAGGCGTTAATGTAAGTATAGGTAAAGTCCGATTCCGGTATGATGCGGTAATCATAAAATCCACAGGCAGAACCGGGGGAATCAATACTCCTTCCGGCGTAAAACCATAAGAAAACACCGACAGTTCCGTAAGATAAGGCAATGTCTGCTCTAATACCCAGGGACTGATAAACGGATAGGCATATCCGTTTATTCTTGCCGGCGGTTTATAAGATACTTCCCTTTCATCAGGAATCAAAAGGGACTGGCCTATTGCCAGGGGATAAGGAGGCACAAGCTGATTGGCATAAATAATCTGCTGCGCTTCCATGTTATAATAGGATGCAATTAAATCTATGGTGTCCCCCTGTTTTACTACATATATATCCATAATATCTTTCCGTTTTTTATCAGTATATGTAGTTTCCTGCCAAAGAGTTTCCCATTTCCCCAAAATCTAAAATATTTTGTTTACCGTATCGTCAATAATTACAAAATAATTGTCTGTGGTAATGCTTCCGTCCGTTATAATATCAATGCTCTCCCAGTTTTCTTCGTTTAACCGGGAAGTCAGGCCCGATATAAACGCCTCATACACATCATCAAAAGCCGCTTTTTCCCTTGCCTTTACAATATTGGATTTATTGGCGTCCGTCAGCTCCTCGTTAAATTTGTTGATGCATTTAATGAAATAATAACCCTCCTCTGTGGGAATACAGTCGGAAATCTGCTCATTATCCAGCTCAAAAGCCACATTTTCTACCTCTATGGGCATTTCCCCTCTTCCGAAAGAAATCTCAATCATTGTCTTCTGGTTATAATTGCTGGCTACCGCTGCAAAATCTTCCCCGGAATCCAGTTTTTCCTTCACTTCATTTGCTTTGTCTTCATCTTTTACAAAAATCTGCATTGCCTCCATAATCCGGGCCTCATCATCACTTACTTCCGCATTGACGCCTTCCGTAAGCACATTGTAAACCTTATTTGCCAGGGCATAGTTTTCATACATTTTCTCTATATCCGCCATGGAAGCTTCCGTATAGGATTTTTCCTCTTCCGACAAGGTATTAAAATATTCCTTTGCCGCCTTATCTACTTCCCCGATTTCCTCCTCCGTAAGGGATACCTGCTGTTCCCCGGCAAGAAGAACCATACAGGCAATTCTTGTCATCTCGGATAACGCCACGTCTTTTACATAATTTTTTAATTTATTGTTCTGAAATTTCTGCTCCCACAAATCAATCCCGTAACTTTTTCCGTAAATATTCTGGTAATTGGCAAGATATACTTTTGCCTCCGTAAGGCTGCAGGACACATCCTCAATTACAAACACATCCCTGCTGCCCGCACCGTTTGTAAGAACAACTTCTTTTCCCCCTATACTGCAGCCGGTTAAAAACTGGCAGACCATGCACACAACTGCCAGCCATTTTATCGTTTTTTTTCCCATGTACGCTTTTCCATCCTATGTTTGTTAAAAGTTTACTTTTTCCATCTACTTTTGGCGGGCAGACAAAATACTCCTTGCCACGGAAATCCCGTTGGCGGAAGCCTGCTGTAGCCCCCTGGTAACAGAGGAGCCGTCCCCAATGGCACGAAGGCCCTTTATGCTTGTCTCAAAGTCCCGGTTTACCACAACTTTGTTGGAATAAAATTTCACTTCCACCCCGTACAGCAATGTTTCGTCACTGGCAAGCCCCGGCGTCACTTTATCCAACGCAAAAATCATTTCCTCAATATCCACCATAATGCGATGGGGAAATACCAATGACAAATCCCCGGGTACAGCATCTTTTAACGTGGGGATTAAGTTATTCCTGCAAAGACGCTCCTCATTTGTCCTTCTGCCTCTGCGGAAATCTCCGAATGTCTGCACCATAATCTTTCCGTCGCAGAGCATATTGGACAACTGGGCAATCTGCTTGCCGTATTCAATAGGCGTCTTAAAAGGTTTGGTAAAATTCTTGGACACTAAAACGGCAAAATTGGTATTGTTCGTCTTCATATCCCTGGATTTATATGCATGGCCGTTTACCACTGCCAGCCCGTTATCGTAATATTCCGCTGCCACTTCCCCGGAAGGGTTGGTACAAAACGTCCTTACTTTATCGTCAAATGTAGGGGTATGGTACAAAAGTTTTGCCTCATAGAGATTCTCATTTAAAAACTCCATAATCTCATCCCGCACTTCCACCCGGACGCCGATATCCACGGTTCCAACTTTTGTCTCAATTCCATGCTTCTCACAGATATGGGCAAACCAGTCTGCCCCTTCCCTGCCTACGGCGGAAACGATTTCATCCCCGTAAATCTTTTCCTCTTTGTCCGTAATGATTCCCTTTGCCGTCCCTTCTTCAACAATAATATCTTTTACCATGGTGCGAAACTCCATGTCCACGCCCCATTCCAGCAAATGCTGCTGGAGCCTGGCATATATCTTGTATCCTTCCTCCGTCCCCAAATGGCGGATAGGGCACTCAATTAATTTCAAATTGGCGTTTATGGCTTTTTTTCTTATTTCCCGGATTTCTTTTTCCTTATCTATGCCGTATACGTTTTTATCCGCCCCAAATTCCAGATAGATATCATCCGATTCTTTCATCAGGGCGGCGGCTTCTTCATACCCTAAAATTTCCGGCAGATTGCCTCCCACATCCGGGGATAAAGAAAGTTTTCCGTCAGAAAAAGCCCCTGCCCCTGCAAATCCTGTTGTAATAGAGCAGGGCTTGCATCCCACGCACACTTTTGTCTTTCTCTTTGGGCACTGCCGCTCCTCAATCTTCCTGCCCTTTTCCACCAGAAGAATCTTCATGTCTTTGTCCTTGTGTATCAGTTCGTAGGCGCAGAAGATACCGGAAGGGCCGGCGCCTATAATCACCACATCATATTTTCTCATAATCACACCTAGCCTTCCACAATTAAATATCTATTATCGGGAAGAAGAAATACTTCCTGTGCCTCTTCCAGTTCCCCGTCATCCATTCCGGCAACGTCCATTCCCTGGTCCTCAAAATATTCCCTCACTTCATATATGTTTCTGCATACCACCGCCATGCAGTCCTCTAAAAACATTTCCGCTTCCTCCGGCGTGTCTGCAACTTTCTCAGGAAACAACTGTAACTGTTTTTCCAAAAACGTATTTAAAACTGTTTTATCGTATTCTGACATTTTATATTCCATCCTTTACCGTATCATTAAAATTTACTCTCCCGCCTCATTATACCACAACCACATCATCAAAGTAAAAGGAATAAATCAATCTCTCCTTTACTTTCCTGCCCAGATTTCCCTGAAGCGCCTCCTGGTAAAGTTCCAACTGCTCTTTATAACGCTCTTTCAGCTCCTGCCGGCTTTCTACCACATCCGTTTTATAGTCAAGAAGGACAATCTCTCCCTCCTCAATAAAAAATGCATCAATAATCCCCTGGATTAAAACCATGGTATCGCTGCCGTCCCCCTCAATTTCATCTGCCTTCTTCCCCATAACAAAAGGACGCTCCACGTAAAGCTGCCCCTTAAGGGCCGCCTGCTTCATCCGCATGGCAAGGCCTGACATGTAAAATTTCTCCAGTTTCTCCCTGCGGATTAATTCTTCCATGGCGGCGGTGAGATGCCCGTCCTGTAAAATTTTCCCGATTTCCTCATTTAAAGCTGTTTTTATATTGGGATTTCCCGCCAGTATTGCAACAGGCAGGCACTCTGCCGCCCTGTGCATTGCCGTCCCCCGAAGCGCCCCCTGGTTTACGGTTTTTTCGCCGTTCATAAACCCGGGAATATAGGGAACTATGGCTTCCTCCGGGAAAAGCGGTTCTGAAAAATCTTCTTCCTCCCTAAGCTTATCTATGGCACGGTGTTTTAATTCCGAAACGGAATATTTGCTTTTTCTGTTGGTTTCAATCTCATAGGGATACCGGTAGGATAATTTTTCTTTTACAAACTCATCCGCCCATTCTTCACATTTTTGTTTTTTCTCCAAAAGCTGCTCCATTCCCACAGCCCCGTCCACCTGTTTTTCCACTTCTTCCATTACAAGCTGCTCCACTCCCCAAACCTGAAGGGAACAATCCTTATAACATGCCATGGAGGGTAAAATCCAATCCAGGTAACAATCTGCCCCTGCCCTATCCAAAAAAGACATGCGGTACTCTTTTTCCCCTGCCAATTCCTCTTTCAGCTTTAATCTTAAAAGTTCCGATTCCACATCCTTTTTTACCCCGGTGATGATAAGTTTTTCCTTTGCCCTGGTCAGCGCCACATAGAGAATCCGAAGTTCCTCCCCCTGGTTCTCCAAATCCAACTGCTTTGCCACCGCCTTTTTGTACAGAGATGCCCCCTTTACCCTTTTTACAGGGTCGATGCAGTCAAATGCCGCCCCCAGTTCCGGGTGAATCACAAAAACATTTCTGGAATCCTGATGATTAAATTTTTTCCCGGTGCCGCTTAAAAATACAATGGGAAATTCCAATCCCTTGCTTTTATGGATTGTCATAATCCGCACTGCATTACTGTTTTCGCTTACAACATCCGCCTCCCCGTAATCCACTTCATATTTCTGCAGCCGGTCCATATAGCGGATAAAGTGAAACAAGCCGCGGTAACTTGTTTTCTCATAAGCCACTGCCTTTTCCAAAAGCATTTCTATATTGGCTTTTCTCTGCTCTCCTCCTGGCATGGACATAGCATAATAAAGGTAGCCTGTCTCTCCTAAAATTCTGTACAAAAGTTCATGTACCGGAAGTTCCGTTACCAAATCCCTGAAATATTCTATTTTTTTGTGCATATCACTTATTTTTTCATAAAGCTCCAAAGACAGCGTCTCCCGGCTGGCATTCAGAAAACACAGGTGGAATGCCTTATGTTTTCCGGCGGCTTTTATCTTAGCCAGCTCTTCGTCCGAAAAACCTCCTATGGGGGAACGGAGCACTGCCGCTAAGGGAATATCCTGATAGGGATTGTCCAGCACACGAAGAAAATTTAAAATAGTCCCGATTTCTTTTGTCTTAAAATATCCTGATTTGGAAGATGCATGGGCGGGAATACCTTTTTTTGCAAGCACTTCTAAAAAAACGTCGGCATAGGAACCAAAACTTCTCAAAAGAATCACAATATCCGCGTACTGCACATCCCTCATTTCCCCCGTATTTTTATCCGTTACCTTCTGGTTTTTCATCAGTTTTGCAATTCTTGCGGCAATTACCTCCGCCTCAAGATAAATGCCGTCCTTAATGTCCGCTTCCTCCATCATATCGCTGTCGCTGTCCGCTAACAGCAGTTCCGGCTCCATCCCTTCCCAATCCTTATACACAGCCCCGGGATACAAAGCCGCATCCTTATCATATGCCACGTTTCCCAAATCTTTTTGCATAATCCCGTAAAAAATATGGTTGGCACAGTCTAATACTTCCCTGCGGCTTCTGAAATTCTGGTGGAGTTCGATTTTCTGGTTTTTTGAATCCTCTTTTGTGTACCTGTCATATTTTTCCATAAAGATTTCCGGCCTTGCCAGGCGGAACCGGTAAATGCTCTGCTTTACATCCCCTACCATAAAACGGTTGCATTCCCCTAAAGATTCTTTGGAAACTGCCCTAAGCAACTCTTCCTGAATGAAATTGCTGTCCTGGTATTCGTCCACCATCACTTCCTCAAAAAGCTCCTGGCACTCCCTTGCCGCTTCCGTCAGTCCCCCGTCCTCTTCCCGAATAAGGATTTTCAATGCAAAATGCTCTAAATCGCTAAAATCCAGAATATTTTTTTCCCGCTTTTTTTCATCAAATTTTTCCGCAAAAGTCCGCGTAATGCGTACAAGTTCTGCCATAAGAGGCTGCATCTTTTTTATGCGTTCCACAATCACATCAAAGTCCCCAAAGAAAAACTGTGATTTGATTTTCTTGATTCCGTCTTTGATTTTTTCCCTGTTTTCTTTTAAAAGCTCCAGGGCTTCCTGGCTGCCCTCATACCCTTTTTTCGAGGGCAGCCTGTCAAACTTCAATAAAGGAATTGCAAGGGCTAATTCCCTGTAACCGGAGCAGTCCAAAAGATTCCTGATTCTTTTCGCATCCTGTTCCATTACATCCGCCGCATACCCGGGCCCGTCACTCATTTCCGCAATGCGTATATTTTCCTGTGCCTTATCGAGAAAACCCAAAAGCTGCAAATGCACATACTCCATTAAACGCTGCATCCAAAGACTCTGTTCCACATCTTCAAAGTCTTTCACCTCATACTGTTTTTCCAGGCTTAAAAGCCACTTAAGGGGCCAGGGATAACTGCATGCAAAATGATACAGCCGGAATATCAAATCCGAGAGCCCCTCATCGCTTTTCCCCGTGGCAAAAGCCTCCACAAATTGAAGGAACCCGGCTTCCCCCTCCTGGTATTTTTCATTTAAAAGTTCCGATAACACATCCTCCATGAGAAGATGCAGTTCCCCCTCCTCCCCGATGCGAAAATCCGGCTCCAAATCAATACAGTGAAAATAGTTTCGTATCAGGTACAGACAGAAGCTGTGAATGGTGGTAATCTGGGCATGGTGAACTAAAGACGCCTGCTTTAAAAGATTTACATTGGAAGGCTCTTCTTCTATGGCATCCTCTATTGCCATTCGTATTCTGTCCCGCATTTCCGCCGCCGCAGCATTGGTAAAGGTGACAATTAACATTCTGTCAATGTCCACAGGATGTTCTTTATCCAAAATCCTGTTTATAATACGCTCCACCAAAACCGCTGTCTTTCCTGAACCTGCCGCCGCGGAAACCAAAATATTCCTGTCCCTTAATGTAATTACCTTTTTCTGGTCATCCGTCCAGTCCATCCCTCTTGCCTCCCTTCATTTTTTCCAAAATCTCCTCCTGGGATAATTCCTCCAGTCTCCTGTATTCATAGCCGTAAATTTTAGGGTCAAAATTGCACACATTTTTGTACTCGCAGTAATCACACCCTGTTTTATCCCCCAGAGAATATGGGTTCGCCCCAATCTCCCCCTTTAACATCCGCTCTCCAAGATGGAGAATTATCTCGTTGACGTAAGAGGACAGGGCAGAAAAATCTTCCGCAGACAATGTTTTTGAATTTTTTTTCATGCTTCCGTCTTTATTGATTCCCACAGGAACCACGTCAGAACTGATTCCCGTTCCTTCCTCCAATTCCGTATCCATATTCCCATACACAATTTTCTCTTCATTTAACACGCCGTTTAATTTCAGTTGGGAAAAAATTTTCTGCTGAAGCTCTTCCTCCGACAATTCCTCTTCCGCCTCCACCATAGGGTCTTTCACATGGTAATAAAAAACCCCTGCCGGCACAATATGTTTATGGGGGTAACGCTGCTGCATTAATTCCAGCGCCGCATTCATATAGACCACAAGCTGAAGCTGAAGGCCATGGTAAATATTTAAAAACTGGAAGGTAGTGCCGCCGGATTTATAATCGATGACTTTCACATACAGGTTGTCCTCCTCTTCCAATGTGTCAATCCTGTCGATTCTCCCCCGAAGATGCATTTTTTCTTCTTCGCTTAATTTAAAATTCACTGCCGCCAAATCATCGGCATAATCAAAGGATATCTCAAAACTATCCGGCACAAACCTGCCTTTTTTGATTTGCTTTGTAAGTGCCCATACCGTCCGCTTTAAAATCCGGTACATCCGCTGTTTTCCGTAAGCATTTCTGGCATTTTCATACAATGCCAGGTTTTTATTTTTCTCCAGCGC
>CANRJF010000051.1 GCA_947630855.1 uncultured Lachnospiraceae bacterium
GTAGCAAATTCTTAAAATGGGCTCGCGAAGTTGCAATTCATGGGATAACCGCTTGCGGTTAAACCGTGAATTGTAACTCGTCTTGTATAACGCTTCATTTATTTTATCTCCACTTTTTTATAAACCCTATATAATACAGGTTGAAGAATCACACATGCCAATGCATAAACGGGAATGATAGCCGATGCTGTGGTCATTACCTTTCCCTTTATTTCTATAAGTCCAGATTCCTTAATATCTATATATATTTCCAATAACTGGTCTGGAAAGAAAGAACACACCCAAGGCAGTGGGATGATTCTGCTTAAAAATGGGAGTGTACATAATACAATAAACGGTACAATAATTGCAGTTGGCGTCTGCCGTGTCAACGCTGACACGAGCATAGCAAGTATGGAAGCAAATAACGTCCCGATGTAACCACCCGCCACAATTAAAAAATACGCTTGTAAAAAAGTAATATTATAAACACTTCTCCACAAATCCAACTGGACAGGACAGCCTGCGCCATCTGCGCCTAACACAAAAAGTACAATAAAAGTATACAAAAATACGAAAACAACATAAAAAACCGTGGTAATAAAAAATCCTGTTTCTATTTTCGATAAAACACCTTTGTTCCTTCCTAATTCAGTTGAGAAAAATATGGAATCCGCCTTTGTCCCAAACTCATCAGAAAAAATACCCGCCACAAGAAAACCTATGATTAATGCCAACATCAGAATAAAAGTCGAAATATTCTGTAATAATGCAGCCCATCCGTCTGCATATTCATAATAAAAAGGTGTTTTTAAATTTTCATATTGCCGAATCAAAAAATCTTTTTGTTGTTCTGTAAAAGTTTCTTCCCCGGAATCAAGCCATTTCTTTAAAGTAGTGATTCTTTTTTCATAAATATTTTTCACTTCCTCACCGGAAACATTGTCAGCCGCAAAATAATTATAATCCCTATATTCACTAAATGCATGATTGATAACATCGATGATGCCAGAAATCCCCTGCTTTTTTGCGTATGCCTTATCCTGCTCTTCTATATCGTCTGACAATGCTTCTTTGGAATTGTTGATTGTCTTATTTTCCTCAAGAACTGCCCGAAATACATCTTCGGTAAGATAGCCCGCCCATTTGTTTTTTTCTTCCCTGAGATTCTTTGCTGCGGATATTCCCACAGAATGCCCTCCGTCTTTATCAATATATTCAACTGTGTTAAGAGTCAGGATACTGGTTACAATGAGTATTACAAACAATACTATGACAGCTATCTTATTTTTCGATTTAGAAAACACTTTTTTCACTTCAAACCGCAGCATTTTCATCACCTGCTTTCTCTCCAAAATAATATAAAAATACATCTTCCAATGACGCTTCTAAGCTTTCTGCATCAGCAGACGGTTTTTCATGGGAAATAATTCGCAGGACAACTCCATTTGCTTCTGCTTTCATATTGGAAATTTTATACTTTTCCATAAAACCGGACACCTTATCTTTTTCCACAAAACATTGCCAAACCGTTTCCGGCATAGAATTTATAAGTTCCTCCGCAGTTCCTTTATGCACAAGTTTCCCGTCTTTCATTAACAGGATTTCACTTGCTATATACTCAATGTCAGAAACAATATGCGTAGATAACAGTACTAATCTTTCTTCCGAAAGTTCGCTAATCAAATTACGGAAACGGATTCTTTCGTTGGGGTCAAGTCCTGCTGTCGGTTCATCAAGTACCAGAATTTGAGGATTATTCAGCATAGCCTGTGCAATCCCTGCCCTGCGCTTCATGCCACCAGATAATTTTTTCATTTTTCTATTTGCAGCTTTTGAAAGCCCGACTTTTGCAATCAATTCTTTCACTCGTTTCTTTGCAACAACCGGTCGGATTCCTTTTAATGCCGCAATATAAAGCAAATAATCCTGTACTGTAAATTCAGGATAAAATCCAAATTCCTGCGGTAAATATCCCAGCAATTTACGGTATTCCATATCCATTTCAAAAATATCTCTGCCATTACAGTGTATTGTTCCCCCCGTCGGCTTTAACAGGGTACAAAGCATCCGCATTAAGGTTGTTTTTCCTGCCCCATTTACCCCCAAAAGACCGTACACACCGTTTGTCATAATAAGATTCATGTGATTTACGGCAGTAAAATCCCCAAATTTTTTTGTTAATCCATCAAGCTCTAATTTCATCAAATGACACCTCCAAAAATTCATTACAATTCTTTAAAATGCGGTAAACCGTAAAAGCCAGGAAGAGTACTGCAAGTCCCAATAAGGTTAACCATATGGGAATTGTAATTATTGTATATATGCCTTCATTCAGAACGATGAACAACCATACCGCACTCCATATAATGCATAAAATAATCGCAACTGTTTCACTAAAAAAACACTTACTGCATAGTATTCCAAAACAAATACAGGCAGTTACACAAAGCGGAAAAAGAAATTGAACTATCAATTCTAATAATTCAAAATGCAATCCTGCCGAAACAGTCCCTAAAAATAAAGTTATAAAAAATATGTCTATCATACCAAACAACAACATACGTGCCGCATATACTTGTTTGAGTGAATAGTAAGAGGAAGCTTCTATTTCCATACATTCACATGACCTGTTTTTCCACAATTCAGGAATAATAAGAATGACAAACAAGGAGGCCGCCACACCCATGCTTCTTGTAATATATATTTCATTTTGTATAGACGTTAAAGCAGCCCATAGTGCCGCCAAAATCAAGAATTGAAGAACCCACCATCTTTTTTGTATAACTTTAAGCTGAATCCACAAAAATTCACGGTAAGAGAGCATTTTTTCCTGCTCCGCCATAAAAAAGGCATTTTTTGACCTGCTAATTGTTTCCTGTATCTTTTCCTCTTCCGGCTTTACCTGTATGATTTCTCTATACCTTCCAACCTTTTCTTCCAGATTCATAACTTTCCTCCTTCCTCAATAATTCTTGTAACTGCTTTCTTGCCTGTTTCAAACGGTATTTCACTAATGGAAGCCCTATCTGTAATATTTCAGAAATTTCTGTAAGTTTAAGTTCTTGAAAATAATAAAGCGTAAGTACCTCACATAATTCATCTGGCAACTGCCCCAGTGCCTGCTGCATAAAAATTCTGTTTAGGGCATTTTCCATTTGATGTTCTTCCTGATTTTCTTCATCCATTAATTTTGTTTTTTCCATCGGTATCTCTTTTATTTTTTTCAAATAGTCTTTACATAGATTGCCAGCTATCGTATATAAATAATTCAGGGTTTTTCCCTATAATGATACTCAGACAATTTTGTGAAAAAGCGTACAAAAGTTTCCTGCGTTAAATCTTGTGCATACGCTTTGTCAAAGCAATGGTAATGACAGTAGTTTAAAATTTCCTGATAATATTTATGAACAAATATATCAAATGCGGCATCATCACCCTGCTTCATTTTCCTAATTAACAGAAAATCACCGTACACAAAATCCTCCTTTCTCATTACCGAAATTTTAAAATACCTGCCCTTCTATTATGTATAACGAATCAAAAGTGCAAAAAGATAGCCTGAGAGAAGACTTTTTATTTTCAGTAAAATCAGCAAGGCGGTTACACCTTGCTGACAGTTAATTTCTTTACGCGGCTCTGCACATATAAATGCAAAAAGTGCGGATTGCTCCGCCCTTTTTATGTTTTCCACTGATTATTTATCGTCTTCTTTTTATCCTCACCCCTCTGCTTTCAGTCCTGCGGAGTGGCAAGCCTCCGCTTTGGGTTTACTCCTGTTCTTTTGCTAACGCTATCTTGTCCAGCAGTTCTACAATTTCTTCTGTCGTGTACTCTGTCTTTTCTCCGCTTGTAAAAATCAAACGCAAATCATAAAGTGTTGCTTTTCTAACTGTCTGCATTTCTTTTTCTGTCATTTCTTTAACTACCTCCATTTTTCAGTCTCCTTTCCGTCCATCAAGGCTTGCCCTCTTGACAATCATAATCATACAACAATTATCGTGTATTTTTTACCAACTTTTACATTGTTTTTCATGTTTCTAAAAATGCTATTTTATATCATTTTCCGCGTCTTTATTTTCAATATATTTTAAAATGTTTCCCGGCTGCATATCTAACAACATACAAATATTATCAAGTGCTTTTGCCCCTACCGGTTTTCCGTCTCTTAAATATTGTATTGCACTTTCGTTTAGCAATTTTTCCCTCCTCAGCCTTGTCGTATTATATCCGGCTTCTTTAAGCGTTTCCAGTACATTAATTTTATATGCAAGCATTTTCATCCTCCTTTCCTGATTATTTTTATTTTACACGATATTTCATTCACTGTCAACTACATTATTTTTCGTGCATTATGCGCTCTGCCTTTCTGGGGCAGACCATGAACGGGCTGTTATGAAAAATTATAGCCACATCCCCATAACTATGGTACAATACTTGTAACTGTTCAGGACAGCCTCAAACACTTGCTGTCTGAGGCGTAAGAAATTTGACATCTTTCACCTTGAAGGACGGAGAAAAGAAAGGAGACAACATGGACGGTTACGAAAAAGCGGTTGCTCTATGGCAGGGAAAAAAGATTACCAACGACGCCAGACTGGCAGGAGCCCTGAACGGGCACAGCATCGCATTTGCCTACCACTCCGGCAGGATAGAAAACGAAAACATCACCTACCATGACACGCGAGAGATTTTTGAACATGACAGAGTGACTTCCTATACAGGCGACCTGCGCACCCTGTTTGAAATACGCAATGCAAAAGAGGCCTATGAGTTGTTCCTTACGGCATTCCGGGACAGAAGACCACTGGATAAGAAGCTTGTGAAGGAATTCCAACAGACTCTGACGCAGAACACCTATGACACGCGGCGCTACCAGTTAGGGGAACGGCCGGGGGAATACAAACGCCATGACTACGTTACCGGACGGGAAGAAGTGGGCGCACCACCGGAGGACGTAGCGGAAGAAATGGATGAACTGCTTTCGGAACTTACGGAAATCCCTGACGGAAAAACCCTCACTGCGGCAGCTTACTTCCATGCAAAGTTTGAAAATATCCATCCATTTGCAGACGGGAATGGCCGCGCTGGAAGGCTGGCAATGAATTATTTTCTTGTCCTCCACAACCATCCGCCCGTAACAATCCATGAAGAGAACCGAAAAAGCTATTACGAAGCGTTGGAGGCATGGGACATGCGCCAGGACTTAGAACCGCTTTGCTCTTTCCTGCGCTGGCAAACGGCAAAGACATGGGAGAAACAGATTATGCGCAGAGAAAAGATTTCCGACACGCAAACGGTATAAATTATAAAGGAGTAAAAACATGCAGTACACATGCCCATACGAATCCCCCCTTGGCAGCATTTTGCTGGCAGCCGACGAAATCGGACTCACAGGATTATGGTTTGCGGGTCAAAAATATTTTGCCCCCAATATGCAAAAGGAAAAAGAAGAAAAAAATCTGCCCCTGTTTCAACAGGCAAAAAAATGGCTTGATATATATTTTTCAGGGAAAGAACCCGACTTTCGGCTTCCCCTTCATTTTACAGGAACAGATTTTCAAAATGAAGTGTGGGAAATCTTGTATGGCATACCTTATGGACAGACCACAACTTACGGTGACATTGCCGCACAGATTGCGCAGAAAAAGGGAATAAAAAAAATGTCTGCAAGAGCTGTTGGCAATGCGGTGGCACACAATAAAATATCCATTATCGTCCCCTGCCACAGGGTAGTAGGAAAAAACGGCAAGCTGACCGGATACGCCGGAGGAATAGACAAAAAAGCCGCCCTTTTAAAACTGGAAAAAGAATGCCAGGACATCAAGACTATGCCAACGGTACATTAAGCTCCTCCGTCCCTGGCACCACAAATTTTCCATCCCGGATAATATCTGTACATGTACCGTCTTTTTCCACTGCCGTAATAGCCCCAAGTTCATCAAAAGGAATGGTAACATCCGTATGACAGTTAAAATATGCCTTTGACATATCTTCTTTTCGTAATACAGAAACAGAATTATCCCTTGCAATGATTTCCTTCCCATCCGGGTTAAATACCGGAATATCTTCCGCATGAGAATAGCAGGTATCCCCCACTGCAAAATGAGGCCCTGTCTTCTCCGCAATCAAAATAGGCAGTTTATCTGCAATGTTATAATCCTTTGCCATACGATATGCAGTAGTATTTGTGCCAATAGCAAATTCTCCCATAGGCAGGGTTTTATGCTGGCACAATAAATTTTCATAGAGAAACTTATGGTTTTCCTCCTCCGTTTCAAAATTACTGCAGGTATAGGAACTGATTTTCCCATCCACAAATGTAAGCTCCAGATTCAGAAACTGCAATTCGTTTAAATACACTTTTGTTACATGAAGCTTTCCGTTAGTACCTTCTAACACCGGTGTGGTAAACACTTCTCCCACAGGTATATTCACATCTGCCACGCAATTCTCAAAAGCCGTCTCTTTCTTTGGATTAGACAGGGGATGAATCTGCACCCACAAATCCGTTTTATTTTTTCCGGAGCCTGTAATATGCACTTTCTCTGCTTTATCCAAAACATCAATAATTTTTTGCTGCATGGTCTGATAACTAATATAATCCAAAGTATTAAGTTTTACCGTTTCCCGGAAGATATCTTCAAATCTTTCTCCAATGGTTGGAATAGGATAAGCAATAATCGTAAAACTTCTCTCATCCCCCGGAATATACCTATTGGTCAACTGCCCCAGACAGCTTGCCTGGTAAACATTAAGCTCATTTTGCTCCGCCGTATATTCCAATGCCTCCGGCTTGATTACCGGTTCAAAGGGAACTTCCCCAAAAATTTCTATCACAGCAGGTCCGGCATGTTTCTTTGCCTGTATTTTATACTTTTCAAAGGCAGCCTTCATGGCTTCCAGCCTGCGCTGGACATAAACCTTGTCCATGTAAAAACCGCTGTCTGCCTTGTGGTCAAAATCATATTGTTTATTGGGCGACTTTACATAACAACCCCTTTTCCTGCCGTTTCCCCTTCCAAAAGAAGAAACCGGGTCCCTGTAAATGGTTGTTTTTAATCCCAGTTTTTCAAAATTCCTTATTACCGCCCGTACCATCCGCTCAAAACCAATGGGATACTCTAAGCACACCGTTTCTTTTTCCTTTAAGTCCTTGCCGATATGCTCATAGCCAATGCGAAAACCCTCCGTCAGGGTATCCGCCATAGACGCAATTTCATCCTCGCTTAACCGGTTTAAAAATCTTGCCGTTTCTATTTCGCTGGCACTGATATACTCCCCATAACGGTAAAGATACCGCATATCCGAAAGGTCAGAATCCATTACAATGCGGGTAAAAAAATCATACTCCGGCTCCACCATATCCCGGACTTTATCTTCTGCAAAAACTTCACTGTAATCATGAAAAAACCAGTACAAAATATCTGAAATTTCTTTTGTTTCCAATGATTCTTTTGATTCAAAACAATTATAAATCTCCACGAAAAGTTCGCAAAGAATTGTCATATGCATTTTTCTTCCCTCAAAAGCATAGGAAATCATAGCGCGGAGTTCCGTATACAAAAAACACAGAACAGGCCCGAAAGATTCTCCTAAAAGGCGTACCGCAGCTTTTGGGTTTGCATAACTTTTATCATAATTTTGAGGCAGAATGTCATAGTAAAACTGCCTGTTTATCTCCTCGCACTCTTCTAAGGTACGATGCTCCAGTTCCCCATTTAATGCCTGATTCATCACATTATCTGCAAGGCAGATGAAATCCGCCGCTTTCCGAAAATAATCCCAAAATTTTTCTTCTACGGTATGTTCCCCGGAGATTTTTGCAATCCGCTCCATCACCAGTTCATACCGCTCCCTTACCTCTTCATTTGAATCCTGAAATAATTCTCTGTAACCCATTGATTATGACAAATCCTCCTGTTAACTGAATCTATCTATTATCTTACTTCACATCTATCATGCCAGCAGAAATCCTGCCGCATATAAAGTTCCCCATGCGCCTGTTGTAAGGACAGAAAGAATGGTAGCTGCTATGGGAATCCCTTTAAAAGAATCTTCTTCTCCCAGACTCTTTACCGCCCACACAAAAGCCACAAGGGATAATATCATCATAAGAAAACCTGCGCTTCCCAGATAAATATCTCCCCTGCCTCCATGGCTGAAGGAATCCAATACCAGATACCCCATTACAAAAATGGAGCCCACACTTAAAACGCAGGAACGAATCCCCCGTTTTGAATGTGTCTTCTTTGTAAATTTAAAACTATTTCTTCTCCGTCTCATTTATCTTTCTCCAAATGATGCTTAAAAACCAGTATAAAATATATCCAATAATTCCTCCTGCCGTATTCAAAATAATGTCATCCACATCCATAATTCCGACTTTACATACCAATTGAATGACTTCTACACATAAACTAAATTCCATACTGAAAAGTACTGTGAGAAAAAATTTTCTGCACTTTTGAAACAGCGCCGGAAGCAACATTCCAAAAGGAATAAACGCTACAATGTTGCCCATAAGATTTAACATAACTGCCCATGTATCCAACACATCACGATGTATCCAAAAACGTTTTATCTCCTTAAAAGGAATAAGATTATACTGGTATACGCGGTTTATATAATTTCGGTCTAAGCTTTCCGCAAAAAACAAAAAGTAACACAACATGGTCACATAAGCTACAAATAAGAGAATTGCTATCTTGTGAAGTAATCTGCTTTTTTTTCTTTCCTCCAAGATACTCTCCTTATTTTAATTCGATTTCACTCCATACTGTTTATAGTATTCATCAATAGCTTTTTTTAATGCATCATCAATCAGAATTTTTCCCTGGCAGGGCTTATTGTAAAGATGTTCCACCACCTCTGCCATGGTCACAATGGCGCAAGTGGGGAATCCATATTTCTCATGAATTTCATCCAATGCCCCCATGCTCTGGGAATGCCCTATCTCCATGCGGTTTAAAGAAACCATAAGACCTTTTACCTCTACTTTTCCCTGCGCCATAAGAATAGGGAACGTCTCTTCAATGGACTTGCCGGAAGTGGTTACGTCCTCAATTATCACTACTTTGTCCCCGTCTTTTAATTTACTGCCCAAAAGAATCCCTGCATCCCCATGGTCTTTCTCCTCTTTCCTGTTGGAACAATAACGGATTTCTTTGCCGTATAATCTGGAATAAGCTATAACGGCAGCCACGGAAAGGGGTATTCCCTTGTATGCCGGCCCAAACAACACGTCAAAATCATCCCCAAAATTATCATGAATCGCTTTCGCGTAATATTCTCCTAATTTCATTAACTGTGAGCCTGTCACATATGCCCCAGCATTCATAAAAAATGGAGATTTTCTGCCGCTTTTTAAAGTAAATTCTCCGAATTTTAATACATTACTGGCAACCATAAATTCAATAAATTCTTCTTTATATCTCTCCATAATCTTAAATCTCCTTATTTTAAGCCAAATTTAAAGCATTTAAATCTCAATAATTCTTTGCCTGAACATAAATATACTTTTTAAGTATACCACCAAATCTTCTTGCTTTCAACTCGCAAATTACATATTTATCCACACTATTTTGACATTTCAGCAGTCAAAACTCCACTTCTGACATTTTATCTTTTTCAAAATTCTTCCCCAAGTTCATCCATATTTTCCTGTATCAAAATTCTGTTTTCTCAGGCATACTCATAATAAGTTCCCTTCCATTTTCCTTAAGCCACTGTCTGGATTTTTTATAGTCAGGAAGAACTTTTTCTACCTCAGCCCAAAATTGTCTGGAATGATTCATCTCTTTTCTGTGGCAAAGTTCATGCACAATCACATAATCTATAACCTCCGGCGGTGTTTTCATCAGCAGGCAGTTGAAATTCAAATTCCCCCTGCCGCTGCAGCTCCCCCATCTGGTACGCTGGTTTCTGATAGTAATCCGCCCGTAGGTAACACCCACCAGCGGCGCAAAATAGACAACCCTGCCCGGTATTATTTTCAATGCTTCCTCTGCTAAAGCCCGGATATCCTCCATGGTCATTTTCGGTACTTTCGGCTGCATTTCCAATTTTTCTTTTTTCATTTTCATAAGTTTTAAATGCTTTTCAATCCAGCCTTCTTTTTGTGCAACAAACTTTTTAATTTCTAAGTCCGTCATGAGAAAAGGCGCCCGCACTATAATCCGTAAATCCGGCTGGATTTCTATTGCAATGCTTTTTCTATTGCTGCGGATTATCTGAATATCACGCTGTTTTATCTGTTCCATCTGTACTGCTTCCTTTAGTTCTATTTTTAGGGTATAAATCGCAATGGCCGGGGGCAGGATGTCATCTAAAGTCACAGCTATCAAGATGGTCATTAATGATTCCAATCCCCTGGAGATAGGAATAAATAATCGTGGCCCCCACAAATTTAAAGCCACGTTTTTTCAAATCTCTGCTAATTTTCTCTGACAACTCTGATGTGGCAGGCATCTCCTCCAAAGATTTTAAATGATGGTCTATAACCTTGCCCTCCGTAAAACTCCAGATGTAGCTGTCAAAACTGCCAAATTCCTCCTGTACCTTAAGAAAAGCTTTTGCGTTGGCAACTGCGGCATTGATTTTCAAACGATTACGGATAATGCCAGGATTTTGCATCAGTTCCAATATTTTTTCCTCACCATACTCTGCCACTGCCTTCGGGTCAAATCCATCAAATGCTTCCCTAAAAGCCTCCTCTTTCTCAATGATTGTAGACCAGGAAAGCCCTGCCTGCATTCCCTCCAGTACCAGCATGGCAAACAATTCCGACTCCCGGTGTTCTGCCTTGCACCATCTCCTGTCATGATACGCTGTCATCTTAGGAGAACTGCCCTCCCAGCCGCATCTGTGCATCTTTTTCTCCTCATTCGTCCTTGCAAGAAGCATATCCTTTAGAAGTTCATACCGCTGCATCTTTTCCTTTTTTGCAAAATGAACCTCACGAAACTGCTCAGGATTGTCCTTGTAAGATAAAACTTCACTGCCAAACTGCTCACTGGTAAGGTCAAAAACACAGTCACCCACAACATTGTAGCAGTGAAAATTGCCGTCTTCCCTGGGAATCCCATAAACCCTGCCGCCAAAAATATCCTGTGCCAGAAATGCCGTGATGGAACACTGCCCCAGGGTTTTGTTGTCACTGCTCCAATTCTGTCTCATTCTCGGCGCACATGTATCTGCACACCAAATCCCGGAAAGTATGTCATAAAGATCCCTTGGCGTCTCTATGTTCTGGTATGTCTTATTAATTGCAGGAACAAGCGCACGTTCCCACCCATAAAATTGATAGTTCATCTTATTATCACCTATAAATCCTTCCCTGTTATACTCCAGAGCATACACATTTGCCAAATGATTTGCTGTTTTTTTGGAAACAGAGAATACCTGTTGGCAAATCATTTGGCTCACGGGTATATTTTACTGCCAATACATCCTTTAAAGATATTTCCAAAATCCGGGAAATCTTTTCGTGGAAAAAGCCATTTTTCCCCATTTTAGAAATTTGTATGCACAATCATATTCATCATAAATTTGTACCATATTATTTGTATGTTTTTGATTTTCTCAACTTTACAGTAACATAAAATTATCTGAAAAGCAATATGGTTTGAACAACAAAACAGCCGCTGCACTAACCCTTTAGTGCAGCGGCCCTGCATTAATACGTATACTCTCTTTTGCTTTCCTGGCTAAGATAAGCCTGCCCGGTTCTGGTGTAACCTAATGTCTTGCCAGCAAAGCTTTTGTCCAATCTTTCTGCCTGTGCCCTGTTCTCTACCTTCTGTCCGCCCTGCTGTCCTTTGAAACTTTCGTTTTCCTGCTTCTGTTTCGATTTAGAATCTAACATGGCAGTAACTAACTTCACTGACGTAACCTTAAAATATCCCTCATATCCGTATGCGGCTCATCCCTCCTTGGAAATATATTTCGTTGGTTTCACTTATTATATCGGCATTATTTTCTGAAAATTAACATGTTTGCTCAAATTTATCCGATAATTTATGGCAGTTTTCTAAGGAAAGTATGGTTCTGATGTTTATTTTAAGTACTCGTGCTGTTCATCACTGCTTCCCATTCCACACCTCATCAATTCCATTCCATTTCCACTGATTGTCCTCTTCCACATAATCCAATATGGACAAATACTGATAATGGCTGGATGTCTTCAATGCATCATATACATAACGCAGGGGAATCCACCCCCGGTTATTTTCCGGGTCCCCCGGCTCGGCTAAAAACACCATATCGCTGTCCGGCTGGTACAGCCATATATTCACATAATGGCCTCCCGTATCCTTCCAGAATGTGTCGTCATTGCCGCTGCATACCAGCACAATGGCAGACTTAGACTCCGAAATATGCCGCTGAAACTTTTCATAAGTATCCGGTTTCACATGCAGCCTGCTTTGAAAGCCTGCTGCCTTTAAAGTTCTTTTCATATCCCTCCAGCCAATGGCGCCGCTTTCCCTTGTGGGATAATAGTTTGTAACCTGGGTGGCATACTCATAAATATCCAGAGGGGAGCACTCGTAAGGACTTAAACTGCTGTAAATATTTGCCATACAGCAATGCCCGCAGCCAAACCCCCCAAAAGAATTTCTGTTCACAACCACCTGGCACCATTCCCCTGACCAGGGACGCATTTCCTCAAATGACCTGGGCCCCTGAAGAAAGGTATACACGCCGGCAGCCTGCTGGTCTGGCGTCAGCGTTACCACATGAAGTCCAGGGTCAATAATGCCTGCGTCAAACACATTCTCCTGTATTGCCTGAAAGATTCCGGCATACAATGTGCCTTTTTCCCCGATATTCTGTTCTTCCTGCTTTTGCTCATTCATCTGTTCAATTACTTTCTGGCTTTTTCCATACAGCGCCAGCACGAAAACCACAATCACAGATGCCAGCACAATTATCTGTATGTTTTTCTTCAATTCGTACTCCTTTATCCGTCTAAAAATGCGGCTGTCTCCAGCCGCATTTCTACAACTTTTAAACGTTTATCTCCGCCTTTATCCCCAGCAAATCTTTGTTTTCATCTAAGATTGGCTGTATAACATTCTCAAGGAACATACTTACCTGCCTTGGGGCGCATCCTACGTATTTTGCAGGTTCCATAGCAGCTTCCAGTTCTTCAATGGTCAGGTTAAATGACGGGTCTGCTGCAATCAATTCCAAAAGGTTGTTCTCTAAACCTTTCTGTTTTACATTTGCCCCTGCCTCCATGGAAAGTTCCCGGATTCTCTCATGCAGTTCCTGACGGTCACCGCCTTTTTTCACCGCATCCATCATAATATTTTCCGTTGCCATAAAGGGCAGTTCGCTCATTAATCGTTTTGTAATCACTTTATCATAAACTACCAGGCCGTCCACCACGTTTAAGCATAAATCCAGCACGCCGTCAATGGCAAGAAAACCTTCCGGAATGGAGAGACGCTTGTTTGCGGAATCATCTAACGTCCTCTCAAACCACTGGGTGGCGGAAGTGATTGCCGGGTTTAAGGCATCCACCATCACATACCGGGAAAGAGAGCCGATTCTCTCGCTTCTCATGGGATTTCTCTTATACGCCATGGCGGAGGAACCGATCTGGTTTTTCTCAAAAGGCTCTTCCACCTCTTTTAAATGCTGAAGCAGGCGGATATCGTTGGACATTTTATGTGCGCTTGCGGCAATGCCTGAGAGCACATTTGCCACCCTGGTATCTACCTTCCTGGAATAAGTTTGCCCAGAAACCGCATAACAATTCTCAAATCCCATTTTTTTTGCAATCATGGGGTCAATTTTATCTACCGTTTCATAATCCCCGTCAAACAATTCCAAAAAACTTGCCTGTGTTCCGGTAGTCCCTTTTGAGCCTAATAATTTTAAGCTTCCCAAAACATACTCCAAATCCTCATAATCTAAAAGAAATTCCTGAAGCCACAATGTGGCGCGTTTTCCCACCGTAGTAGGCTGTGCCGGCTGGAAATGGGTAAATGCCAGTGTGGGCAGTTCTTTGTATTCATCTGCAAATTTTGCCAGTTCGTCCATAACATTTACCAGTTTTTTCTTCACCAGCTTTAATGCCTCTGACATAATAATAATATCCGTATTATCACCTACATAGCAGGAAGTAGCGCCCAGATGGATAATTCCTTTTGCCTTGGGGCACTGCACGCCGTAAGCATACACATGGGACATAACATCATGGCGCACCAGCTTTTCCCGCTCTTTTGCCACTTCAAAATTTATATCCTCCGCATGTTCCTTTAACTCGGCAATCTGTTCCTCCGTAATATCCAGTCCTAATTCCCGCTCTGTCTCCGCTAAGGCAATCCACAGCCTCCTCCATGTCTTAAACTTCATCTCCGGTGAAAATATATACTGCATTTCCCTGCTGGCATACCGCTGGGAAAGCGGGCTTACATATCGGTCTGCTGACATAAAACTCTCCTCTCTTATCTCTCAAAGTCCCCTCTGATATCCTGGGTGGGGGGCTCCATGGGATATTTGCCTGTAAAACATCCTTTGCAGATGGAAAGCCCGTCCACCATTTCATCTAAACGCTGCAATTTAAGATAACCTAAAGTATCCGCCCCTATCACCTGGCGGATATCCTCCACCGTTCGGTTGTAGGCAATCAATTGCTCCCTTTCCGGTATATCCGTTCCAAAATAACAGGGCCACATAAAGGGCGGGGAACTGATTCTCACATGTACTTCTACTGCTCCTGCGTCCCTAAGCATTCTCACAATCCGATCGGAGGTAGTGCCTCTTACAATGGAATCGTCTATCATAATCACACGTTTTCCTGCCACTGCCTCTTTTTACACATTTAATTTTACCCGGACACTGGACTCCCTGCTCTTTTGTTTTGGCTTTATAAACGTCCTTCCCACGTAGCCGTTTTTTACAAAGGCTGTCCCATAGGGAATCCCCGACTCCAAAGCATAACCCAGCGCCGCAGCATTGCCGGATTCTGGTACGCCCACCACCAAATCTGCCTCCACTGGTGAATCTATGGCGAGAAAACGCCCTGCCTTAATACGGGAAGCATACACGGAAACACCGTCCACATGGCTGTCCGGCCTGGCAAAATAAATATACTCAAAAATACATCTTGCCTGGTCTTTTTTCTTAAGGCAAAGGGAAGTATCCGACTGAATCCCCCCCTCAGGAGAAATGGTTACAACTTCCCCCGGCATCACATCCCTGACAAACTCCGCGCCGATGGTATCTAAGGCACAGGACTCGGATGCAATAATATATGCGTTGTCCCTCTTTCCGATACAAAGGGGTTTAAATCCAAAGGGATCCCTGGCGCCGATAAGCTTCCTGGGGCTCATGACAACCAAGGAATAGGCTCCCTTGATTTTTTTACAGGCACGAAGTACCGCCTCCTGCACTGTCCTGGAATTTAACCGTTCCCTGGCAATATGATAGGCAATCACTTCGGAATCTATGGTGGTCTGGAAAATAGCCCCTGTACGCTCCAAATCTTTCCGCAGTTCATTGGCATTTATCAGATTCCCATTGTGGGCAAGGGCCAGCGTCCCCTTAATATAATTTAAAACCAGCGGCTGGGCATTTTCCCTGGTGGAAGCCCCTGCCGTGGAATAGCGCACATGACCGACGCCGATATCTCCGGAAAGGGACTCTAAATTCTCCTGTGTAAACACTTCGTTTACCAGTCCCATATCCTTGTGGGTTGTAACTTTTCCCTTAGGCCCGTCTGTTTCACTGACGGCAATACCACAGCTTTCCTGCCCCCTGTGCTGCAAGGCAAACAATCCATAGTAAATCGTAGATGCTACATCTCCACCGTCAAAATCATACATACCGAACACGCCGCACTCTTCATGCAATCCATCCCATAGATTTTCAGTCTCTAATTTATTATGGCTCATCCGTTTCTCCTGCTTATTATACGAATTTTTTATCTGTTCAGTACCCTCACAGATAATTTAGAATTTTTTACCTGTGAGTAATTCAAATGCTTCTTTGTATTTATCTATCGTTTTATCTACCACTTCCTGGGGCAGTAAATAATCACTGTCAGGGTTTTCCTTAAGCCAGTCCCTTACAAACTGTTTGTCAAAAGACGGCTGGGATTTGCCTGCTTCATACCCCTCTAAGGGCCAGAAACGGGAGCTGTCCGGGGTGAGCATCTCATCCCCAAGCACTACATTGCCCTGCTCGTCCAACCCAAATTCAAACTTGGTATCCGCAATAATAATTCCCCTGCTCTTTGCGTACTCCGCACATTTTTTGTAAAGGGCAATTGTAAAATCCCTTATCTTTCCGGCATATTCTTCACCCTTATCAGGATAAAGTTTTTTTAATAGTTCCACGCTTTTTTCATAAGAAATATTTTCGTCATGGTCTCCCAGTTCGGCTTTTGTGCTGGGAGTATAGATGGGCTCCGGCAGCATATCCGACTCCTTTAATCCTTCCGGCAGGGTAATGCCGCAGACTGTACCGTTTTCTTTGTAGCTTGCCCAGCCGCTTCCCGTAATATAACCCCTTACAATACATTCAATGGGAAGCATGGTAAGCTTTTTACATTTCATGCTGTTTCCGTCAAATTTTTCCTGCCGGAAAAACTCCGGCATATCTGCCGTGTCAATGGATATCATATGGTTTGGCACAATATCTTTTGTAAAATCAAACCAGAATTTGGACATCTGGGTTAAAATGGCGCCTTTACTTGTAATCTTGTTTTTAAGTATATGGTCAAAAGCCGAAATCCTGTCTGTGGCAACAAGTATCATGCTCTCTCCCACATCATAGACTTCCCTCACTTTTCCTTCTTTTACCGGCTTTACTTCCTGAATACTCATGCTTTATCCTCCTTGTGCATCTCTCTTAACATAGCAATTTCTTTTGCCCAGCCCGCATCATCATTGGGAGTTTCCAGAATAAAGGGCAGGCCCTGCAATTTGGGATGATTGATAATCTGTCCCATGGCTTTTAGCCCGATATTTCCCTCCCCGATTTTCTCATGCCGGTCTTTGTGGCTTCCTAAGGGGTTCATACTATCATTTAAGTGGACTGCCTTTAATTTGGAAAGCCCGATAACATCATCAAATTCCTTTAGCACGCCGTCCAAGTTATTGACCACATCATAACCCCCGTCCCATATATGACAGGTATCTAAGCAGACTCCCATTTTTTCCTTTAAATCCACTAAATCTAAAATGGCGCGGAGTTCTTCAAAATTTCGCCCCACTTCTGTGCCTTTTCCCGCCATGGTTTCCAACAAAACCGTGGTGGTCATGTCCTCCTTTAAGACTCCGTTTAAAACTTCCCCTATAATGGCAATTCCCTGGCTGCTTCCCTGTCCCACATGGGAGCCGGGATGAAAATTGTAATAATTTCCCGGGGTATATTCCATTCTTGCCAGGTCATCGGCAAACATTTCCCTGGCAAATTTCCTGATATCTTCTTTGGCGGCACAGATATTCATAGTGTAGGGGGCGTGGGCCACCAGTTTTCCAAAAGAATGTTCTTTCGCAAGCTGCAAAAACCTGTCCACATCCTCTTTTATGATTTCCTTTGCCTTCCCTCCCCTGGGATTCCTGGTAAAAAAGGCAAAAGTATTCGCCCCTAACTTTAATGCCTGCTTTCCCATTGCCTCATAACCCTTTGAGGATGATATATGGCTTCCGATATAAAACATACGATTTGCTCCTCTTTTTTATTGGCATACACTCAATGTTATTATAATTCCTGCATCAGGGTATTTCAACTATAATTAATAAGTAAGTTCCTGGGCATTTTCCACAATAAGCCCTGCCCGGTAGGCAGCAAGAAGTTCCTCCAAGTCTTTTACAACTTCCTTCATCTCCTTGCCCGCATCCGTATCCGCCACCGTCATCCGCTGCACCGTCTTTTGGACAATGCGCATTTCCGAATGGATGTCGCTGCCCTCCTGAACCGCCTTTTCCACTGATTCAAAAGGCTCGTGGGCCGCAAGCACCAGCCCGTAGGAATTATAGATTAAGGTGTAGCCTGCAATGCCTGTTTTTCCCTGATATGCCTTGGAAAAACCTCCGTCGATAATCAAAAGTTTTCCGTTGCATTTTATGGGGGATTCCCCATGTTTTGCCTCCACCGGGATATGGCCGTTTATAATGTGGGCATCATCCCCGTCAAGCCCGAATTCCTTTAAAATCCGCTCCACAATCTCTTTCTTTTCCAAAAGCTGGTAGTACGGATTTTTAGGCTCTTTGTGGGTTTCTTTATCCTCCACGAAATACCTTTCAAATGTGGTCATTTTTTCTTTTCCGAAAACGGGGGAATTTTTATTCTCCCAGATAAACCACAGGATATCCAACCCTTTCTGTTTTTCTTTTGGGTCAATGGAATAATATCCTTTTCTGGCATACTTTTCCAAAATATCATAAAGTTCCCGTCCCGCATATTCCTCACCGTAAATATTTACCTTCTGGAAACTGCCGTCTTTGTTTAACGGCACGCATCCGTGATACAAAAGGTTGCCGTTATACACTTTATAAAGGCTGCCCTTGGTAAATAAAAACCGCACGTGGCGCTGGAGCTTCTCACAATTTATAAACGCCGCCCCAAGACGTTCCACCGCCTCTTTCTCATCCGGTGATAAGGCATAAGGGTCTTTTTCGTCTATGGTGGGAAAATAAGTATCCCGCAGAGGGTATTCCTTACCGTACACCCGGACGGTTCCCTTTTCCAAATCCATTTTATCAAGAAGCATCCTGTCTACCATGTCAAACTCCGGATGCCTCATAATCATCTGTCCCTCTAACTTAAACTGAATCACGGCAATGGCTTTATGCATTTTTTCGTCTAAAAGGGCATCCCTGGCATCGTAATCTCCCTCTCTGTAATCAACTTTAAAGCATTTGCACTCATCCTTTTCATACCTGTCCATGGCAAGCCTTGCCAGAGGCACTAAGTTTATGCCGTATCCGTCTTCTAAAATAGCCAGATTCCCGTACTTTGCGGCAATGCGGATAACATTGGCAATGCAGCAGAGGCTGCCTGCCGCCGCCCCCATCCACAAAACGTCATGGTTCCCCCACTGGATATCCACGGAATGGTGTTCCATTAAGGAATCCATAATCATATGGGGATAAGGCCCCCTGTCAAAAATATCCCCTACCACATGAAGATGGTCCACCACCAGACGGCGGATTAAATTGGAAAAGGCAATAATTAATTTCTGTGCCTGCCCTGTGGCAATTACGGAATTTACAATTTCATTAAAATATGCCTCCTGGTCTGACACATCCGGCCTTCCCGTAATCAGCTCCTCAATCACATAGGCAAATTCTTTGGGCAGCGCCCTGCGGACTTTGGAGCGGGTATATTTGGAAGCGGCGCTGCGGCAGATGTGAATCAGACGGTAAATGGTGACGCGATACCAGTCCTCCATATTTTCCTCCGTCTTTTTCACCTGCTCCAGTTTTAATTCAGGATAGTAAATCAAAGCCGCCATCGCTTTTTTATCCGTCATGGAAAAAGTATTGCCAAATTCATCTTCGATTTTCCTACGGATTGCCCCGGAGCCGTTTTTTATCACATGAAGATACTGGTCATATTCTCCGTGAATATCCGTGATAAAATGCTCCGTGCCCTTGGGCAGGCTTAATATTGCCTGTAAATTAATAATCTCTGTGGCTGCCGACGCAATCGTAGGATAACGTCTGGACAGGCTTTTTAAATATCTTAAATCTCCGTCATTCATTTGCTTCTCCTACCACTTTTTGCATATCGTAATGCCCCGGGCCCTTCCCCTTTAAAAACTTGGCTGCCTCCACAGCCCCTTTCCCAAAAACAGCCCTGGAATATGCGGTATGCTTAATTTCAATTACTTCATCCTTCCCTGCAAAAATAACTTCATGTTCCCCCACAATGCTGCCTCCCCGCACCGCGGAAATGCCCATTTCTTTTGCATCTCTTTTCTGCCTTACGCTGCTTCTGTCAAACTTATATTCATAGATGCCTCCCATGGCTTCATTCATGGAATCCGCCAGAGCCAGGGCGGTTCCGCTGGGAGCATCTAATTTCTGGTTATGGTGTTTTTCCACAATCTCCACATCAAACCCTGCGGGTGCCAATGCCTTTACCGCATTTTTAAGCAGCCCAAACAGGGTATTAATGCCAAGAGACATGTTGGCGGAGCGCAAAATTGCAATGCTCTTTTCTGCTTCTTCCACATGCCGTAACTGTTCTTCACTTAAGCCTGTGGTACAGAGCACCAGGGGCACATTTTTTTCCACGCAGTAATCCAGCATATCGTCCACCGCCCCTGCGTTGGAAAAATCAATGAGGACATCCGCCTCCACATTACATTCTTTTATGGCTTTAAATACAGGATATGCATTTTTTCCATTATCAAACACATCCACCCCTGCCACAATTTCTGCATTTTCATCTTCGTTGCAAAGTCCGGTAATCATCTGGCCCATTTTGCCGTTGCAGCCATGCATTATAATCTTTACCATATTTCCTCCTTTTTGCCCTGCTCTTTGGGCATACAGGTATACCCGCAGGGTGTTTCCTCCTTTTCGCCCTGTTCTTTGGGCATACAGGTATACCCGCAGGGTATCTCCTCCTAAAGTATACCGTATTCTTTCATAATCTGTACCATTTTTGCCTTATTTTCCTCGCCCATCTCACAGAGAGGCGCACGCAGAGGCCCTGCCTCCATTCCCATCAGGTTTAACGCCTCTTTTACAGGAATGGGATTTACCTCGGAAAACAATGCCTGGATTAAGGGCTGTGCCTTTAACTGTATTTCTGCCGCTCCTGCAACGTCCCCTTCAAAAAATTTCATGCACATTTCATGTACCTGCCTGGGAGCCACATTAGACCACACGGAAATCACGCCGATTGCCCCTAAAGCCATAAGAGGAGTGACAATTCCGTCCTCCCCGGAATACATGTCGATTTTTCCGTCTGTTAAATACATGGTTTTTGCCGCCTGTGCCACGTTGCCTGTGGCTTCTTTTAACCCCACAATATTTGATTTTGTTTTTACCAGTTCTGCCACCGTTTCCGGCATGAGATTGCAGCCGGTACGGGAAGGCACGTTATACATAATAATGGGTGTCTTCACTTCGTCGGCAATCATGCCGTAATGTTTTACCAGCCCCGCCTGGGTGGCTTTATTATAGTAGGGGGTGACAATCAAAAGTCCGTCTGCCCCGTACTCCTCTGCCTCTTTGGATAGCTGGATTGCGGTAGCCGTGCAGTTAGAGCCTGTTCCCGCCACCACCGGAACCCTGTGGGCGGTAAAGCGGATTGCCTCTTTAATAACTTTTGCATGTTCCTCCATGGTAAGGGTGGAACTCTCCCCGGTAGTTCCTGCAATGACGATGCAGTCCGTACCGTTTTTTATCTGGAAATCAATAAGTTCCTCTAATTTTTCATAATTTACTTCCAGATTGTCTTTCATGGGTGTGACAATAGCTACACCTGCGCCTTTAAAAATTGCCATAAAATTCTCCTCCTGTTTTTATCATAAGCAATGCTTCTCTTTTTGTGATAGAACAAAGTGGGCAAGCCCACATCAGCTCCCCGTCCCCATAATTTAAAGGGGCTTGCACATTTTGCGCGCCAGATGCGGCCGCGTCAGCGGCATCTTCCTTACGCATCTGTGCGCATCCTGCCCGGAGGGCTTTGTTATATCATAGGAAAGCAGTACTTTCACTCGTTAAATCAGCAAATCTTTCCTATGATATAACAAAGCCGGCTCATTTAGAGCCGGCATAAAGTTCTTTTTGATAGCGCACCATCTACGAAAGATGACAGTTATGTATTTCTTCAATACATCCCCAAGAAAACCTTTGCAGGAAACATTTTCTTTCGGCGTTCTCCCCTTTTACTTATCTTCCCCTGTGCCTGCCACATCCCATAAGCTACTGATGAATCACGCAACCTCTATCCGGTCTATTAAGTTTTTCACTTGTGATTAGTTACAATATAACACTCTCCTTTTCCCTTGTCAACCGGGTTTTACGGTTCAGCCTTGAATCATATTTCTAAGAACACCGCTTAGCAAGTGAGCGTTTAGGCTATGCATTGCAGCGCTCTGCCTCAATATGGTAAATCTCATCCGCAAAGGCTTTTAATTCTTCTTTGAATATGCGCCCTGTCAAAATGACTTCCATTCCCTCCGGGCGGGAAAGAATCATGCTCTTTAATTCTTCCGTTTCAATCAGGTTGTTATCTAAAAGCCCCAGCACTTCATCTAAAATCAGCAAGTCGCATTCCCCTGTGCAAAGCACTTTTCTGGCAAAATTCATGCCGTTTTTAATGTTGACTGCCTCCTCCTGCTTCTGCTCCTCCTTAAGCTCGTTAAAGTGTTCCTCAGACTTTTCAAAACGGAAAAACTTAATCTCCGGCTCTAAGCGTTTTAACAATTCCGTCTCCTTGTTTGTCTTGCCTTTCAAAAACTGGATAATAAAAACGTCTTTCCCCTCTGATGCCACCCGTATTCCTTCTCCCAGGGCCGATGAAGACTTTCCTCTGCCTTCACCGTAATATATCTTCACATTTCCTTCAGCCATATAAACCTCCCCTGTCTTCGACAGTCCTATCTTTTGGATTTTTCATTTTGGGATAAAAACAAATATGAATAAAGATACCATATATTGCAAAAAAAAGCAAATACTACTCGAAACGCTCTATTTTACTTACGGATACCTCATATGCAACCCGCTTTTCCGTCTCATTCTCGTTAATTTTTTTCACATATTCCCTGCTCTGTATTCTTCCCCAGATTTCCACATGGCTTCCCACTTCAAAGCCGGAGGCAAACCTGGCGTTCCTTCCCCAGCAGATGCAGGGGATGTAATCCGACTTGCCGTAGGAACGGTTCACCGCGATAAGCAAATCCGCAATCTCCCTTCCCAGGGGAGTTTTCCTGTAAATCGGCTCTTTGCATATGTACCCGTCCAGGTAAATCTGGTTGCTTTTTAACTCATCGCTTTCCTCCTCCACAAATTCCAGTTCCCTGGCAAATACTGACAAAACAAGACGATTTTTCTTTTCCTCATGCCGATTGTAGGAACGGAACTGTCCCAGCACATAGATAAGCTGTCCTTCATAATTCTTTGTCACATCCAAAATCCGCTCCGATACCATTACCGGTATGATATCCACAAAATTGCTGAGACGGTTTACGGACACATCCACCATGTAAAATCCTTCTCCGTAAACCTCGTGGCTGTAACGGAAATCCGATACAATAGTTCCTACAATAGATACCTGATTGTTTTCAAAAATTTTATCTGCCATGAATTTTTCTCCCTTCCTCCTGCCGGTATTTCTTATCCGGCGCTTTGTACATCGACGGCATATCGATTTGTTTGTTAATATGTATGCCACAGTTTTTTCTTTCAGAACCATTTTCTCCCGGGCATATTGTACTACTAATATTTACCATGTAATAAATACAAAATGACGCGTTTCTTGTCGATAAAATTTTATTTTTATGTGACATCATCTCATGCTTCGGTCAATTTTTAAAGTAAATTCCACTTTCCCAAAGTAAATTCCATCAAAAGCTACTGATTTTGAAAATATTATCAA
>CANRJF010000052.1 GCA_947630855.1 uncultured Lachnospiraceae bacterium
TGAACAAGCAAATACCCCGCCCAAAGGGCGAGGTATTTGCAACACCGAAAAAAACAAAATCTATGAATAAATTTTAGAAAGCTTTCTTAAAAAGTTCTCTGGCATTCCTTTCCGTAACCATTTCTACTTCTTCCCTGGTTACACCCTTTAAACCGGCAATTGCATCCACCACATAAGGCAGATTGCCGGAATGGTTTCTTGTGCCGCGGTAAGGCTCCGGTGCCATGTATGGAGCATCCGTCTCTAAAAGAATTTTTTCCAGAGGAATCCCTGCCACAGTTTCTTTTAACTTTTTGGCATTCTTAAAAGTAACAACTCCTCCAACACCGATATAATATCCCATTTTAATGAATTCTTTTGCCGCTTCAAGAGAGTATGAATAGCAATGAATTACACCAGGTACATGCCGGGCACTTGCTTCTTTCATAATCTCCATGGTATGTTCCGCCGCATCCCTGGAATGGATAATCACCGGAAGATTCTCTTCCTCTGCCAGTTTTATCTGACGTAAAAACCATTCTCTCTGATTTTTTCGCACATCATCTTCTTTTTCCCAATAATAATCCAGACCAATCTCACCTACTGCCACTACTTTAGGATGGCTGCATTGACGCTTCAGCCAGACAAAACTTTCTTCGTTTAACCCGTCTATATCACTGGGATGAACCCCTGCGGCAGCATAAACCCTGTCATATTTTTCTGCCAGGGCAATACTGGTTTTTACACTGTCTATGGAAGATGATACATTAATAATACCAGAAATTATTCCGCTTAACAACCCCGAAATTAATAAATCTCTGTCATTATTAAATTTTTCATCATCATAATGGGCATGAGTCTCAAAAATCATGATTTAACAAATCTCCGCTCCGCATGTCATATCCTTATCAGGCTGCATGAGAGCCAGTTCTCCTTTTTCGTTTTCTGCACACAGCAGCATTCCCTCAGAAAGCACACCGGCTAATTTGGCAGGTTTTAAATTTACCAATACCATAACCTTTTTTCCCACCATCTCCTCAGGAGAATAATACTTTCTGATACCGGATACAAACTGTTTCACCTGGCTTCCCACTTTCACCTGGGAACATAATAGTTTTTTGGATTTCTCCACTGCTTTACACTCTATAATCTCTCCTACTTGAAACTGCATCTTCATAAAGTCATCATAAGAGATTTCTTCCTTAGGTTCCAGGTCTATTACCGGTTGGTCTGCATTTTCTTCCGCTTTATCCTCTTTAAGTGGGTGAAGTTCTTCCACTTTTTTCATAACCTCTTCTAAGTCTAACCTGGCAAAAAGAATTTCCGGTTTATCCGTTACTTTCTTTCCGCTTTCATAATGGCCGAAGGTGTTAAGTTCATCATAAGCTATCTGGGAGGCATTTAACTGTGCCAATATCTTTTCTGCTGTTTCAGGCATAAAACTGTGAAGTAATGTAGCACCGATGCTGATACTTTCCACCAGATTGTAAAGAACCGTTGCAAGACGGGGTTTTGATGCCTCATCTTTTGCAAGAATCCAGGGTGTTGTCTCGTCAATATATTTATTGCACCGTTTAAAAAGATTAAATACCTCTGTTATGGAATCCGCCACGCGAAGTTGTTCCATTTTTCCTTCCACTTTGGCAACAGTTCCGGTAACTACCTGCTTTAAATCTTCATCTACCGAATCTGACACATTTTCATTTCTTACCACACCGTCAAAATATTTATTACTCATAGAAATGGTACGGTTTACCAGATTTCCCAAAGTATTTGCAAGGTCAGAATTTAACCTCTCCACCATTAACTCCCAGGAAATTATACCGTCATTATCAAAAGGCATCTCGTGAAGCACAAAATAACGGACAGCATCCACTCCGAAAAAGTCCACCAATTCATCTGCATACAATACGTTTCCCTTTGATTTGCTCATTTTCCCGGAGCCCTGTAAAAGCCATGGATGGCCAAAAACCTGTTTGGGAAGGGGCAAATCCAGTGCCATTAAGAAAATAGGCCAGTAAATTGTATGGAAACGGATAATATCTTTTCCAATCAAATGTAAATCCGCAGGCCAGTTTTTATTGAATAACTCTGTGGAATTGCCGTCTGCATCATATCCAATCTTTGTAATATAATTTGTCAAGGCATCCAGCCACACATAAATTACATGTTTTGGGTCAAAATCTACGGGTATTCCCCAGCTAAAAGAAGTACGTGATACACACAAATCCTGAAGTCCGGGCAGCAGGAAATTATTCATCATTTCATTCTTTCTTGCCACCGGCTGAATAAATTCGGGATGAGCATTGATATACTCAATAAGCCTGTCCGCATATTTACTCATTTTAAAGAAATAAGCTTCCTCCTTTGCAGGAGAAACAGGACCTCCGCAATCAGGGCACCTGCCCTCTTTTAACTGTGAATCTGTCCAGAAGGATTCACAGGGCACACAGTACATTCCCTCATATGCCCCTTTATAAATGTCCCCTTTGTCATACAGTTTTTTAAATATTTTTTTCACTTGCTTTTCATGGTCTTCGTCTGTGGTACGGACAAAGTTATCATAAGATGTATTCATCAAATCCCATATATGTTTTACCATGTCAACGATATTGTCCACATATTCCTTTGGCGAAATACCTGCTGCCTCTGCTTTCTCCTGAATCTTCTGTCCATGCTCGTCCGTACCTGTCTGGAAATAAACGTCATATCCCTCCTGGCGTTTATACCTTGCAATGGCGTCTGCCAAAACAATCTCGTAAGTATTGCCGATATGAGGTTTCCCTGATGTATAGGCAATAGCTGTTGTAATATAATATTTCCCTTTACTGCTCATTTTTTTCTCCTAATTTTTAAAGATATTCTGAATTTTCTTCCGGCTGTTCGTCTTCCATAGACTCACTATCCTCTCCGCCGGATGAATCCTGGGCTTTGGCTTCACCCACCACAACGCCCAGCTTTGCGCCGCAGTTACTGCAAAATTCTGCTGTATCTGAAACTTCCGTTCCGCAATTGGGGCATTTTCTTGCCTTTTTCAGTTCTAAAATCTGAAGTTCCATCCTGTTAATCTCATCCAATGCCTCCGAAATTTTTTCAAAACGTTGCTTCTCCGATACATCTTCGTTTTTATGAGCTTCATAATATGCCTTACCCAGGTAAGCATACTGCTCTTTCAAATAATCCTGCTTCATGCGGATATCCAGTTTTAATTTGGTAATGCCGGACACATCTTTGGCTTTCTGGCCTACATCCTTGCTGACAGAAACAATGGAATCCCCTAATTTATCAAAAAAACCCATACACATTCTCCTTTTCTTTTTATGATTTTTCGTATCTGCCCATTACCCTCACAGTTACGATATTACCTTACAATTATATAACCCATATAGATAAAATACAATACAAGCATAATAACCCCTTCCAACCGGCGGATTTCATGTTTCGACCAGGCAAATACCCACACCAGAAGGCTCATCACCGTAAGAATCAAAATATCAACCACATTTTCCATTATAAACTCAATGGGACTGATGGCAGCCGCCACGCCCAGCACTAAGAGAATATTAAAAATATTAGAACCAATTACATTCCCCAGTGCCATGTCCACTTCATTCTTTTTCGCTGCGACAGCAGAAGTCACAAGTTCCGGCAGGCTTGTTCCCAAGGCAACAATAGTCAATCCGATTAAGTTCTGGCTGAGCCCGAAAGAAGCAGCAATAGCAGAAGCCGAATCTACTACCAAATCACCACCAACGGCAATAGCTACTGCCCCGCACACAATATACAGGGTGCTTTTCCATATGGGCATAACAGTGACCTCTTCTTCTTCCCCACCTGCTGCCCTTGCCTTTTTTGCAGAATAAATCATCCACAGCAGAAAGAATATAAAAATCACCATCAAAATCAAACCTTCTATCCGGCTGACGGACATTCCGAAATACCCGAAAGCCATAAGCAGCAAAGCAGTCAAAATAGAAAAAGGAAATTCCTGCTTTAAGGTTTTCGACTGCACCGCAAGAGGCGCAAGCAGAGCACAAAATCCGCACACTACCATAAGATTAAAAATATTAGAACCTACCGCATTACTGACTGCTAAAGCGTTATTATTGGTGATGGAAGCACTTACACTGACAGAACATTCCGGCAGGCTTGTCCCCATAGCCACTATGGTCATTCCTATAATCAAAGACGGTACTTTAAACATTTTTGCAATACTGGAACTGCCTTCCACAAAAAAATCTGCACCCTTAATTAACAGAACAAACCCTACAACAAGTAAAATATATGACATGTGCTTTCCTCCCAAAAAAATTCCCTATTTACTTTTCTTTTTCCTTAGATAAATGATATTTCTCTTCAAACAGCTCCACCTGCTTTTCAAATGTAACATCCTCTCCTTCTCTCAGATGATTTACATAACGGTGAGCCTCCAATTCCGTATCCTGAATCTGAATCAGGCACACGGCAATATTGGAACAATGGTCAGCCACTCGCTCATAGTTGGTGGCAATATCCGACAATATCAATCCCAATTCAATGGTACATTTTCCCTTTCTCAAACGCTTAATATGTCGTTTTTTCACGCTTTTGTTTAACCCGTCAATCACTTCTTCCAAAGGCTCCACCAAAAGCGCCTGCTTTTCATCCGTGTGAATAAAGGAATTTACAGCCCTATCCAGTATATCTTCCACAGCACTGCTGTAAATCTGCATCTCCTCCTGGGCTTTTCTGGAAAAATGCAAATCCTTTTTTACCATCTCCTGGGCAGATTCCACTATGTTTACCGCATGGTCGGAAATACGCTCCAAATCCGTAATACAATGAAGAAGGGTGGAAACATTCTGGCTGTCCTGATAAGCAAGATTATAGCTGCTTAACTTTGTCAGGTAAACACTGATTTTATCTTCATATATATCAATACGGTTTTCCAAGGCAATTACTTCCTCTGCTTCCTCCTTTGTATACTGGGTCAGAGTATGCATGGATTTAATAAAACACTCCCTGGATAATTCTGCCATATTATTGGCAAGATTCCGGCACTGTTCAATGGCAAAACCCGGTGTTTTTAAGAAACGGTTGTCCAAAATAAGAAACTCTTCGTCCTCCACCGGCTCCTTTTCATCCTCAGATGCAGGAATGGTAAGATATGCTAATTTTTCCAAAACCTTTGTAAACGGAAGCAGAACCAATGTGGTAATTATATTAAATACGCTGTGAATCAGCGCAATGCCTGCCGCTCCAACCACTTCATTTGCAAAACCAAAATGTACAATAGCATTTAACCCATAATAAACTACCATAAAAAAAACTGCGCCTATTATATTAAAGTATAAATGCACAATTGCCGTTCGCTTTGCGCTTTTATTACCTCCTAAACTGGAAATCATAGCCGTTACACAGGTACCGATATTCTGCCCCATAATAATGGGAATAACGGAACCATATGTAAATGCACCGGTCACGGACAATGCCTGCAAAATACCTACGGAGGCGGAGGAAGATTGTATTACTGCGGTTAAAATTGCACCCACAATCACTCCTAATACGGGATTGCTGAACATGGTAAGGATATTTACAAATTCCGGCACCTCTGCCAAAGGCTTTACGGAATTACTCATAGTTTCCATACCAAACATTAAGACTGCAAATCCAAGTAAAATCTCCCCAATATTTTTTTTCCTGTCATTCTTGCCTGCCATATATAAAATTATACCTATCAATGCAAGAATCGGTGAAAAAGAAGAGGGTTTAAAGAACTTAACAATTATGCTTTCACCCTGTATTCCCGTAAGGCTTAATATCCAGGATGTAATGGTAGTTCCCACATTGGCGCCCATAATAATGCCGATTGCCTGGGATAACTTCATAATACCTGAATTTACAAAGCCCACCACCATAACGGTTGTAGCAGAGGAAGACTGGATAACCGCAGTAACGCCTGCACCCAGCAGCACGGCTTTTATGGGATTAGAAGTAAGGCGCTCAAGAATCATTTCCAGCTTTCCGCCGGAAAGTTTCTCCAGACTGCCTCCCATAACACTCATGCCATATAAAAACAGTGCCAAACCCCCAATTAAAGTCAGTATGCCAAAAATATCCATTTTTTTCTCCTTGTACATTGTTTTTACTCATATAATGTAACATACAATAAATGAAATATCCAGTAAAAGCGTAATTTTCTTATAAAGTTTAATAAAAAGCCTTTAAAATCCCCTGATTTTTTCTACCTTCTTCCTTAACCCTAACATCTGCTTATCCATCTGGGCAATCACATCGGAGTACTGCTTTAATTCCCCTTCCGCCCGCCTTACTTCTTCCTCTGTTTTTTTATAACAAATCTGGTTATCCACCCCTGCCCAGAAATCCATGGCAACCGTGCGGATTTGGATTTCCACCCGCTGCTTTTCCATTGCCTTTTTATATGTAAAAGGCACTTCCACAATAAGATGAAGACTCTGATATCCGCTTTTTTTGGGATTTTTAATATAATCCTTTTCCTTAATCAATTCTATGTCATCCTGCTGCTTTAATAAATCTGCAATTTTATACACATCATCACTATAAAGGCACACGACACGAATGCCTACAATATCATTACATTTTGCCAGTGCATTCTCAAAAGTGGCCTCACATCCCTTTTTCTGTAACTTTCTTACAATACTCTCCACAGATTTTATTCTTGATTCCACCTTCTGGGTTATGGTACGGCTGTATTTCGTAGATAACTCCATATCAATAAATTTTAACTTCCATTCCAGACAGGAAATCGCCCAGTTTTTCTTTAAAAGAAATTCCGGGTTTTCCAATTCACGTTTTAATGTTTCTATTTTTAATCTTTCCCTTCTATCTCAAGTCCAAAATCATCCACTATTATACATATGTAAGAACATGATAAAATATGCATAGAATAACACATTTTTATTCATCCCGTATAATTTCCATTTTTGAATCAAAATAATTTATCCACTGGGCAGCATAACAACATGCCAACACAAACAACATCACCGCTAAACTTGTACCTGCAATCACGGGAATGGACATAGGATAATTCTGCCTTAACAGATAGGTAAATGCAGCTTCCCCCATAAAAAGGGATGTCACCAGCACGGTAATAGAGGAAATTCCGGCAATCATCATGTACTCCAAATGTACCACCCAGAAGGCTTTCTGCCTGGAAGCCCCATACATCTGATATAAATACAGCTCCTTTCTCCTTGCCTGCAAATCACTTCGCACCATGGAATAGAAAAATGTGGCTGTTACCAAAAGTAACATCACTCCTGTTACGGCAACAACGCTGAGATAATCGGAAAGTAGACTAATAAATTCATGCACATATGCGGACGCTGTTGCTATTTCACAATCCTCACCTTCCATGAAAGATAAAAAGTTTTTCTCCTCCTCTTCCGTCATATCCAGCAGATATCCTGTATCCCATGTATCATCCAGTCCCAGCCCCCAGTCGGACCGATTTACCACTATATTGTAACCCATTATGGAAAAAGGTACATTATCATTATTACGCTGCGTCATTTTCAGCTCTTTGCCAAAAATATCCGTGTATTCCCTAAGGTCTGTCCCTGTCCGGTAGCAAAAATAATTTCCTGCTTTATAAGTGCCCTCTTCCAGCTTAAAATGATTATTATTATCTGTCTGGCTGTCCACCACTGCCGCCCAGAAAAAATCAAAATCATCTTTATTCTGCGCCGGTTTTATATTGGCATTTAAATCCATATAAGACATTTCCTTATAAAAAACCTTTGTATAAGTATATCCGTTTTTGTCTAAAATCTCCTGGATTCTTCCGTTTTCATACAACTTATTCTTTACCCACACAATGGTGGAGTATCCCATACAATCCCGATAGGAACGGCGCACCATATTTTCAAAATCAAATACAATACTCAAGGCAATACAGATAATAACCGCCCCCACAGACACTGTTGCCGCCAGAAGGGCATCTCTTTTATTTCTGGTACAAAGAAAACGATAACTTATCCCCCGAATTTTTATTAAAGGCTCCATCTGGGTGTCCCGTTTCTTTTTCTTATCATGAAAGGCTATGTAAAAACACACATACAGCACAAATAAAATAACCCCGCAGATAAGAAGTGCCACATTAATAAATTTTATATTTTTATAAAACATGACCAGTATCAGCAGATACAATATCGCAAACTCTAAAATCCCAAATTTCAGATAGGTCTGCTGCCCCATTTCCCCTTTCCTCTCAAAAAGCATGGTAATAATAGGGGTTTCATAAACATAAAGACCGGAAATAAAACTTCCGAAAAAAGAAATTATCACCAGTACCAGCATGACCATTAAAAGTACGAAAAGCATTTCCCTGGAAATCATGGGAATCAACGCATCCGCACCGCTTAACTTTTTCGTCAGGTAACGAAACAGCATATATCCCCCCATGTCCCCTGCCAGGCTACCTGTAAATCCGAAAAAAATGCCGTCCACCAACGCTTTCCCGAAAACATCTTTTTTCTGCATACCAAAAATCTGCATCATGGCATAGGACTTCTGCATGGAAATACTTTGGAAAAACAGCATACCGGTACAGCCCCACGCCACAATCAAAATAGCGCCTAAGGCAAATATCGTCATGACTTTTCCCATTACACCAAAGACAGAATCATCCTCATCCTCATTTTCATCTGCATCTTCATCCAAATCTACCAGATTGGCTTCTGCATCTTTTATCAACTGCGCCTGATAATATTTCATATTGTTGCTCTGCACCAGCAGGGAACAGGAAAGAATAACCCCTGCAAAAGCAAATATAAAAAACATTATAATAAACCGCATTTTCTGCACACGGTAATATTTTAAAAAAAATGACAGTTTACGCATTTTCTTCACCTCCCATCATTTACTGAATAATCTTTCCGTTCTCCATTTTAATAATTCTGTCACACTGGCTGGCAATGCTCATATCATGGGTAACCAACAAAACAGTTAAATTCTGTTCATGGGCACAATTTATTAAAAATTTAATCACGCTTTTCCCTGTCTGTGAATCCAAAGCTCCGGTAGGCTCATCTGCATAAAGGATGGAAGGCTTATTTATCAACGCACGGACAATGGCAGTCCTTTGCTGCTCCCCTCCTGACATCTGCTTTGGATAGAGACGCCGTTTCTTCTCCAATCCAACGCTTTTCATCATGACCTTTACCCTGTTTCCCTCAATTTTCTTATCAGAAAATACCAGAGGCATCCTGATATTTTCTTCACAGGTAAGTTCCGGTATCAAATGATAATTCTGAAACAGAATCCCTATATTTTCATTTCGAAATTTTTCCTGCTCTTTTCTTTCCATAGAATAAAAATCATTATTCCGTAAATAAATTTTTCCTGCGGAAGGCTTATCAATACCGCTTAAAATAGATAATAACGTACTTTTTCCGCAGCCGCTTTTTCCCACAATAGCCGTTATGGTGTTCTTCTCCAATTCAAAGGAAATATCTCTTAAAATATGTTCCTCACCTTTTCCCACCGTAATGCTTTTAAAAATATGTTCCGCTTTAATCATTTTTTCTCCCTCCAACTGATTTTCTTTTATGGTGGAGAAATTATAAATTATAAGGCACTTAAAGTCTACCAATTTAAAGTTGCACCTTGTCAATTTTGACGGGCGAAGGCTATTTTAAGGGACTTTACACAAATTAGACAAAAAAATCGATGCTCTCATATAAAAAGCATCGACTTTTCCTACCCTGTTAAAATGTGACTTCTCCGTCATGTGATACCAAAGAACAGTGTCTGATATGTTCCAATTGGGAAATTTTTTCCATAAATTCATCTTCATTTCCAATACGCACTTCCACAATAAAATCCGCCCTGTCCGGCTCTAATGTTCTGGATTTTACCTTATAAGCGCTGCTGTACTGTTTTACAAGCTCTATCACCTGCTTTTCCACATCATATTCCGTGGCATTTACAATTAAAAGCATGGGAGCTTTTGCCACAGGTAGCAATTCCAAAAGAAATATTCCCACTGTGACAATGGCGGATTCAAATACTGCAATTCCGGCAAGTCCTGCTCCGCATATAATCCCAATGGAAATTGCCCAGAAAAGAAATACCAAATCCATAGGGTCTTTGATTGCAGTACGGAAACGAACGATGGACAACGCACCTACCATACCTAAAGAAACCACGATACTGGATTGAATGGTAAGTATAATCGCCGTTGTTATCACAGTTAATGCCACTAATGATATGTTAAAGCTTTTAGAATAAAATGTTTTTCTTGTATAAGAACGGTATACAAAAAATATGTACAGGGCAAACCCGCAGGCAATCATCAGTGAAAACAATATTCCTCTGGTGGTTAATCCTGTGGAAGCATACCCTTCCAGAAAGGATTTTTTAAATATATCCTGAAATGTTGTCATTTTTTCCTCCTAAAACGTATATTCTATATGTAATTGGCAGCATATCTTCTGCAAAGATAGTATTTGGAAAAGGTTGCCTGCCGCAATCCCCGCATCTGAATACTGTGATTAATGTAATCCGGCAGAAATTCATCATACTTGACTTCCAGAAGATTCTGCCCTACGGACATAATAGGCCTGGTTGTCAGCTTTTCATTTAAAAAATCATCAGGCCGGGAAGAGGCACGAATATTCATATCCAGTGTAATCCTTACATTTCCATCCCGGCAGATAAAAGGAATCCTGTCATATTCCACAATTACTTTTGGCAAAAGACCTCTTAATTCCTGCCATAGATAAAATTTCCGTAAAAGAGGTTCTTCCTCTGATTCCTCCCAGGAAAGGATTTCTCCATTCATCAGCCTCTCAACCTGTTCTCTTGTTAAAGGGCAGGACTTTTTCAAAGTCTTTCCCCTTTTTTTCTGTTTTAATTCCAAACGGATACGGTCTGTGCTGCCGTTGTAAATCCTGATACGAAATTTTTCCCTTGGGTCGGTTCCGTTTTCATTCTCATAATAACATCTATTTTCATAATCGTCAAAATAAAGGCTTCGTATTTCATAATATCCCTTTTCCCCTACATGGGAATCTAAAGATACCACCGCCGGAAGACGCGCCTTTAATGTCTCAAGCTGCCGCCTGTCTATGGGGTATTTTATTTCATGACGATACTGGTCCGGCTTTTTATTTTCTTTCTTATTCATGTATTCCTGCTCCGTTATATTTTATAATTTTCCTGACCATTCCTGGAAAATTCCGTCTGTCAGGTAATGCATATAAATATCTGGATTTTCCCATCCTTCAAACATGCCGTACCGGGCAATATAAACTTTTACGTCAAAATCTTCACAGCCCTGATGCTGCTTATCCATCCCCTGGGTAACAAAATACTCTAAAACAGCTTCATCCTCTGTTCCTACGGCCTTGGCCACTTCAGGATAATGGGACAGATAATATTCTTTATTATATACCGGAGCATAATTTACCCCCATATATACCGTATTGGTAATTTTCGGTTTTCCTGTATTTAAGATAACTTCTATCATACCGTTTTCCAGCATTGTCTGAGACTCCACTTTTCCAAAATCTGCCGTTACGGACAAATCATCTGGAAAACTGCTGCCAAGCTGGCTTGTAAGTACCGCCCTGTAATGGTAATCCTTCCTGGGGTCAAAATAAGCATCCTGCTCCACAAAGGACAGGGAAAGAATTTTTGCCCCGCACCATTTATCTGAAAGTTCCAAATCAGGCTCTAACGGCATTCCTGCCAATGGTTCCTCCACCGTAAAATCTACCTTTTCGGCTTCATTGTTTCCAACCCAGGAATTTACTGCACCATAAAGCCACTGATGCCTTTTTTCCACATAATCCTTAAAATATTCTACACTTTCCTCATAAGAGTTAAAGGGAACGGTAACTCCTGTCTGATTAAAGTCCCATATTTTGTAATTCATCCGCTGGGAAGCATAAATTTCCTCGTTGTATGCTGCCAGGGATTTTACATATGTTCCCTGCTCATTCCCGTCTTTTAAAAGAATATCTTCTATAATATCTTTTAATTCATTTTCATAAACATCTTTTATTTTTTGGGAAACCACCGGAACAGTGGAAAAATCCGAACCTGCATTATCCGGGTAATACCCTATGGGACTGGTAAGTTTTAAAAGCTGTTTGTCGCAGCCGTAGCACAAATCAAAATCCCACAAACCGCAAAAATATATTTTGTCCTCATCTGACGGAACATAACAATATGTGGAAGAGCTGAATCCGTCCGGATTTTTGGCAAACTGCTGTACAAGATAGTATCTGGCATATGTATCCAAATCCAGATAATCTTCTACGGTTTTTTTGGTAGAAGGATTAGTCCCGCCATTTTCCAAAGCCTCGATTGTCTCTTCCCAAAGCTGTTTTAAATATTCTATCTGTTCATCAGAACATTTCTCCGGCTCTTCTACGGTAACATACATGCCATTGCTTAATTCCAGATTATTATCTCTTTCCATATAATGGGAATAATCAATCTGCATGAAATAACTTCCGTTTTCCTCAATGGCAACACTGGTATTGGAAAGTTCGGGCAGCTCTGTAAGAAGATAATTTCCCATATATTCCCCGTCATAATATACATCCACCGGTGTGCAGTCCGGGGAATCTGTAAGACCCAGCTCTTTTCCCAACTGATAGGATAAAGTATTGTGCTGTAATGTAGTGTCATAGGCATTTGCCAGCAGCGCCCAGTCTTTTCTGGGCTCACCGATAGACAACATGTCCTCTTTAGAGCTAAGTTTAATCTGATATGCCTTTTTTGCAGCACTGGCAGTAAAATTACCACGGATTCTAAGTTTTTCTGCTTTCTGCCTGCAGATAAGATTTCCTGTTTCATCCAATTGGTAAACGGAACCCTTTGCTACATTGGTGTGGTCCGGTGTTGACTCTACCCATTCCCGTCCTTCATCTAAAGGGTCATCACTGACAAGAAAAACAGACGGAATATTTTCTGAAGTCATTATCCGTAAATTATAATCTAAAAATGAACCATCCTTCTGGCAGACTTTAAACTGTAATTTGTAAAATCCTTTTTCCTTATCATAGATGCCCTGATTTATTACATCAATCAAAACATTATCTTCCACAGCCTTTTCCTGAAAAAATACCCGTTCTTCTTCCGGACAGGAAAAAAATATCTGCAATGCTGATAAGTCTATTCCCGATGGCAAAAACAGGTAATGATTTTTTTTCATTCTTCGGGATAATATCCTGGTTTCATCTATTCCTTCACTGGCATTTATGTAACAGTACACTTCCCGGGAAGTGGCGCCCTGCTTGGAAAAAGCATCTGTCGTTCCCTGTGATATAACGAAATAGAATCCACATATAAACAGTGTTATGATTAAAAGCAGGATTCGCTTTTTTCTTCTAAACCACATTTTTGCATGTATCCTTTGATGTATTCTTACGCCTCAAACAGCAAGTGTTTGAGGCTGTCCTGAACAATTACCTACTTTCTATATATAACATGTTCATCTGATTTTTGCAATAGCGCAAATAATTTCAGGCTTCACGCCTGCCAAATCTGTTTTTCACTTACTATCTGCTCTCCGGTAGCCGCTGCCTGCTCCATTAAAACTGCCATATAGCAATCCTGCAAAGCATTTCTCAAAGCCCATTCCTGATATTGCAAGACTTCCCGGGTTGGATTTATGGCATAAGAAAAGGTCTGTTCCATCATTTTTGCAATGGCAGTTTCATCTTCCCCAAGGCCGCATTTCCCAAAATAAGCCTGATACACAATATCTTCTGCAGAATCCGTCACCTTTCCATTCTTATCTCTTTTTTCTCTATGAAATAAAATCTTTTCGATTTCATTTACCTGGTATAAATTTGGATTTGGATTTCCTGTTACAATATGATTTTCCACTGCCTTAAATTCTCCCCGCCATTCCAGAAAATCTTCCCCCAGAAAATCTATGATTCCATCCCTAAGCTGGCCTTTTTCCCCTTCCACCTTCACCAGATTTTTCCGTATAGGCGACCTGTACTGCTCTGAATTAAAATCGTACCATGCCACTTTCCCGTCGGCAAATTCAAATGTTGCAACGGTACGGCTTTTCTTTCCTTTTCTGCCATCCGTAAACCTTTCCTGTCTGTTTAAAGTCTCCACAGTAGAAAATTCATATGTTTTTCCCCTTACCGTAAAAGGTGTTTTTATATTCTCATTTAAAAATGCCCGCATCAAACTTGCCCCATGGTAATCATGGGCAAGGGAGATATTGATATTATAAGGCTCCCCTATAATATTCTGCCTTAACACCTTAAGCATGGCAGAATATCTGGGGTAATACATATACTGTTCTGCCACCACAAGTTTCCTGCCCTGGCCATGGAGATGCCAGAGAGATTCTAATTCCGAAATCTTAAGAGAAGCAGGAGTCTCGCATAACACAGTAAAACCGTAATTCATCCATTCCGTGGCAACCTGGGCTATGGAATCCTTATTCACCGCAACTACTATAAAGTCAGGCTGCATATTTTTGCATTCCTCTATGGATATGGTGGTATAAATATCATATTCCCCTGCCATCTTATCTGCCTTTTCCTTTGTCCTGCAAAGCATTGCACACAATTGAAATTTCTCCGGCAGTGCCTTTGCAATCCGAACATAATACAGGGAACGCCAGCCAGAGCCAACAATTACAAACCTCATTTTTTATCTCCTTTTTCTGATTAAAATTACCCCAAAAGTTCCATTAATTCTTCCCTTGAGAAAGAACCCGCCTCCATGCCTGCTCCCTGTAACACATCATCCGCAAGCTGCTTTTTCTTCTCCTGCATGTCAATTATTTTTTCTTCAATGGTTCCCTCTGTCACCAGTTTATAAACTGTCACCACATTTTTCTGGCCAATCCGATAGGCACGGTCCGTAGCCTGATTCTGCACTGCCACATTCCACCAGGGGTCATAATGGATCACAATATCCGCCGCCGTAAGATTTAATCCTGTTCCTCCGGCTTTTAAGGATATACAAAACACCTGCGTATCATCCTTATTAAAATCCTCCACCATATGCATTCGCTTTTCCTTATTCACAGAACCTGTCAAGGTATAGTAAGAAATTCCTTCCTTTTTTAGCTGCTGCTGCAAATGTTCCAGCATAGTGGTAAACTGGGAAAATAATAAAATTTTATGTCCGCTGCTTACCGCCCCGGTAATTAATTCCATACATGTTTCCATTTTGGCAGATTCTCCCTTATAACCCTCAAACACCAATGCCGGGTCACAGCAAATCTGCCTGAGCCTTGTAAGTTCCGCCAAAAGCTCTATTTTCTTTTTGGAAAATTCCTTATCATCCTGTTTGTCCAACATAATCTTAATCTTCTGCACATGGGCGTTGTAAAGGGACATCTGCTCTCCCTCCAGCTTGGTAAACACATTTTCCTCTATTTTTTCCGGTAAATCCTTTAGCACGTCTGTCTTTAAACGCCGGAGCACAAAGGGACGAATCATTCTCTGAAGCCGCTCCATCTTATTTTTATCTCCGGCTGAAACGATGGGAATTTCCATATCGTTGCGGAATCGGTTATAGCTGTACAAAAATCCCGGCATCAGATAATCAAAAATGCTCCAAAGTTCACTGAGCCTGTTTTCAATAGGTGTTCCTGTAAGGGCCAGCTTAAAGGAAGCATGAATCTCTTTTACGCTGTTTGCAGCCTGGGTTACGGGATTTTTTATATATTGAGCCTCATCTATAACCTGAAGGGCAAAAATATATTTGTCATAATGTTCCACATCCCTCTTTAAGGAATCATAAGATGTAATCACCACTTCCCCATCCCTTATTCCCTCAATCTGTTCCATCCGTTCCTTCACGTTTCCTGAAACAATCACGGATGTAAGAGAGGGGGCAAATCTTTTTATCTCTTTTTTCCAGTTGTATACTAAAGAAGCAGGGCACACCACAAGAGAAGGTTTTTGCTCCTGTCCCTTTTTTTCTGCCTCCTGCTGCTCCGACAGCAATAAACTGATAACCTGCAAAGTTTTTCCCAGGCCCATATCATCTGCCAAAATGCCTCCAAATCCGTATTCACGAAGTGTTTTTAACCAGCGGAACCCGTTTTTCTGATACTCCCGCATAATTTTCTTTAAGGAAAGAGGCACTTCAAAATCGCTGTCCTCAATGGTCTTCATATTTCGGACTACTGATTTAAACTCTTTGTTTTTCTCTACGCTTAAAGATTCACTGTTGCGCAGGGAGCCATCCAGATACATGGCGCGATACATGGGAACTTCCACCACTCCCCCCTTCATCTTGCTGTCCGTCAACATCAAATCTTCTTTTAAATCCGCCAGGCTCTCTAAACCGTTGTCATGGTTTAAATTAATAAAATCCCCGTTTTTTAACCGGATAAACTTCTTTTTTCTGTCGTATTTTCCAAGAAGATAGGATAACTCTTCCATAGACATATCCTCAGACTGCATGGTAATCTCCAACAGTCCGCTCTTCATGGAAATTCCCACCGCCACGTTTGGAGAAGGCTGCACTTTCATATTCTGAAAGGCATCCGAAGCATAAATGGTCATTAACTCGCTTAAACGCCGCAACCCCCCGGAAAGAAGCTGATAAATTAAGTTCTCGTCTTCCCTTATAATAAATAATTCTTCCTTCACATCTGTATTTTGGAAATATGCCTCCACAATACTTCTAATCCGCATTTCCTCCTTTAAATCCCTGATTCCGTCAAAATCCTTTTTTTCCAAAAGATTATACTGATGTTCTTTGTATATACACAAAACTTTTCCTGCTACCACGTCATGTTCCAGCTTGTCTATATAAAGTTCAAACTCCGGCTTTTCCGGGAGATACATTTCTTCGTCAAAGTTTTCACAATCCAAAATGGTAAGTTCCTTTATATAAGGAAGCAATTCTCTGGAAAATACTGCCAGTTCCTCCTGGGCTATATAGCACTGATGGCTTTCCTCCTGGACAAGATACTCAAAAAATTCACTTAAATTCTGTTTCAGCTTTCTGCTGCTGGGGGAAATTTCTCCGTTTTCATAAAAAAAGTAGCAGTTCCTTCCATATAATATGCTGCTGTTTTTTAAATAAACGGTAATGCCGTAACCGTCTCCTTTAATTTCCATTTTCGGCTTTTTCATCTGGTCTGCCACATACCATACCGTATCTTCGGAATCCGGCAGTTTTCCTTCAAAATATTCTCCCTGCATAATACGGAAAAAATTTTCTATTCCCGCCTCATTTAAATCCAGTATTCTCTCTTTTTCCTTAGGTAAAGTGTAACGGTAATAAACTGTCCGAAAATATTCTTCCTGCTGCATTCTGATAAAATCAATAATTTTTATCGATAGAGGGGTAAAGGCTTCTATATGGTGATAAAATTCCAGTTTTTTCCCATAAGAAACCTTTTCGCAGTTGTCAATGGCATCTATAAGCCTTATCAGGCTTTTTACCACATATTTTTGCTCCATGCCGATTTTAAAATCCACATGAAGATTTTTCTTTGTGAAAACTTTAACATAAGGAACTAACTCCACCCGCCCCCTTAGATTTTCTGGAATCATATATTTAGAATTGCTTTTACTGCTGTAACCTTTTAAAATTCCTTTCATGCGCATGGGTGTTTGGGCATGAAATCCTTTCGTAAACCCGTCCTTTTTCTTCCATTTAATTTCCAGCACATCTTTGGCTCTTCTATACTGCAGATATTCTGACAAAACTGCTACGCAGTGCCGGCACATGCCATCCCAGCTTTCCTCACAACTGCAGCGCCATTCCCGCACTTCACTGTAACTTTCGTCTACCACGGCAGCTACTTTGTACACTGTGTCAAAATCCATCATAACTTCCGCCTGCATATCGGCTACTACGCCGCCGTCATCTTCCCCATAGACGCTAAATTCAAAATTTTTCACATTGCCGTAATGCTGTAATTCTAATCCTTTGTGATAAACCCGGCTTTCTGCCATATCCCGAATATCTGATAACGTTAGCATATGTTCCCCCTGTTTTCCAATCTCAATTCATTTTGTTTCTCTGTTTAGTACCTTCACAGACACAGCAATTCCATCATCTCTGCCGGAGTAACAATAAAGTTATGTTTTGGAAAATGACGAATATTTCCGGTAATCAGGTAGGCATCCTCGTCTCGTTTCTCCATGACAACCTCGTAAAAAACAAGGTCATCCATATCTGGTAAAATTTCCCCCGTAGGCGTTGAATTTACTGCAAGCCCAAATTGACGGAACATCTCTAATAGCCGGAGAATTTTTTCTTCACTAAATGAAAATTTCAGACGATAAAGTACTTTTTCATACTCATCTAAAATCTCTTGACTGTAAAGGGGAATCAGATTCCCTTTCGTTATTGCATCTACAACCTGCGCTGTTGCAGTATCCTTTCGTTTTGTCAACAATGATGAAACTATAACATTCGTATCAAATACTGCATAATATCTCATCCTCTTGATTTCCTTTCCGTTCTTACTGCACGGATTTCTGCATTAATCTCATCTAATGATATCTCCGGTAAATCAGCAGCTTCCTCACGCATATCATCAATCAATTTTTGTGCCTCTGCCCTTGTCATCCTTGTTTCTGGAAGTATTGCGGGAAAGGGCAATCCCCTCACCATACGGGTACGCTCCATAAACATCCTAAATGCTGTATTAAGATCCATCCCCAGTGCTTCATAAATCGCTACGCAATCTTCACGCAATGCTTTATCTGAACGGAACTGATTTAATACCTGTTCAGCCATACTAATACCTCCTTATATCACAAAACAACTACAAAACAAATCATTTTATAATTATATTATAGTTAAAACAGTGGGTGTAGTCAACAAAATAAGAAAATTCATTGACAAAAAGTTTATATTTGATAGAATACAATTCATAAAATCATAATCGGGAGTTACAAAGGGAGATAAGGATAATGAAATTAAAGAATATTTTGATAGTTGTTAAAGATATTGAAAAATCGAAACAATTTTATCACGACTTGTTCGGTCTCGATATGGTACTTGACAATGATGGCAACATGATTTTAACGGAAGGTCTTGTACTTCAGGACGAAAAAATTTGGAAGAAGTTTTTGAAAAAAGATATTATTCCGAAAAGTAATTCTTGTGAACTGTATTTTGAAGAACAGGATATAGAATCATTTATTGAAAAACTGGAAAAATTATATCCCTCAATTCAATATGTTAATCGCCTTATGACGCATAGCTGGGGAAAAAAAGTAATCCGTTTTTATGATTTAGACGGTAATCTGATTGAGGTAGGGACGCCCATGTAATATGAAAAATCGGAAATTTTTGGAAACTTAAGCTTATGCTTTAATATACCGCGTAGAGCGTGACGAACCAAGCCGTTTTATTCTGCCGCTTTTCACCATTGCGCCGAGGACAGCTTCAACAGTCGTAGGACTGACATCAGGAAGAATCTTGCATATTTCAGCCTTGGAAATAGGAGTCAGACTGTTTAACACCGTTGCTTCAATACGGGCTTTCTTTGTAATCTTTTTTCCGTGAACGACCGCAAAACGCTTATCCAGTTCTTTGTAACACATATAAAGCATTGATAAGAAATTCTCAATAAATGGAAAATAACTGTTTTCATTTGATTCCCAACCTGCCGAAGATTGACGGAGAGATTCATAGTAATAGGCTTTATAATTGTTAATCTGTTCCTCAAAAGAAACATATTTTCCGGCATCAAAACCATTTTTATATAGGAGAAGCAACGACAACAGCCGTGACATTCTGCCATTTCCGTCAGGCAATGCCACATTGAGACCCTGCAAGGAAGCGATAGTTAATTTCCACTTTTTGCTTGCGCTCTTTGCCAACACCCTCTGCTTGATAAACATAAATGCTGTCAATCAGTTCAACCAGCATAGAGCGATTCAATTCGGTTACGGTTTCATACTTGCGGATAGTTTCCAGGAATTGATTGGTGCTTTGAGTTTTCTTTTCTTCGGCTTTAATCTTGTCTCTCAAATCATTCTTCTTTTGAGTGAGCTCTTTTTGCTCATTCTCATAAGCAGAAGAAAGTTTCTCGAAACGCTCGTCAGAAATTTTACCAAATGCGTTCTGCTCAAAGAGCTTCATAATCACACTATCAATCTCTGCAATCCGTTTTTCTACCAGTTCTAAATCATACTTGAGTTGTTTGATCCTCTGGCCTCCACCTTTTTCACTCAACTCGTGCATTTCTTTAATGAACTGGTCACCCAGGGTTTCCATATTCCTGATGTGTTTCTGAATATCTCCCATAACAATCTGCTGCAATGCGTCATACGAAATCGCATGGGTCGTGCATAGGTTGCTATTTCGTGCATAGGTCCTACAGCGAAAACGGGGCTCTTTTCCATTCGGATTGGAGAACGCCATATTGCGGCCACAGTCCGGGCACTTCACAAGTCCCACAAACATATTAGGGCGTCCCGTTTTATTCGGCTGCTTTTTGACACTGATGAATTTCTGCACCAGTTCAAAGGTTTCTTCATCAATGATTGGCTCGTGTGTATTCCGCACTATGATCCATTCCTCTTTAGGAACTGATACGAGTTTTCTGTTCTTAAATGACTTGGTCTGTGTTTTGTGAGATACCATGTGTCCCAAATACACCTGATTTTCCAAAATCATCTTCACATTTTTCCCTACCCAGTCTGTCGGGAACTTAAATCCAGTGCTTGTTTCCAACGTACCATTCTTCATTGCCCGATATGCCCGCGGAATCAAAATCCCATCCTCGCATAAAGTTCTTGCAATCTGATGAACGCTGTTGCCTTGCTTTGATAATTCAAAAATACGCTTGACGATAGGTGCTGTATCAGGATCAACCAATAGCTGACGCTTGTTATCAGGGTCAACAATATAACCGTAGGGAGCAAAGGAACCGCAAAAACCACCGTTCAAAGCAGTCGTTTTCTTAACGCTTCGGATTTTCTTTGATGTATCACGGGCATAATACTCATTCATAATTGATTTAAACGGCATCATCTCATTTTCGTCAAACCGTGTGTCTACATCATCATTCAAAGCAATAAACAAAATGTCATTATTAGGGAAGATTTCTTCCACATAGTACATGAACATGGCATTGTTGCGCCCAAACCGTGACATGTCTTTAACCATAATGCCACTTGGCTCTGTATCGTCCATAGCGTCCTTAATCATACGGTTTAGGTCTGGCCGATTGAAGGTCGTTCCAGAAATGCCATCATCCACATATTCGCCTATTACTTCAAACCCTTTTTCCTTAGCGTGATACCTTAACATTTGCAACTGGTTGGTAATGCTGTTGCTTTCCTTATCAGCATCTCCGTCATCTTTGGATAAACGTGCATATAATCTAACTCTCAGTTTTGTCTGCTGTTTTAACATTTCTGCTCCTTTCCAACAGCAAACAAACCGCTCTGTACTTTATTATTATACCACGTCTCTCCGGGTTTTTCAGCCATTTGCTACGCTGTTTTTTCGGTCAATGGGCAATATTTTTTTGCTCGATTTCCTTCTGTATCAATCTCTTTATCAAATGCTGCAACTGAACCGTGCCGGAAAAATTTGCGGTAACGCAAAAGGTCGTATTCCCGATCTGGATTATCTCTGTCTGCTTTGCCTTTTCCATGTGTTCACCTCACTTTCAGGCAACAAAAAAACACCATTGCTGGTGTTTTCCTGTTATCTTACATTTGCAATTTTTCGCAAAAATTTTTGTTTTTGCAGGTCAAGCTCCACATAAACCATATCGTTGTCGCCAAGCTCCGTCTGTCCTGGCTGAACACAGATTGTATGAATGATCTGATTGATCCACTTCCCTTTTTCTGTATCAGGGCTCTCGTGGATATGTCCATGCAAGGATAACAGCGGTTGCTTTTCTTTTAGGAAGTCGTATATATCCACCGATCCTATATCCAAATCCTGATACAAAAGCTGACCCAGCCTTAATCCAGCAGGAGGCATATGCATCACATACACTGTCTGCTTCGGATTTTCGGACTCCGGCAAAGCGTTCAAAATATCACACATATATGGAAGTTCCGTCCTGGAATACTCCAGCCAGTTAAATATTTTGTCATACCCATATTCATTAGAAATGCCGGCGACATAACTTAACTGCCTTTGCGGAATATAATGCGTCTCCATTACAACCCTGTCCTTACATCCGAAAGGGTGGTCTAAAATGTGATTCATTCCAATAAATTCATACATGCCGATACAAACCTTTTTATCAGCTATATTGTGAACATTTTCAAATTCGCCACAAACCGTTTCAAATAATTCATCCACCCATAATAAATCATCATTTCCCAGCATAGTGAGATATGTAATATTGTGTTTTTTCAAAATTGAGAAATAATCTTTCAGAAAGCCCCTGATAAACACCGGCTGCTCTATGTGCCTTTCGCCGAGTTTTGGAAGCATGTCTCCACCGTTTATGATGATGCTAATACCTCTTTTAACAGCAATATCCAATGATTTTCTATATTTGTCTTTGTCTCCATGCAAGTCCGTAACATACAATGCTTTCATATCACACATCACTCTCCGTATTCTAATCCTATGCCTTTTCGCACTTCTGATTATATCATATCAACACAGCGTTTTCAGCACATCGTTTCCATTTTTTAAGAAGCAAATTGCCGTTTTCTTTCCTTCTTTGAGTTCTGACATCATTATCAAAACCACATGAATAAGCCGGACCCGTCCATAAAGAAGCAGGCCCGGCTCATGGTATCTGATTTCGATTTTGTTATGCCGTATTTGCCACGCGCCCCGGCATGATCCTGACTGTGCAGGAAAAGGGGATGCCATAGGCTGCGGGCAGCTTGGCCGCATCATAGCCCCGCCTGTGCCGCTGCTTTGCCAGAGCTGGCGAGCACCGCAGGAACTTCCCCCAAGTCCTTAGGGGATCGTGAGAAAGTACCATTATAGCCTGTGCCCGTCATCGCGCCCGGCCTGCCACAGCCGGGTCAATGGGTTGCGTGAATCGCTCGGACAGCTCCGTTCATCACCTCCTAAGCCGTCTGTCATTGCGCCGCC
>CANRJF010000053.1 GCA_947630855.1 uncultured Lachnospiraceae bacterium
TCTCTTCCACCGCTTCCTCACTGGAAGCGCCGCTCAGATGGCTCAGGCGTTCCATATCCTGCTTAAGCTTTCTTCCTTTCCCAAAATCTCCATGATCTCCGTGGCCCCTGCCGGCGTCATCTGTTTACCGGAAACTGCGGTACGGATGGGCCATAACACATAACCGTTTTTGTATCCTTTTTCCTTTACAAACTCTGTGACTGCCCCATAGAGGGCGTCATTACTGTAATCTGTCAGTTCCTCCAACAAAGGCAGGATTTCCTTTAACACCGCAAGAGAAGTCTCTTCATTTGTCTTCATTTTTTTATGGGTGTACATGCTTATGTCATATTCCGGCAGTTCCTGAAAGAAGTCGATATGGCCGGGAATATCCGGGAATACTTCAATCCTGGTCTTTACCATGGCGGCAATTTTCTTTAAATCCAAATCTTTTGTAATCACTTTTTTCATGTAGGGCTCTGCCATCTGATAAAAGTCATCAAATTTCATTGCCTTGATATATTCCCCATTCATCCATTTTAACTTGGTCACATCAAACACTGCGGAAGACTTGCTCATATGATGATAGTCAAATGCCTCCACTAACTCTTCTAAGCTGTAAATTTCCCGGTTTTCAGAGGGGCTCCATCCCAAAAGCGCCACAAAATTTACAACTGCCTCCGTTAAAAATCCCTGCTCTATTAAATCTTCGTAGGAAGAGTGGCCGCTTCTCTTGCTGAGTTTCTGATGTTCTTCATTGGTGATAAGAGGACAGTGGATATATACCGGCACGTCCCAGCCAAAGGCGTCATAAAGACGGTTATATTTGGGGGAGGAGGAAAGATATTCGCATCCCCTTACCACATGGGTAATCCCCATTAAATGGTCGTCCACCACGTCGGCAAAATTGTATGTGGGATATCCGTCGGACTTAATAAGAATCATATCATCCAATTCCTCATTATTCACCGTTATCTCACCGTAAATTTCATCCACAAATGTTGTTGTCCCTTCCCTGGGGTTATTCTGGCGAATCACATAGGGAACGCCTGACCGTAATTTTTCCTCCACCTCTTCTTTGCTTAAACTAAGACAGTGTTTGTCATATATGGATATCTCTTTCCCTTCCACCACCGTCTGTTTCAAACTCTCCAAACGCTCTTTGTCACAGAAACAATAATAGGCTTCCCCCTTGTCAATAAGTTTTTTTGCATATTCTAAATAAATCCCTTTTTTCTGGCGCTCACTTTGCACATAGGGGCCCACATCCCCTTCTTTGTCCGGCCCCTCGTCATGGATTAACCCTGTTTTTTCCAATGTGCGGTAAATAATGTCCACCGCCCCCTCCACAAGGCGTTCCTGGTCTGTATCTTCTATCCGAAGTACAAAATCCCCGCCTTCATGTTTTGCAATCAGATAGGCATACAGTGCCGTCCTTAAATTCCCTACATGCATACGTCCCGTAGGACTTGGGGCAAATCTTGTTCTCACTTTACTCATGATAGTCTCCTTTTTCCAAAATATATTCTTCTAAAATATCCGCAGCCAGCTTTGCCATATCCGGGCAGGGCCGCCTTTCGTAGTATTCTTTTGTACGCTCCATAGGAACGGGGTTTGTGTCTTTTCCCTCCAGCCCCAGCAATTCCCGGCACACAATGCTTCCTGCTTTTTCCTTAAATCTTCCTGCCAAATCCTGTACCCTGGCATAAAGTTCTTTTTTCCCCTGAAAATCTCCGGGCTCATCATATCCGTACAATGCCCCCACAACAAAAAACATGCCGGACACCGTACCGCACACTTCCCTGAGCCTTCCCATGCCTCCTCCGAAAGAAGAAACCATTTTAACCACTGTTTTAAAATCCATGCCCATTTCTTTTGCAAATGCCCCGGCTACCGCCTGGCTGCAATTGTATCCTTCTAAAAAAAGTTCTTTTGCCTTATCTCCGTGTGTCATAATACCCCTCTTTACATTTGATTTTTACTCTCCGCTGCTTAACCGGTCAATGGAATCAATAATCTCCTTAATCTCCGGCGTATAAAGATTCTTTTTCTGAAGCAGCCTGTTAATCTGTGCCCTGCGCTCCTTTACATTGTTGGAGGTGTACTCAATTCTGGAACGCAGCTTCTGCCTTCTCACCAGAAGATTATGTTTTACTTCCACCATCTCTTTCTGGTCCACTAAGGCGGAGGACTGGTTGCTCCACACCTGGGCGTCATAGAGACGGTATTTCTTTAACTGCCTTACCAGCTTTGTGGAAAAATAATCCAAATCCTCATTCATCTGCCGGAATTTATCCCGCTCTTTCACCTCATTTAAATACTGCTCCCACAAATAATTTAACTCGTAGGCATTTTTTACATGGTATTTTTCCCTGGCGTAATCCACCGCATTTGTAATATTTACGTACTTAAATTTCGTCTTGTTCAAAAGTACAATGGCATGATTCATATTCACTTCCGAACGGCGGATTTCCAACTGGTTGGAATTCATCTTAAGGAAAATGGAAAATCCGCTGACCGCGGCAACAAAAATCACAAATATCCACGCATACCTGGTATCTCCCTGGTATTCTGTCTGAATCACCAAAAGCACCGCGGCACATATAACAAAAATACCGAAAAGTATAAAGGACAATATTTTTAAAATTTTCTGCTGATGCAATAAATCCAGCTTATTGTAGTACCATTCCGCTTTCTCCCCGTCCAGATAATGCATGTCCTTCTTTAAGGCGTTCTGGTATGCCTCATTTGCCTGAAGTTTCCTTATGGCGTCAGGAATTATGTCCTGCTCCTGCTGCATCTGCACAAACTGGACATCGGAAATATGCCTTGCCGTATTCTGGTATTCGTCCCGCAGTTTATCTAACTTCTGTACGCTCTCCGCCGCCGATTTAATCTCGGCCATATCTTCCTCCGGCATATCCTCCAACATCTGGATATCGTTTAAATAGTCCGTCACAATACGGTATTCTGCCTTCTCCTCCTCAATCTCCTTCTGTGCCTCGATAATCTCCTCACAGCTTTGGATAATGTAATGCTGAAGTTTTTTCCCGTCCTCCATTTCTTCCTGGGAAATATCGTAACCGTTGATTCCGCTTTCAATTGCCTCCTGTAATTTATGGGCTTCCTCCTGCCGCTTTTCCTCTTTCCTCTTCCTGATATTTTTAAATAATGCCATATTCATTCCCTTCCGCCGCTACCTGCAGCTTCTTAAGTACTCGTCCTTCCACTGTTTTAAAAGATTGTCCGCCACTGCAAGATTTCCGATGCCTACCTGGAAAAAGAACTCCTGGGGTTCCTCCTCCTTAAGCTCTTTTTGGGGTTTTGCCATTTCCTTTGCCGCCTCTGCCTGCTTTAAGGATTCTTCCTTCCCGTTCCTCTTATACGCCTGCTCATAACATTCTGCCGCCTTATCAAAGAAAAACAGACCTGCATAGGCGGTTCCCAGGTTATGGTAAATGTCCCCGCAAAACACCATGCCCTCCTGCATTGCCGCCTCCCCCTCCAACAGCCTTGTGTACTCTAAAATACACTGATGATACCTTTTTTTCATAAGAAACCTGTCCGCCCGTATTTTTGCGCATTCCACATCACTTTTGTTTTCAAATTCTTCCAACGACCTGCGGATGCCTGCAATTTCATCTTCCGTGCAGTAATCGCTTTCCTTAAGCAATGTGGTGACAAATGTGACAAATCCCCTGCCTTCTTTTATAATGCGGGAAAGTTTTTCTGCAAGTAAAGGCATTTTTAACTGATGCCTTAACCACTGGCAAAGTTCCCCGTCCATAAATTCCGGTTCCACCAGTTCAATATTATTTTTTAAATAATAACAGATTTCTTCCAAAGAATAAACATTCAGGGAAATGGTATCAATATAGTAGGGTATGGATGCCATTTCCTGGCCGCACAATAATAATTCTCCCACGTTCTCTCTCCCATGTCAAACTAAAATGACATAACATATTCCCATGTTTTGTCGGAACTTTTTACAATCTCCCCAAATCCCATATCCTTTATGGTAAGTTTCACCTGATTTCTGGCAATGGGTTTTGCCGTAATCCGAAGCCTTGTCGTCTTAGGCTCCCGCTTGGGAAGGTCGTTTAACTCCAGCCTTTTTATTGCTGCTTCCCGGCTTTTAGGCGGCTGCAGCCAGAAATCAAGGTAACGTTCCGTATCAAGAATCACTTCACATTCCCCTGATTCATCATACCAGCTTTCCCCCGCCGTAATCAGGGTAAAAAACTGGGTTTTCCCCTTATGGCGTACTTTTAAACTGATATTCATCCTCAGTTCATTGTCCCCTAAGTAAACATAATTCCATGTGGCAGGCTCGGCTTTCACCGCCCCGCCGTAACAGGCGCCTTTGCAAAAAAGATTTTTCCCTAAGAATGCCCGTTTGCCCCGGCAGATAACCGTTAAAGATTTCCTCATCCAGTCCCCGTCAAAGCCGTCTCCGATAAGGTAAACAGAGGAAATTATCTTACCTCCCATAGAGGATTCCGCAATCCGGCTAAAAGATGCGTCCCTGTCTCCTGATAAGGGAGGATAATTTTTTTCTTCTATGGACACCACCTGGGGAATGGTTCTCTTATCATGGCAAAGATGCCAGAATTTCATGCCTCCCCCGGTGTAATAGTACAGCGCCACGTCATGCTGGCACAATTGGGGGCTCTGGCTGAGGGCATAATAGTAAAAACTTTCCCTGTAATCAAATATGAAAAGATGTTTTGACGGTATGTCCATATACTCTGCAAACAGGAAAAAAAGTTTTCGGATTTCCTGGTTCATCCGTTCCGTGGTAATCACAAACCTGTCATCCTCCTTAAATCCTGCCCCATGGAAAGGGAGGAACAGCAGCTTTTTTAAAAACAAAAAGAAAAGCTCCCATGTGTCAAAAATTTTTTCTTCCAATTCCACCTGCTCCCGCTGCACCGCCTTTTTAAACAGGTTTTCCACACAGGGCACTCCCTGGGAAAGGGCATATTTCCTGGCATCCTCCCCAAAAAGCCACTGTTCTAACCCTTTTCTTTTACAGATACATATGGGAATCTGATAAACTTCACTTCCTGTCACCATGCTAAAGGTAGCCGGCTCCGACATGCCGTCCGTATAGTAACTAATCATTGCATTTTTATCATTTATATCTATTCCTATAATTCTTCCTATCTGCATGAATCTGCCTCCGGTATATTTATCCCTGCACAATTACATGACAGTAAACGTCTCTTCCGTTTTCTCCTGTAAATTTCTGTATTGCTGCATTTTAGCCGCAAGTTTCCTGCTCTCCCCTTTTTCCCTTAAGAAAAACAGTTCGTTCAGTTTCCCGTAACGCCCCTTGTCTGCTTCCCCTTCACCGTCTTTTCCTAAAACCATGCCGCTTTCCGTAGTAATCATCTCACCATCCGTCTTTTCGGAAATATAGTACTGAATACCCTCCCCATAAAAAAGGATAAACTCTTTTACATAAATTCCTTCATACATCTCCGTCATGTCCTCCGTCACGTATACATCCTGATTGTCCCTGGATTTGTAACGTATCTGAACTTTTCTGTGGGGATGGCTTTTATATTCCACAAAACTCTTATCATATATCTGATATTGTTTTTTTATTTTATCGCTGAATTTATCGTAAAAAGCAAACATTGTTCCCTGGTACAAATATTTCTGCAGTATGGCTTCTATCAGTTTTTCTTCCTCCATGCCGCACGCAGGCTCCTCTGCCAGATAACGGAGCAGCGCCAGTTCACAAACCGTAGGAAGGTTCCCCTCCTGTCCATATATTTTTCTTAACTTGTCAAAAAGATGTGCCGGAGGCACCATATCTTTTACGAAATTGTAATAAGAAAAATAATTGAGATAAGCCTTTTTTAACTTCTTATCCCCCTCTTTTTCATAGCTCTCATAGATATCCGCCGCCGAATCGATAAATTCCGTGGTGTATAGCATCTGGACTAATATCCTCTCCTCTAATCCGTGGGCCAAAACCCCCAATTCTCCGGCTGCCTTCCAAACAGCCTCCATAGCCTTTGTGGAACCCTCATAATATCTGCACAAATACTCTATAATTACGGCGTCATACTCCCCTTTAAAAAACACTTCCCCGGCATATTTTAATAATCTTTCATTTTCTTCATATTTCAGGGATTTTATCTGGTGTGATACGCATTTTGCATAGCCGGAAAGGGAACAGCGCTCCCATCCGTACTCCAGGCCAAGGCGGTAAGCATGGTCATACAACTCATGGCTTGTTAAAGTCTCCAAAAGATATGCCTGCTCTTCCCCCGTCATTTTCCCATAATCAATTTTCCCAAGGTAAAGGTTTATCTCCCCGGTATTTCCCATAGCGTGAAGGAGGCGTATCATCTTTGCGCAAAGCCATGCCTGCATGGAATCGCTTACCCGCTCATCATTCATAACAATGCGGAAATAATCCAAATCCTCCTCCGAAAAATATTCCACCGCTCTGCGGCCGGAAAAGTAAAAAAGAATAAAGGGCAGGGAATCCGGCGCATATTTCATACAGTCCCGAAGGTATTTAGAAGGATACATCAGCTTTTCTAACTGATAAGAGATGCTCTGGCTGTACCTGTTCCCCCTGTGGTCTTCCACGAAAACGGAATACTCATTGGAGTAGAGTTTAAAATATGCGCATCCTTTTATCACCGGTACAATCTGCTGCTGCCTTTGGGCGCTGTCCGTGACGATAACACGGAAGGCATTTTTATCCAGACATGTAAGTTTGTGGTAAAATGCCACATTGGAAAGCACTTCCGCCAATTTCCCGGAATGCACTCCGCCTTTTGCAACTTCATTGTATACCACGGCAAGATTGTCATCTATATGGCCCTCTTCCATCTGTTCATAGGCAAAAACCTCCATTGCCTGGCGGTACTGTTCATAATCTTTTGGATTTTTCTCTTTATTTGCAATAATATTTACATACAAAACCGCCTTCATTCTGTATTCCAACTGGCTGTTGTACTTAAAATACATAAGAATGATTCTGGGCACTTCCATAACGCTCCTTGGGTCCATGGACATTAAGTATGCCTCATAAAGCCCGGTCATCCTTAACTTTTTCGTAACCCCCCGCTCATACCAGGGAAAGAAGCGTTTCCCATATTTCTGGTTTTTAATAAGGAAGCTGCACACTGCCCTGAGAGCCCCTTCATCCTGTATCAGGGCATAACAGTTTTCCAATAACAGCATCATCATCCTGCTGTATTCCATGCGTTCCGGCATCACGGTAAGAAGCTGTTCTGCCAGTTCCTTTGTCAGGGCTTTATATTTTCTTGCCCAGTGGAATATTTTTAACTCAAACTCCCCTAAATGGCTTAACAGGTAAGGGTCATTTAAAAACAGGCAGTAACTTTCCACATATAAAAACGGGCTTTTTGACCCCTCTAAGATACGGTATTCCAAAATTTTTAACTTCCGAAAGTTATCATTGGCATATTCTTTCCTTAAAAGCAGCAGGCACCAGAAAAGCATGATATTATCACTGTGGCGGCGGTAAATATCCTCAATCTCCGTCACCATTTTATCCACAAAGGATTCTTCCCGCTCCATTAAGGTACAGATATAGAGATAATACCCCCATTCCGGGCTTTTTTTGTCTTTCCACTCCCTTTTAAATTCACTTAAGAGCCATTCCGTTTCCTGCCTCTGGCCGTTCATAAAGAAAATCTGGGCTTTCATAAGGCGGTACCACACTTCCCCCGGTTTTTTTACCACCAGTTCATCTAAAACACTGATGGAGGCTTTTGCCCATGCCCCTGTGACCATCTTTTTCAGCCGGAAATCTATATACAAATTTACCAGCTTACTCTGGCACTTTTTAATCTCCTGCCTTGTGGGATTTCCCTCCATGGCAGCAGGCTCTCTGGAAGCACATATATTTAAGGTAATCTGCTGGTTGACATTCTTAAGCGCCAGGGAGGCATAATTTTTACCGGAATGCATTTCCTGTGGCAAAATAAAATAATTTACCTCACACACGCTTCCCACAAAATCTTCCGTAGTAATTTTACTTTTCTCCGGTTTAATAAAGGAAGCGTCACTTGTAACGGAAAGTTCTATGTACCCCCATGTATTTTTCCGCAAAATTATATGATGTTTTAACTGTTCTTTCACATCATGAAAAACCACATTCTTTTCATCGGCGCTGCATAAAATCTTCTGCTTACATCCGCAGGCAAAGAGAAATTCTTCCATATTAAGGTCTGTGGGCACTCCCTTTGCCAGCCCCTCATAGAGCAGCCATTTCCCTCTCTCTTTTTCTCCCAGTATATTTTTAAAAAAGGGAGAATAAAATACTTTTCTTGCCTCTTCCCAGCCCTCCTGGGCTAATCTGGTAAAATCGTGAAGGTTTCTCACCGCCCCGATACATGTGTCTGCGTAGGGTTTTATAACAGTAACAACAAAAGAAAGGTTATATTCCGCCTGGTTACACACAATGAAAAAATCACCTTTTTGAATATCCCCTTCTATCAATCCCTCACTATGAAATTCGTACCGTATCCGAACTGCATTTCCCTCAAACCGGGAGGTAAGACATTCCATCCTGGGATTGGAAGAATAAACCTTCCCCCTTAAAGGAATGTTATTTTCACTTTTAATCTCAAACTCTCCCTGGCAGTTTTTTCCTTCTAATACCTGAAGTTCCACCCGTTCCACGGAAAATGCTATCATCGGTTCTGTGCATGCAAACCTGCCTCTGGCAAGCTCATCAATCCTTTTCCGCACAATACCACCCATTTTACCTTCTATTGCTTTTTTCCTGATTATGTTTATAATTAATATGAATTATAAACTATTTTAAAAACAAATTCAACATTTTTACCATAATTGGACATCCTTTATGGTCGAAAAAAAGGAGGGCATACCATATGATTCAGCACAAAGACCATTTTCACGGAAGTGATTTAGAAAAAATCCAGGAAATTTACGGCATTTCCAAAGAAAATATTATCAGCTTTTCCGCCAATGTAAATCCTTTAGGCATTTCTCCCAACTTAAAGCAGGCATTATCGGAGCACTTAGATGCCATTACCACCTACCCTGACAGGGAATATACGTCTTTAAGGAACTGCATTGCCGACTATATCCATTCCGAAAAAGACAATATTATTGTGGGAAACGGCTCTACGGAACTGATTTCCCTGTTTATACAGATAGAGCATCCAAAAAAAGCCATGGTCATCGGCCCTACCTATTCCGAGTATGAGCGGGAAATTTATTTAGGGGGAGGAACCACCCACTATTATCCCCTTTTGGAAAAAGATAATTTTATGCCCAATTTAGATGATTTTACAGGGCGCTTAAATGAGAGCATTGACCTTTTGGTTATCTGCAACCCCAATAACCCCACCTCTTCCGCTATTTCCCGCAAGGAAATGCGCCGAATCCTGGATGTGTGCAAGCAGTATGACATTTTTGTAATGGTGGATGAAACATATGTGGAATTTGCAGACAATATGGAAGAAATTACTTCTGTCCCTCTTACAAATTATTATAATAATATTATTATACTCCGGGGTACATCCAAGTTTTTTGCCGCTCCGGGCCTTCGGTTAGGCTATGCCGTTACAGGCAACCATGATTTGATAAAGTCCATCAATACCAGGAAAAATCCCTGGACTATCAACTCCCTGGCTGTAATTGCCGGTGAATTAATGTTTGCGGATAAGGAGTATATCGAAAAAACAAGGACTTTAATCGCCAAAGAGAGAGCGCGCATTTACAAACGCATTACGGAAAGCGGGGATTTTAAGGCTTATCCCCCCAGCGCTAATTTTCTTCTGGCTAAGATTCTTAAGGAAGACATAACATCCCAGGATCTTTTTGACAGAGCGATCCGCCAGGGAATGATGATACGTGACTGCTCTACCTTCCCGTTTCTTGACCAGAAGTATATCCGGTTCTGTTTTATGAACCCCCAGGATAATGACAGGCTGCTCTCCTGTCTGCTTAGCTGATGCACACGATTGTAAATTTTTTTAAAAAACCCTTGCATTTTTTGTATATATGTGTTACTGTATTAATTAGATAATACAAACATACAAGAAAGAGGTGATTCAATGCCATGGAATTTAACATCTGACCGTCCTATTTTTATCCAGATTATGGATATTATTTCCCTGGACATTATCTCCGGGAAATATTCACCGGGAGAAAAACTTCCTTCCGTAAGGGATTTGGCCCAGGAAGCATCTGTCAATCCAAACACCATGCAGAAAGCCCTTTCCGAGCTGGAAAGAACAGGGCTGGTATTTTCCCAGAGAACCAGCGGAAGATTTATTACGGAGGACGTTCAAATGATTGAAGATTTAAAATCACAAAAAGCAAAGGAAAAAATTAAAGAATTTTTAGAAAACATGGAAAAACTAGGCGTAAACCATGAGGAAACCATTGCTTTGGTAACACAGACTTTGAAAGGGGAGCAGTAAACATGAGTACAATTTTAGAATGCAAGGATTTGTGCAAATCCTATGGCAGCAAAACAGCCCTGCACAATGTAAACCTGGCCATTGAAAGCGGCCACATCATCGGTCTTTTAGGCCCTAACGGAAGCGGAAAAACCACATTGATTAAACTGATAAACGGTCTGCTTACTCCCTCCTCGGGGCAGCTTTATATTAACCAGAACCCTGTGGGAGTGGAAAGCAAGAAGATTGTCTCCTACCTTCCCGACCACACTTACTTAGAATCCAATTTAAGGGTTCGGGATGTTTTCAGCTATTTTTGTGATTTTTATGAAGACTTTGAGGAACAGCGGGCATATGATATGCTGGCAAAATTAAACATTAACCCCAGCGACAGGCTGAAAACCATGTCCAAGGGAACGAAAGAAAAAGTACAGCTTATCCTGGTTATGAGCCGCCGTGCCAAGCTGTATGTGCTGGATGAGCCTATTGCCGGCGTAGACCCGGCTGCCAGGGACTATATATTAAATACAATTTTAAGTAATTATGATGAGGAAGCAACTATACTGATTTCCACCCATCTGATTTCCGATATTGAAAATATTCTGGATCAGGTGATTTTTATAAGACAGGGACAGATTTGCCTTAGCTCCTCTGTGGACGCCATCCGGCAGGAACAGGGAAAATCTGTGGACGCATTGTTCAGGGAGGTATTTAGATGTTAGGAAAACTTTTTAAACATGAATTTAAAGAAACGGGAAAACTGTTAATTCCCTTAAACCTGGTGATTATCTGCTATACCGTTATCGGAGCCATTATGCTGGGGAGCCGCCTTTTTGATGATGATCATTTTGCCCTGCTGGCTGCATCATCACTGATTCTGTATATTTTAAGTATTTTTGCCATTTTTATAGTCACGTTTATATTTTTTACCGTTCGGTTTTATAAGACCATGTACTCCAGCCAGGGTTATCTGACTCATACCCTTCCGGTATCCACAGGCAGCATTATCCACACAAAAGTCCTGGTGTCCGTATTCTGGGTGGTTGTTACTATGGCTGTGACAATGTTTTCCGTATTTGCAATGGTTGCCGTTACTATCAGGACACATTTATCCTATGATAGTTTCAACAGTTTCTTTATGGAATTTTTTATGGAATTTAATGAGGAATTTGGTATGAGTTTCGGTTCATTCCTGCTTCCTATTATGCTGCTGATCATTGTTGGATGTTTTGAAGGCATGCTTACCGTATATGCCTCCTTATCCATCGGCCAGTTATTTAACCAGTACAGGATACTTGCCGCCATTGTAACATACGTAATCATCCACATTGCGGTAAACATTATGGGAACCGTTACCATGTTTATAACAGAATTTTCCGCCATGGACAGTTTATTTATTGCAGAGGAATTTTCAGATTCCGTACTCGGCAGTTTTTACCACACACTGTTTTCTGTAAGCAATATAGAACATATTATATTATGTATTATCTTTTATGCAGTACTTTACTTCTTAACAACAAGGAAATTAAATCTGGAATAACTAATCTGATTTAAATATGAAATCTTATTTTATTTAGTCAAAGAAAAGGAATCTCTACCGAGATTCCTTTTCTTAATATAAATATAATTTAAATTTATTTATTAGATAAATACTCATGTATTCCCTGGGCAGCCGCTTTTCCTGCTCCCATAGCAAGGATAACGGTTGCTGCTCCTGTCACGGCATCCCCGCCGGCAAATACTCCCGGCTTGGAGGTGGCACCGCTTTCCTCTTTGGCAACAATACATTTTCTCCTGTTGATATCCAGTCCTTTCGTGGTGGATGAAATCAAGGGATTGGGGGATGTGCCAAGGGACATTATCACGGTGTCTAACTCTATATCAAATTCAGAGCCTTTGATTTCCACCGGAGAACGCCTGCCGGATTCGTCAGGCTCCCCTAATTCCATGCGAATACAGGTCATGCCCTTAACCCAGCCATTTTCGTCCACATGAATCTCCACCGGGTTGGTGAGAAGGTCAAAGATAATCCCCTCTTCTTTTGCATGATGTACTTCCTCTACCCTGGCAGGAAGTTCTTCCTCACTTCTGCGGTATACAATATGTACCTCGGCTCCAAGACGAAGGGCTGTCCTGGCAGCATCCATTGCCACATTTCCTCCGCCTACAACTGCCACTTTTTTCCCGCGCATAATAGGCGTGTCATATTCTTCTTTAAAGGCTTTCATTAAGTTGTTCCTGGTTAAAAACTCATTGGCGGAAAATACGCCGTTTGCCTGCTCTCCGGGGATTCCCATAAATCTTGGAAGTCCTGCGCCGGAGCCGATAAAAACAGCCTCAAAGCCTTCTTCATCCATCAGTTCATCCACGGTAACGGATTTTCCAATTACCACGTTTGTCTCAATTTTTACCCCTAATGCCTTTACATTTTCCACTTCTTTTGCAACCACATCTTCTTTTGGCAGACGAAACTCCGGGATGCCATAGATTAAAACGCCCCCTGCCTCATGCAATGCCTCAAATATCGTTACTTCATATCCCATTCTTGCCAAATCCCCGGCACAGGTAAGACCTGCCGGGCCTGAACCGATAACAGCCACTTTATGGCCATTGGTTTTCTCCGGCTTTTTGGGCGTAATTCCATGCTCTCTTGCCCAGTCAGCCACGAAACGCTCCAATTTTCCGATGGAAACAGGTTCTCCCTTAATTCCCCGGATACATTTTCCCTCGCACTGGCTCTCCTGGGGACATACACGTCCGCACACTGCCGGAAGGGCGGAGGACTCACTGATAATCTCATAAGCCTTCTTGAAATTACGGTTCTTTACTTCATTGATAAAGGCAGGAATGTCAATTGCCACGGGACATCCCTTTACGCACTGGGCATTTTTGCAGTTTAAGCAACGCTCTGCCTCTGCAACTGCCTCTTCCTCATTATAACCTAAACATACCTCTGCAAAATTTCTGGCACGGGCTGCCGCTTCCTGCTCCCTTACCGGTACTTTATGTAATACATCCATTATTTGTCACCTCCGCACTGTCCGCATCCGCCATGATGGGTATCACCCTCCGTAAGTTTTAACATGGCTCTTCCTTCTTCTGTTTTATAAATCTGCTGGCGCTTCATTGCCTGGTCAAAATCCACTAAATGGCCGTCAAATTCCGGGCCGTCCACACAGGCAAATTTCACTTCTCCTCCTACCGTAAGGCGGCAGGCACCGCACATACCGGTTCCGTCCACCATAATGGGATTCATGGAAACCACGGTGGGAATATTCAGCTCCTTTGTTAAAAGACAGACAAATTTCATCATAATCATTGGCCCAATGGCAATACACAAATCATAGCGGGCTCCCTCATCATAAAGGGCTTGAAGCTGATTTGTACCCATTCCATGAAAACCGAAGCTTCCGTCATCTGTGGTTACGTAAAGATTTGTGGCTGCTTTTTTCATCTCATCTACATAAATCAGCAAATCCTTTGTTTTTGCCCCCATAATTACATCACAATCCACTCCATGGTTATGAAGCCATTTTACCTGAGGATATACCGGCGCAGTGCCAAGGCCTCCGGCAATAAATACAATCTTTTTCTTTTTTAATTCTTCAATATCTGTGGAAATCAGTTCTGATGCACGTCCTAAGGGGCCCACAAAATCCATAAGGGATTCCCCCGCCTTTAACTTGACCATGCGCTCTGTGGACGCTCCCACCGTCTGAATCACTATGGTAACGGTGCCTGCCGTTCTGTCATAATCGCAAATGGTAAGGGGGATTCGCTCTCCCTGCTCATCTGTCTTTGCAATAATAAATTGTCCGGGTTCACATGACTTTGCTACTCTTGGCGCTTTAATCTCCATAAGGTAGATTTTATCAGCCAGTTTTTCGCTTTTTACGATTGGGTACATTTTTACCTCCTGATTTATCATATATTTTTTTATATCCATTACAATTACTGCAGGGTGTCTGTATACAACGCAAATTCATATCCTAATTCCCTTGCCTTGTCGATAAACTGCCCTAACACGTTTGTGTTGGTCCAGGATTCTGCATGAAGCAGGTAAATGGCTCCCGGATGAAGTTTATCCAGCATTTTCTGTAAAGATTCCGCCTCGTCCGGCTGATTTTCCACATCATAATCCTGGTAGGCAAAACTCCAAAACACACTGCGGTATCCGCAGTTATTTAATACGGCTAATGACTGTTCACTGAATTTTCCTGCCGGGAAACGGAATAAAAACATATCATAGTTAAAATTCTCTTTCACATATTGATGGTTGCCCATAACTTCCTGCTGCTGGTCTTCTAAACTCAAGCTGGGAATACCTGCGGCAGGATGGGTAACAGAATGGTTGCCTACAATATGTCCCTCATCAATCATCTGCCGGACTAACTCCGGATCATCCTTCACATAAGACATTGTCACAAAGAATACTGCCTTTACATTTTTTTCCTTTAACGTGCTTAAAATGCTGGGGGTACATCCATACTCATACCCTTCGTCCATTGTAAGGTAAATTTTCTTTTCCGTAGTGGGAATAATAAAATCCGCCGAAAAGTCTTTATATTTCTCCTGGTAACTGGTAGAGCCCACGGGACGGTTTAATTCATCCACGTTGTTGCCCTGTCCCCACTCTAAAATTTCACTGTCTAAACTGCTTACATTGTCAATAACAGGGTTATTTAGAACCATGCCTGTATACAGGCCGTCTCCCACCTCTTCCGTGCTCTCCAGCTCCTCCGTAGAAAGCTCGCTGGTAGGGCCGTAGGCAGCGTATGTATCCTGTACTGCCTTTGCAATTGCCTTAGCATAGTCCTCTTTTTTCGTATCAAAAAGATTGTTATCTTCTGCATTGTTGATAAAACCAATTTCCAGCAAACATGCGGGCATCTTTGTATTGCCGATTACATAATAATCGGAATCTTCCCCCGTCTCCGTTCCAGTTTTGATTCCCCTGTCCCTGGAAACACCTGCCTCAACCATTGCATTATGCACATTGTTTGTTAAATCCTGGGTAATCTGGCTGGCATTGGCTGTCATCCATGTTTCGTTCCCGTATCCGTCCCCTTTGTTTCTGTGAAGGGAAATAAAATAATCTGCATCGGAATCATTGGCAATAGCCACACGTTCTTTTAAAAACACTTTTGTATCGTTGTCTTCCCTTGTCATAACAACTTTTATTCCCTGGGCTTCCATCTCTGCTTTCACTACCTGCGCCAGTGCCCAGATATCATCTTTTTCCACCCTGCCGTCAGAATCACATCCCGGGTCTGTTCCTCCATGCCCCGGGTCTAAGCAGACGGTAAGGGAATGAGGCGCTTCTATGGGCTTATTTTCTGTCTCTGTGGCTTTCTCTTCCCCTTCATCATTATTTATTACATCTGATGCCGCATTGGCTATTTTATCCACAATTTTGCCGTTATTTAATTTTTTATCTATAAATACGCACAACAAAACAGTAACGCAAAGCACGCTTAAGCACACAGTCCATTTTAGCACAGCCTGAATCATCCACACCCTGGTATGCTTTTTCTTTTCCACGATTTCGCGTTTCCCGTCTTTTTCTCTTATATATTTCATATTTTATCCTCATCTATATCTTACGAAAAATAAACCAGTTCATCTTCCGGTTTTTCTGCCGGTTCTATGGAAACAGGATATAACACGGGGCCTTTTCCCCTGTATTCTTTCGCAAATTCTACACGGACTTCCGCTAAAATTTTTATCCAGGATTTATGGGGAATATTTTTGGAATCCGGATATTTGCATTTAAATCCCAAAAACTGTACGTCCTCAATACAGCAGGTCATGGCAAATCTGCCCGGCACCATCATTCCCTTCTTCATTTTCTCCGGGTTATACACCAGCCCCAGAAATTCCACTTTCTTTCCGTCGTATTTCTTATAATTCTCCTGGGCATCCATATACCAGATAGCATAATCCGCATCGGAAATTTCAATAATATCCTGATTAATATCAAAAGGAAGTTCTTCCTCGGTTTCATCCAATGTGCCGTCTGCCCGCTCGTATACAATCTGTGCCGGACGGTTTACCGCTTTTATGGCACGGCGGAATTTGCCCTTTGGAGTATTATCATCACAACGGTTGATAATTACCACGTCCGCCTTGAAAAGCTGCTCTATAATCATGGCGCGCATGTTTGTTAAGTACATCTCAAAGCTGGATGCATCCACAGTTGCCAGGGATTGGACAATCACCCAGCCCTTTGGCAGGTTTGCCTCCAATATGGTATCCATTCCCCATGTTCCGTTATATTCGATAAAAACCTGGTCCGGAAGGTACTGCATATTAATGTTTTTTAAAAGGGTTTCGTTAAAGTCTTCCTCTTTTTCAACCATAAGCATTTTTGTATTTGCTTCCTTTAACTCTTCCTCGTCAAATTCCTCATCTCCGTCTTCGCAGACAATTAAAAGGGTTTTTGCTCCGTCCCCGAAATTTTCTTCCAACAGTGTCTGACGGATTAAACTTGTTTTGCCGCTGTCCATAAAACCGGTAAATAAGTATACTGGTATTTCTTCCATATTAATTACCTCCCGATACTTACGAAATGCCAAACAATTCTTCTAATTTATGCTCATCTATATCTGTGCCGATAACACAGAGGCGCCCTGTATAGTCCGGCTCGCCCTCTCTGATTTCATACTCACCCGGCACCATATCAAAATAAATCCAGCCGCCGTCTGCATTTTCCACCATGCCCTTTGCCCTTAAAACAGAACCGTACTCTTCTGTTTGGGCCAGAGCCTTTACGGCATTTTCAATGGCTTCCCTTGTAAATTTATGAGGAGTTTCTTTGCCCCAGCTTGTAAATACGTCATCTGCATGATGGTGATGATGGTGTTCTTCCCCTTCATGATGATGCTCGTGATGGTGGTGTTCTTCCTCATGGTGATGTTCATGGTGGTGGTGCTCTTCCTCCTCATGGTGATGCTCATGGTGGTGATGCTCTTCCTCCTCATGATGCTCATGGTCATGATGATGTTCTGCCTCATGTCTGGCATGTTCTTCTTCCGCCAGCACTTTCATCTCCAGGGAATCCTGTCCCTCTATTACCTTTAAAATCTGCTCCCCTGAAATGGTATCCCAGGGTGTTGTAATGATTGCCGCCTTCTTATTTAACTCCTGCATCTGTTTTACACACAGCTCTAACTGCTCCGGTGTCGTATTTTGTGTTCTGCTTAATATAATGGTAGTGGCAAATTCAATCTGGTTATTGAAAAACTCACCAAAGGCTTTCATTTGCTTGGATGCCTTTTTTGCATTAACAACCGTTACCAATGCATTTAATTTTACATCCTGTTCCTTTTCGATATCAATCACAGACTTCATTACATCTGACAGTTTTCCCACGCCGGAAGGCTCTATGATAATCCTGTCCGGATGGTATGTGGTGATGACTTCATTTAAATTCTTACCGAAATCCCCCACCAGGGAACAACAGATACAACCGGAATTCATCTCGGTGATGTTTACGCCGGAGTCCTTTAAAAATCCTCCGTCTATGCCCACTTCTCCAAATTCATTTTCAATCAGAGCGATTTTTTCCCCCTGAAACACTTCGTCCAGCATCTTTTTTATAAATGTTGTTTTCCCTGCTCCCAAAAAACCTGAAATAATGTCAATTTTTATCATGGCTGCTCCTTCTTTCTATGAAAAAATATGAAATAATATTTACAGACAACGATTTTATTATAGACAGAAAACTATGGTTTGTCAAATTTCAAACCTATGGGAAATGCTGCTATTTGCAGCCTGTTTTCTTAATTTTTTTTAAATTTTTTATCTTTCCCATAAAAGAACAAACCGTGCAAGCCTCTCACAAATGAGAGGCCCACACGGTTTGCGCAGTACAATCATAACAAACCTGCAAACATCATTAATCCAAAAGACGCACTACACAAATTGGAGAACGGTAATATGCATTGGAAATCTTAATACCTGTTCTTGCGGAACTTGCATGGACAATCTGACCGTTGCCAATGTAAATTGCCACATGGCTGATTCTGCTGCCGCTTCCGTAGAAGAATAAATCTCCCGGCTTTGCCTCACTGGCACTGATTCTCCTGCCGCAATTTGCCTGGGCTGCGGAGGAATGGGGTAAGTAAATGCCGTATTTTGCAAAAATGGATAATGTAAATCCTGAACAGTCTGCCCCGTTGGTTAAACTGGTTCCTCCCCATACGTAAGGATTGCCTACAAACTGACATGCATAACCTACCAGGTCAACCCTTACATCTGACACGCCCTGACCGTATTTTACTTCCGTCATAGTCATGGCCTTTGTCAATTCATTGGATATCTCCACATAGTCTGCGCTCACATATCCCACTTCATTGTCCACACTGACTTTTATCCAGTCACCCTGGTTCTCAATAACTTCCACTTCTTCGCCCACTGCCATCAAAGCCATAATATCACATTCCGTATTGGGCTCTTCTCTCACGCGGAGAGTCTCTGTATTACAGGTTGCAATACTGGACATAACCGAAGGGGCGTAATCTCTGGCCTCCTGTCCTGTACGGAGAAATTCACTTTTTACATATCCAGTAACATCCCCGGACTGAATCTGGCTCCATTCACCTTCTGTTCCTAAAATCTCACATCCTGCACCCCTGGGCAGCTTTCCTGCCAGTTCTGACTCTTCGGATGCAGCCTCCCTTACATTTAAATTGCTTTCCACATTGGCAATTCCCAAATTTGTGTATCCGCACATAGGCTGGGCATTTGCCGCCGCAGTGGTAGCATCCGGTGTATCGGAAATAGTTGCTCTTGCCGTAGCTATATCAATGCACTCTGAAATTTCAGATGAAATTCCTGCATCAACGGATGTACCTGTTTCTAAATTTGAAGCAATCGTCTCAGAAATACCTGCTGTAACTCCTGTGTCTGCCAAAACCTGTGATGGTACTGTCACTGTCACAACGCCTGCGGTTAATAAGCCGATTAATCTAAAATATCTGGATTTCATAGATTCCTCCTATGGTTATGTTTGCAATTCCTTCGCTACTATTATTATATATATGAATTCTTTTATTGTTCGTTTAGAGTATACCAACCAATCGTTACAATGTCAATATAATTTTGTAATATTTCTGTAATATTTTTCCCCCTCCTGAATATCAAGGCGCATCTGCCTCTTTAAATCTTCTAAGGATGCAAACTTCATCTCCCTTCGCACCGGCTTTAAAAATTCCACTTTAACCTCTTTTCCGTAGATATCTTTGTGAAAATCAAAAAGATGGGTTTCCGCCCCCACCGGGTTTGCCTCCCCCACCGTTGGCTTACACCCTACATTGGTGATTCCCCCATACAGAACTCCCTCCACCGTCGTCCTTGTCACGTACACGCCAAAGGGAGGCAGCAGCTTCTCCGGCTGGGGAATCTGGTTTAACGTGGGAATCTTAAAAGCGCTCTTTCCCATCTGTCTTCCATGTACCACTTCACCCTGAATAAAATAATTGTATCCTAACAGCCTGTTTGCCTTTTCAATATTTCCCTTCACCAGCTCTTCCCGGACAAATGTGCTGCTGATATCCCTGCCGTCTTCTTTCATCTTGTCCACAATCTCTGCCCTATACCCGAAAATTTCTGCCTTGTCCAAAAGCAGTTTATAATCCCCTCTTCTTTTATATCCGAAACGAAAATCCCTTCCTGCCACAAGACACTTCATATGAAGTCTTTTCACCAGCATTTCAATGAAATCCTCCGGCTCCATATGCATGATTTCCGGCGTAAAAGGACATTCAATCAGGTAATCTATTCCGATCTGTTTAAAAAGCAGCATTTTCTCCCTGTTTGTGGTGAGGACTTTCCCCTCGTCACCTGAAACTGCCTTTTTAGGAGGAATGTCAAAGGTAAATACTACTGCCTTTAATCCCTGTTTTTTCTGTTTTTCCAGAGAATCCATTAAAAGTTCATGGCCCCTGTGAATCCCGTCAAACTTGCCAAGAGATACCACCGTGGGCTCCTCTATATAAAAATCTGTGCTTTTTTTCATGTATTCCATATTTTTATTCCAATTTTATCCACATTTCAAACCGAAAACAGCCTGTTACATAAACATTGTTTTCGGGAAAAACATTTTCCTGTCTGCGTCATATGTAAAAATCCCAATAAACCTGCCCTGGGCATTGTACATCCGTACGGATGTGCCCTGAGCAAACTCCTTACGTTCCAGCAAATCCAAATGGATTGGATTTCCGTTGTAAAGAAGTTTATCCGCCCCTTTTTTTGCAGATACTTTTTCATAATCTGTCAGTATTTCCTCTACGGGCATTAGAATATCTTCTATTTTCCTTCCCTGTAAATCTTCCCCTTTTACAATGGCTTCCACTTCCCTTAAATACAGTGCGGATTCTAAGGAAAATGCCCCGGAACGGGTCCGAAGCAGTTTTTCCATACAGCCCCCGCACCCGGCCGCCTCCCCGATATCATGACATAAAGTGCGGATATATGTACCCTTGGAACAATGTACGCGCATCTTTACCAGGGGAAGTTTTACTTCCAGTACATCAATGGAAAATATTCTGATATTTCTGGGCTTTCTCTCCACTTCCATGCCTTTTCTTGCCAGGTCGCAAAGCTTCTGTCCATTTACTTTTAAGGCAGAGTACATAGGAGGCACCTGCCGGATTTCTCCCACAAATCCCCCTATGATTTCCCTTAATTTTTCTTCCGTGACGGCAGCATCCTTCTGCCCTGTCACATTTCCCCAAATATCCTGGGTATCCGTGGTAATCCCCAGATGGAGAACCGTCTCATACTCTTTTTCTTTTTGTGTAAGGTATTCACATACTTTTGTTGCCCTTCCCACGCACACGGGAAGAACTCCTGTGGCATCAGGGTCTAATGTGCCCGTATGTCCCACTTTTTTCTGTTTTAATATGCCTCTTAGTTTTGCCACCACATCAAAAGAGGTAAAGCCTGCTTCTTTGTATATATTAATGATTCCGTCCAAAACCGTATCCTGCCTACAACTGTTTTTTTATTTCTTCCACAATCCGTTCAATCATCCGTGGCACATCCCCGTTTATGGAAAAACCTGCCGCCTTTTTGTGGCCCCCGCCGCCAAAAGTAACTGCAATTTGTGCCAAATCCACATCCCCGTTGCATCTTGTACTTGCCTTATAAGTTCCGTCTTCATTTTCATACAGAAAAACAGCAACTTCTACGCCTTTTGTAACACGAAGCTGGTTTACTATTCCGTCTAAATGTTTGGGGAGTGCATGAAACTGCCTCATTTCCTCTAAAGTGATAACACTGGCAATGACTTTCCCATCCAGATATAAACCGGCGTTTAACAACGCCTGTCCAAGTATTTTATTCTGCTCAAAAGTCTTTGTATAGAAAGTTTCATCTACTATTTTTGTGTAGTCAATGCCCGTCTCCATAAGTTCCCCTGCTATCTCCATCGTCTTTGCGGATGTGCAGGTATATTGAAACACCCCTGTATCATGTACGATTCCCAGATAAATACATTCTGCAATTTCCTTTGTAATCCTGTTTTTGGGCAGTAATCCAAAAATCAGTTCCGATGTGGAACTTGCCTGGGGGAAAATATAATTTTCGTCGGCAAAATTTTCATTGCTGATATGATGGTCGATGCACACTGTTTTTTTTGCAGTGTGAAAATATTTTGCCGCTTCTCCCAGCCTCCCGCAGTCACCGCAGTCCTGGGCAATGAATAAATCATAAGCAAAATCTTTTTCACAACTGTGGATAATTTCTTCTGATCTTTTTAGAAATTTAAATTTATTGGGAATGGGCTCTAAATACAGCCTTACCTGGATTTGGGGATAATATGTCTTTATATAATTGTAAGTTGCCAGGGTTGAACCTGCGCAGTCGCCGTCCGGTCTGATATGGCCGGCAACTGCCACAGTTTTTACCCCAAAAAGAATGTCATCTAAATGTTTCATATAGCATCCTCTGCATCTTTTTGATGACTCTGTTCATCCCTTCGGTTGACTTCGTCTATTTTTCTGGACATGTTCACACCGTACTCGATGGACTGATCCAAAATAAAGTTAATTTCAGGCGTGTTGCGCAAGTTGATATTTTTCGCTAATTTCGTGCGGATATACCCTTCTGCGCTTTTTAACCCTTTCATGGTATTCTGCTGGGCGTCTTCATCCCCTAACACGCTGATATAGGCTTTGCATGTCTTTAAGTCAGGAGCCACTTCCACCGTGACCACGCTTGTCATGGGATGTATCCGGGGGTCTTTTATTTCACCGCGGATAATATTGCTTAACTCCCGCATAACCTCACCGTTAATTCTGGTATTTTTAATGCTGTTTTTTCTCATATTTTTTACTTCCTATCTGGGAACTTCCACCATCTTGTATGCCTCAATCTGGTCAAATTCCGCAATATCATTAAATCCTTCTATGACAAGGCCGCATTCATAACCGGTTTTGACTTCTTTTACATCATCCTGGAACCGTTTTAATGATGCTAAATCCCCCTCAAATATTTTTTCACCTTCCCTTGTTACACGGACTTTACAGCCCCTTTCAATAATGCCGTCAAGCACATAGGAACC
>CANRJF010000054.1 GCA_947630855.1 uncultured Lachnospiraceae bacterium
CTGAAGAGATAATCAAGATTTGCCACCTCTATCAGGTGGCAATACTTTTTCGGGCAGGCGAGTTATTTGCCTGATACCCCAAATCTTATATTTCTATGTATTGACGCAAAATCATTGCCGGAAATTTTCTCAACTGGGGAAATCGACAGAATTTACCTGAATTTTTCCGACCCCTGGCCAAAAGACCGCCATGCAAAGCGGCGTCTTACTTCCGGTACGTTTCTATCCTGTTATGACGCTGTACTAAAACCGCAGGGACATATTGAATTTAAAACAGATAATTTGGGGCTTTTTAATTTTTCCATGGAAGAAATTCCTTCCTGTGGCTGGAAAATTGATGCCTATACCACTAATCTTCATAAGGATACCACTATGAATATGGGAAATATTATGACAGAATATGAGGAAAAGTTTTCCACACTTGGCAATCCCATTTATAAATTGATTGCGTCCAGATAAGAATACTTTTCACAAAAAAAACCTTCAGACATATATTTATAATATATCAGGAGGTTATTATGAGAAGACATCATAGACATTATGGAAGATGCTGTTATTTTTTTTACCGTCATCGGTGTATTCAAAGAAAAATATGCTGCCTGCACCATGCCCTGATGGAAGTCTGCCACATTTTAAATTTACACTAATTTTTCAACAAACTTATTAATTCTTCCGGTGTCTCTGCAAATACGCTGCCCCCTTCTTCCATTAGAAACTGTTTTTCCCTGAACCCCCACAAGACACTGATACAGGGAATCCCGGCATTTTTTGCCGTTTTAATATCTACCTCAGAATCTCCTACATAAACTGTATTTTCTTTTTCCACATGAAGGTCTTTTAATGTCTTATATATTACATCAGGAGCCGGTTTTCTGCCCACACCTTCTTTTTCCCCTGTGGCAATCATATCCAAATCCTTAAAATAATATTCATTTAGTTCCTTCACTGCAAAATCTGCTTTATTGGATACTACCGCAAGTTTTATTCCCTCTTCCTTTAACTGCCTTACTGCCTCTAAAATTCCCGGATAAGGTTTTGTCTTATTTTTGCAGTTCTTTTTATAATCTTCTTTAAACGCCTGAAAAATATTTTCAAAATCAGGATGGCTGCTGCCTCCCTCCACTGCCTGAATTAATAAATTTCGGATTCCATTTCCCACAAAAGCCCTGATTTCATCAATGCTTCTCTCTTTGCATCCATATGTAAGAAGTGCGGTATTCACACTATCCTTTAAATCTTCCAGAGTATCCAGCAATGTTCCATCCAAATCAAAAATTACTGCCTGATAACGATACATTTTTCTTCCACCTTTCTGAATTAAAAAAAAGAAAAAGCACCAACCCCACAGTCCTGCTGCAAAATCGGTACTTTTGATGCGCCACCAGGGGTTCGAACCCTGGACACCCTGATTAAGAGTCAGGTGCTCTGCCAGCTGAGCTAGTGGCGCTTGTCCATTTGTCTTTTTAAAGACAAGAAATATTATATATTAGAATACTTTAAAATGCAAGAGAAATTTTAAAAAAATGTAATAATTTCTTTATTTTTAATCGAAATTGGAAAATTTAAGGCCCAACCGTCAATGGTCAGGCCAGGTTATTATATGCTTGCAAGTAAAGCCGCAATTTCATCAGGCGTCATTACATGATTTGAATCATTTGAAACTGGTGCAGGCGTTGGTTCCGGTGTGGGTTCCGGTGCAGGTGTGGGTGACTCACCAATTAAAGATGCAATTTCATCCGGTGTCATGATATGATTTGCATCCGGTTCCTTTTTTTCTTCCGGGAGAGGTTCCGGTTCCTTTACTGCATTATCTTCTGGAAGAGGAATACTTGCCAGCATACTCTCAATCTCTTCCATGGAAGGAATTTCTTCCGATGCACTTGATAAATCCATTTCCGGTAATGTTTCTTCTTCCATTTCCTTTTTATTGATTAACTGTTCAATTTCTTCTGGTGTCATCTTATGGCTGGCGTTCTCAGAAGTAGGAATATCTTCCATTGGAAGAATTAAATCTTCGTCTAAAGTATTTACCTCTAAGGTTGATATTTCAGGTTCTTCTTCCGCCGCCTGTTTTTGTAATTCCCTTACTTTTTCTTCTAACTCTTCCATAGACTGACTGGATATTTCCTCTGTCAAAGGTTCTACCCTGGGTTCAATACTGCTTTCCGAAGTTTCCTCGGGTAATATTTCTATATCCGGCATGTCTTCGGTTTCCTCAGATAACATTTCCGTTTCCGGCATATCATCCGATGGAACACTTATTTCCGGTATCTCAAATTCCTCAGACAGTTCTTTAATTTCCGGCATCTCCGATAATTCTTCCTCTAAAGGTTCTGATACCGTATTTTCCGATGCAATACTTTCTTCTTTTAAAACTTCTGCTCCTGCTGCCGGAGCAATCGTGATATCATTAAGCCTGCTGTCAATTTTGCTGTATATAGATTCTTCTGCTTCACTTATTTTTGAAATAATATACTCATTTGTACTTTCAACTTCCCGGCTTACAATCTCACTGAAATTCTGCACATTTTCTTTCACAATATTTTGAATTTCAGAAAATTTATCATCCATTTCATATAGATGGCTTTTTAACTCTTCATTGGAATTCATAATAGCCGTAGAATTTTCTTTACTTCGGTTAATCGTAACCTTTGCAATTGATTTTTGTGCGGAAATCAATTCTTCTACCGGAAGCCCTGTGTCATTCTTTATTTTTTCCAACTTTTCATCTATATCTTCAAAATTACTGCGAAGTAAAAAATATGATGCTTTTTGGGATTTAAACAGGCTTTCAAATTCTTTTTTCCGCCTGTTTTCTCTTTCTTCCTGAATTGCAAAAAAAAGATTAATAACCCGGTACACCATGATTAACATTAGGATTCCTGCAATACCTATAATAATAAAATTTGTTGGAAAGAAAATCATAATATAGATTACTGCTATAAACAATGCTGCCAAAACAACAATGCTTAAAGAAATCTGACGCCTTATCTTGTAATTCTTTTCATTTTCTACTGCTTCCCTGTCTTTGTTCATATAATACCATCCCTTGTATTTTTATTTATATCTGCCTTTATGCTCTACATATCCGCATAATAGGAGAGAGTCTGAAAAAATTCTTCAGGAACTTCAAGTCCGTTATTTTCTCTTCTGCGAATACGCATCTCCCACTCTTTTGCTTTTTCGCCGAATTTTCTCTTTTGAGGCTGCATTGCATTTTCAAATGCCACATTAGATTTTAAAAATTCTCTGATTAGCTTAACAAAAGGACAATAAGTAGCAAGTATCCGCCTTGAAACTTTGTTCAACTTTAAGGCAGATTTGGATTCGGAATATATCCAAACTTCATAATCTGATAAGAAAATTTCCCTGCTGTTATTTCTTGCTCTCTGAATCTGGCTGCGGATTTTTTCCCGTTTTTCTTCAGAAAGGTCGTGGTTCTTGCGGTAATATTGTATATAATCCATATACTCTGAAGTAAGTGATTTATATTGAATATTATTCCATGACGCCCCCTGTTCACATCTGCAATATTCCCAATGGAACCTGCCAAAGGCTTTGGTAACAGCTTTATGAAGTTCATTCTCAATAAATGTGGGAAAAATAAATCTGCCCGGAGAATCCCTTCTTTTTCCTGTTATCTCCTGCCACATGGAAGAAGTCGTTCCGTATATGGGACACATAATAACATCCGGGTAAACTTTACGCATAACATATTCCTTATCAATCTTTAATGCCGGATTACTGTAAAAAACTTCCCGGTAAAATACGGTAAAATCTTTGTTCTCCAAATCAATAATAGCATCACATAATTGTCGTTTTGATATAAATAACCGTTGAACATCACCATAAAATTGGTCTTTATATAAAATAGGGACATATGTGGACAGTTTTCCGTTTACAATTTTATTATTGCTGGTAAACATATTATCCACTTCAAAGGCTACCCTTTTTTCTTTATCCTGCAAAAATAACTTTTCCTGCTTTTCGGTAATTTCTCCATTGCGCTTTTTCTCCCGCAGGGCATCCCTGAAATCCTGTTCAAAAGAATTACGGGAGGTATCTTTTCTTCCCTCATAAATTTCTTTTAACCATTCGGGCATAGTATAAATTTTACAGGGAAGGTTTTCCTCCTTCTTATTCACCATTGTACATAAAAATATAAGCTGTTCTTTGTCTAAAAGACGTTCATCCATATAACCATAATTTAAAAACAACTTTACTGCTAACGGCACAGGTTTTTCCTCTAACCAGGGGAATAAACATTTTTTGTAAAGTGTAAAAAAGAAACCTGTAATCTTCTTTTTTATTCTTCTTAAATCATCCTGTGTGGAAAGTTTGTCCGGTATATGAACAAATTCATCTATAACCTGCTTAATCTCCCGCTGCTCTTCCTGATTTGTTTTGGTAAAATCAAGAATCTGCTGAAGAGAGTGTTCCAGCATATCAACAGTTTCTTCTTCCGCTGCGCCCTCAGATTCCGGCCTGCCTTTCATGTTCATAGCTGAAACAAGTTTTTCGTCTAAGACTCTTACATTTTCCAGTAATTTTTCACCAGTATACTTTTCAATTTCCCTGTTCATAATCAGAATCTTTTTCTTTGTCTCATTCACTCTGATAATCTGTTCTTTTTGAAACTTTCCGGCTTTTTTCATTTGTTTCACAAAGCGTATTTCTTTGTCAAATAAGCCGTTTCCGTCTTCATTATAATAATATGTATATATTTCTTTTATGAATTTTGTAATTTCCATACAGGAATTTTCCAATTCATGAATAATGTAAGATGCTTCTTCCGACTGGCTTAGTGTCATAATACTGCTTCTGTTAAAAAACTCTTTTTTTACCTCCAGGGGAACTTTATTAAATTCCCTGTAATAAGCAATCTTATGTTCTTCTGTTTCCAAAGCAAACATTTCATTTGGATGATTATCGAAAAATTCTTTTGGGGCAGATTCTGTCATACCTTCTTCTATTGCAATTTCATAATGTTTCTGTAAAAAAAGGTATAATTCCATAGCCCGGTTTAACAAATGTTCCTGTTCTTCCAGATAATCTGCAAGTTCCTTTACGATAGAATCTACAATAATTCCCCTGTAATCTTTATTATTGCTCATGAAACTCTGCAGCGATTCCGTATCATATGTAGGAAACGAATAAAAAATTGTATATTCCTCTGTTATGTAATCTCCAATATATTCATCGGCAAAAACATCGGAAATACCAATCATTTCTCCTGCCTTTGCAATTCGTTTTATGCCATTGTTGTGAACACTGACGCTTCCCTTAATTATCCAGCCAATAAAACTGACTCTGTTTCCTTTTTTAAAAATTAAGGTATTTTCCTCTATCTGATTTAAATCATTTACTTTCAGAACATATTCCATTTTATTTTCCATCCAGATTCCTTCTTACATCAATACTTTACCTTTACAAATCACCCTTCCTGCGCTTTTAATTCTTTAATTGCAGAATAAGTAAGTTCATAATCCTTTTTTAACTGTTCAAAAATTTCATCTACATTTTCTGCCTTTCCGTTACGAAGGGCTTCTGTCATATCATGACTGGATTTATAAAGAGTAAGTAAATCCAGGTTCTGGCACACACCTTTTATCGTATGGGCGGCACGAAATGCTTCTTCTATATCATTTTCTTCCATTTTTTTACAAAGGTTATCAAATGTTGCATCATCAAGAAATTTAAATAAATATTTTTTAATGCGTTCTTCCTTTATTAAACGACCTATAATTGAATCATAATCGCCTCCAACTTGTTTATAAAACTCTTTTAAATCCATAATTTTCCCTCCAAAAATTATTTGATATTTTATTTCATTATATCACTTTTTAACTGCAATAACAAATTCTTTTATACAGAAAAAGATAGTTAAATATTCAAATCCAAAATTGTAGAAAAAGGAAGACTGTAAATTCAAAAACCATTGAATTTACAGTCTTTTCAGCGTCGCTAAGAGGATTTGAACCTCCGGCCTACCGCTTAGGAGGCGGTCGCTCTATCCAACTGAGCTATAGCGACATTTGAAAAATCTATAACACAAAAAAGTATAACACTTCCATTCATAAAAATCAACTAATTTTGTATATTAATCCTGCCCTGCATCCAGATTTTTCCTTTAAACCTTCTTCCCACCTTGGGTTCACCCAGCAAATCTTTTTCATTGATACATATATTATAAATTAAATCATTTGTATCAATTGTTAAGATACAAATTCTCTGCTGAGTTTCATTATTGGTAACATAATAACAATCCAGTATTTCACCTAATACAGAATACTGGTCGCTTTCTATTCCATGTGGCATAAAATAACTGTCCACAATACTTAAAATATCCTCATTTACAATTCTCCGGGATATCATGGAATAAGTATCAATATCTTCCAAAGTAAGACTTTCAATAGCATCTTCATCCCCATCCCTGGCAGCCGCTATTAAATGATTTCTGTTTTGTGCCATCTTCTCATTTTTCTGAATCTGTTTTTCACTTTTATTAATCGGCAGTAATATTTTTCCTTCTAAGGAAAGCCCTGCCATTGTAACAGAAAGATTTGACACAAATTTGTGTTCTTTCAATATTTTGTTCATAAGAAATTCCGCTACATTCTGCAAATAAAAAATTAATGTCACGCCTACTTTGATGTCATCGCACACTGCAGCATATGCTTCTTTATCCGAATGTTTTTCTATTTCAATCTGTTCTTCGCTATTTGAACCTGTGCCACGGAAATAGGGATAATAATAATCCATTTCAAAATCTCCGTTTTCCATATAAGAACCACAGACACAAACTCCTATTGATTCTCCAAAATCTTTTGAAAACTCTACAAATTCATTTCCCTGAGAATCAGTGGCCACATTCATATAATTGGGGTATTCCACCACTTGGCTTAATATTTCATCCAATTGTGTATTATTCATTTGTTCAAAACCAATTGCTCTCATAAAACTGTGCATGGCATACCTCTTTCCGTTATATTGTGAAGCTATTCTATCACGTTCTCTATAAAAATACCAGATGTTTTTTCTAAATTACAAAATCCATTTTCTACAATATTTCTGTTATCCTCTGTTAAATACTGGATAACAGGTAAATCCCCATGATTTGACTGACGTACTACAATACCGGATTTTCCATTGGACAACTTTACTTTCACCCCTGAGGGATACTTGGCAATAAAAGAAAATAAAATTTTAATAAGTTCTTTATCATACTTTTTTCCTGCCTCAGAAGAAATAATATTCATAGCCTCGTTGACGGAATAACATTTTCCTTCCATTCCTGAAATCATACAGTCAAATGTATCGCACAACTGGATAATCCTGCATTCAATATTTTGTTCCCTTTGTTTCAATGGAAAGCCGGAGCCATCCATTTTTTCATGATGAGATAAAACCATATTTTTTGAAATTTCCGGGAACCAGTGGTTTTCACTATCTAATACAGTATATGCTAAAATTGTGTGTTTTTTATATTCAAATACATCTGAAGCAGATAATTTATTTATGTCCATATACATATACGGAACTGTTACATAGCGAAGACCTAAATCATGAAGAAGACACCCTAATGCAATTTCATATTTCCTCTCCTGAGAAATATTTATTTTTTTTGCAATCATAAGAGAAAGTATGGTTACCATTAAAGTATGTTCATAAAGATTTGGTGTACGGCTGGGGTAATCATATATTATATTGCAATCCAGATTTTCCGCAAATTCCTGAATTTCTTTTGAAATTTTCTTTGCCTTTTGTAATATATATTTATTAGTATATATATGATTTTCTAATATTTTTTCAATTTTATTTACATAATTTTCCTTTACAGAATCTTTTAATATCCTGTTTGAAATTTTATCAAATTTGCAACAGTCTTCAATTTCTACATAAAAAACAGACATAGATAAAAGAAGTTCCATATATTCACTTTTTAAAACCGTACCTACGGGCAGTAAAATTTCTTTTTCATCCGTAATAACAGGAGATGATAATATTTCACCGCCTCTAATACTATTAACTTCTTTTACCATTTTAGACTCCAATTATTTTTTTTCATTAATTGCCATATTTAATGCTTCCTGTTCTTCATCAGCTAATGCAATAATGGAATTGCCATCAATAATTTCTTTGATATAAGTATAACATCCTTCTCTGCTGTGCATGGCATTAATAATAAATCCATCATTTACTTCGTTTAAAAGTGCCAGGGAAAAACTTAACTTTCCACCCATTTCATGAAAGGCATCATATTTCACTAAACCTACTTTCTGGAATGTGCCTTTTAAACTCTTATAAATTTTCTGTATATCTGTCTCATTCTTTTTATTGGAAGAAATCAAATGGTCTATTTCATCCATTCGGCTCATTATGGACTCTTCTAATGTTTTGGCATTCTTGCCATCCATAAACATTTTATATTTTTTCTTTAACACATGCATTTGAATGATATTTATAAAAACAATAAGTAATAACAAAGCTGTTAATGCTGCAAGCCCAATAATCACATAATCCGAATCAATACCTAAATAATATTCTATCATTTTCTGTTCCCCTTTTATTTCTAATTCTGGATCGATTGAAATAAGTCTACAAGTCGGTCAAGTTCTTCGGAAGAATAATACTCAATTTCAATCTTGCCTTTTTGAGCATCTTTCTTATTAATAACTACTTTTGTTCCAAGAATAGTTTTCATTTTTTCTTCCAAATCCTGATAAATAATTTCCAGTTTTGGATCAATGGGAGGTTCCTCTTTAGTGGGTTGTTCTTTTTGATTCAAAACTTTTTTTACTAATTTTTCTGTTTCTCTGACACTGAGTTTCTCATCAAATATTTTTTGAGCCAGGGAGTATTGCTTTTCCTGGTCTTCAATTGCTAACAGCGCTCTGGCATGTCCGGTAGACAATAAATCGTCAATAAGCATTTGCTGCACTTTTTCCCCTAATTTTAACAAACGCATGGAATTTGTTACTGCCGTTCTGCTTTTTGAAACACGTTCCGCCACTTCGTCCTGTTTTAAATCAAATTCTTCTAAAAGACGTTTATATGCAATTGCCTCCTCAATAGGATTTAAATCTTCTCTCTGGATATTTTCAATTAATGAAATTTCTACAATTTCCTGGTCTGTCAGGTCTTTTATAATTACAGGAATTTCTTTTATTTTTGCCATCATTGCCGCACGCCATCTTCTCTCACCGGCAATGATTTCATAATAATCCTTTTTATCCTGTACCAATAAAGGTTGAAGAACTCCGAATTGCTTTATGGATTCCGATAATTCCAGCAAAGCATCTTCATCAAATTTCTTTCTGGGCTGTTCCCTGTTTGGCTCTACTTTCTGAATATCCATCATTACAGCGTCTTTATATTCACTGGAATTTTCCGGAACTGCACTATTATTTTCTGCCGATTCCACCTTTTTTTCCACAGGATTTTTTGGAATGAGAGAATCCAATCCTTTTCCTAATCCACCTTTTTTTACCGCCATTTTATAAATCCTTTCTCTCAATTACTTCTTTTGCCAACATACGATAACTTTCTGCTCCTGATGACCTGGAATCATATTTATTAATGGGCAGGCCATGGCTGGGAGCTTCTGCCAGGCGGACACTTCTGGGAATAATTGTCTTATAAATAGTGGTATCCAAATTTGTTTTTACATTTTCTACTACCTGCAATGAAAGATTTGTTCTTGCATCATACATGGTAAAGACAACGCCTTCCATTTTCAGATTTGAATTTAAACGTTCTTTTACCAGATTAATTGTATGAATCAACTGGCTTAATCCTTCCAAAGCATAGTATTCACACTGAATCGGAACTAATACAGTATTTGCTGTTGTCATAGCATTTACAGTCAGCATATTTAAAGAAGGAGGACAATCAATAATAATAAAATCATAATCATCTTTTATATAATCGACTTCATTTTTTAATATGTATTCTTTGTCATTAATTCCTAATAATTCAATTTCTGCACCGGCAAGATTTACATTGGAGGGGATTAAATCAAGATTTTCCACTTCTGTATTTACGATACATTCTTTTATTGTACATTCGTCAAGCATCAATTCGTAGATTGTATTTTCCAATTCATCTTTATCAACACCCAGTCCGCTGCTTGTATTACCCTGGGGGTCAGTATCAATTGTTAAAACTTTTTTCCCGTTTTCTGCTAAACAGGCCGATAAATTAATTGCTGTTGTGGTTTTTCCTACTCCACCTTTTTGATTAGCGATTGCTATAATACGTCCCATTATTCTACTTTTTACTTCCTTTCTATATCTTTTTTTATATTATATCACTTATTAATATGCTTTTCTATATAAATATTTTATAAAAAAGTATTATTTGTTATATTGTGGTTACTATTTTGAATATTACTATATCTTGTAGAATGTTTCACGTGAAACATTTTTTAATATCATATTTATAAAAAAGAAAATGTTTCACGTGAAACATTTTCTTTTTTTACTATTTTTTAATTTATATCCACAAGATTATTACGTATTGCAAATACAGCTGCCTGTGTTCTGTCTGAAACAGAAATCTTCTTAAATATATTTGAAACATGATTTTTAACTGTTCTCTCACTTATTTCAAGCTTAATAGCAATCTCTTTATTATACATTCCCAAAGCAAGACTTTTTAAAACATCAAGTTCCCTTTTTGTTAAACTTTCTATTTTTGAATAATCACTCTCAAGATTTATCATTTTTGAATTATACATTGGTATCAAGCTAGGCTGTATATAAGTTTCCCCATTTATAACAGTCAAAATTGCCTTCTTTAATTCAGAAGATTCAGAGTCTTTTAATAAGTAACCATCAACACCAATATCCATTGCTTTCATTAAATATTCCACTTCATTATGCACTGTCAATATTAAAACTTTTACTCTGTAATTTCTATTATTTAATGCCATTAAAACTTCCAGTCCATTCTTTTTAGGCATATTAATATCCAATAATAAAACATCAGGATGATAAGTATTTAATACATTTAAACATTCTTCCCCATCATTTGCCTCGGCAATAACTTTGAAATTTTCCTCTAGTTCTAATAATTGTTTTAATCCTTCCCTAATCATGGAATGGTCATCTGCTATCATAATCTTCACTCTGTTTGACATTTTAATTCCTCCTATCTACCGGAATTTCAATAATTACTTTTGTACCTTCCCCAGCCTGTGTATCTATGGATAATTTTCCAGATAAAAGATATATTCTCTCTCTCATAAAAGATAAGCCAAAACCGGAATTATCATCTTTGATTTCATCCAAATCCTCTTCTACTGAAATACCATTGCCATTGTCACTTATAATAATTTTAAGAAATTTTTCTTCATAACATAATGTAACAGTTATCAAAGATGCATTGGCATGTTTCAAAACATTATTACAGGATTCCTGGATAACACGCCGCAATGTCAATGCAATCACAGGTTTAATTTTATAAGGAATACCCTCCACAAAATAATTTGTATTAATTATTCCCTGTTGTTTTATTTTAAATAAATCCCGCTCCACAACAGCGTCAAAACCAATATCGTCTAAAGGCATTGGATGCAAATCATAAATCATCTGGCGCATCTCTTCTATAATCTTTTTTAAATTTTTAGAAATGGAAGACAATTCCAAACGACACCTGATAGGATCAACATCAATTAACTTTGTACAAAATTCTGTTTTATGCACAAGACTGGTAAGACACTGTACAGAAGAATCATGCAGCTCTCTTGCAATTCTCTGTCTTTCCAATTCCTGAGCCTCCAGCAATTTAATTTTAAAAATTTCGTTTTCGTCAAGATTATTTTCAACTATCTTTTCATTTGCAGCAATTTGCTCTTTGGCAATTTTTAAAACACTGTTTAACTCAGCAATTTTAGAATCAATTTCTATAAGCTCCTGCTTTTTTTTATTTAAAGAATCTGAATAAACATTATGCTCATCTTCTAAATTTTTTATCTCCTGTCTTAAATTTATGTTTTGCTTTCTTGGAGAAAATGCATCAAAATTTTTTTCATCTTCCTCTTTTAAACGTTCAATATATTTAAGACGTTCATTCATTTTTGTAATAATATCATTTTGTTCCTGCTCAGTCCGAATTTTGTCTTCAATCAAATAGGAATAAATATTTTCTAAATATGTAACAACCATAACTGCTCCCTAGAACATATGTTCTATTAAATAAAACCGCACATATCATATATATCTTTATTTTACTGTATTACCAAACAAAAATAAAGTAATTTTAAACAAAATATTTGTATAACCGGGGCTTTTCGTCTATAATATAACTAAATAAAAAATACAAGGAGGCCTCTATGAAAAAAAATATCAGACATTTCTTTTTATTAACTGCCCTGGCTGCCGGTACTGTATATGGAATAAATAAATTTATAGATGCCACAATCGGTACCCGTAAATATTTAAACAATACATCCGGAAGATATTTTGAATGGCGTTATGGAAATATTTATTATACAAAACAGGGAAAAGGTTCTCCTGTTCTCCTAATCCATGACCTTTATCCTGCCAGTTCTTCTGCTGAGTGGTGCAGAGTTATAAAAAAACTGGAAACCAACCATACAGTTTATGCCATTGATTTATTAGGCTGCGGACGTTCCGATAAACCATATTTCACATACACAAATTATATGTATGTTCAACTTATTACCGATTTTGTAAAAAAAGTAATAGAAGAAAAAACCGATGTATTTGCCACCGGTGACTCCAGTTCCTTCACATTAATGGCTGCAAATATGGACGAAAATATATTTAACCGCATCTTTTTGATTAGCCCTCCTTCCCTGGAATCTCTTTTGGCTAATCCAAACAAAAAAGACAATTTCCTGAAAAATGTAATTGACCTTCCTGTTATCGGAACATTTTATTATAATATAAAAATGAGGGAACAGAAGATTACAGAATTATTTGAAAAAGATTACTTCAGAAGAAAAAATCTTATTACCGACGAGATGAAAAATATTTATCATGAATCAGCTCACCTGGAAAAAAGCGGGGGAAAATATTTGTATGGAAGTATGATTGGACATTACACAAATATCAATATCATTCCTGCATTAAAGAAAATTACAAATCCTATTTTTATAATTGGAAACAGAGATAAAGAAAATTCCATCAAGACATTAGACTCCTACACGAAATATGATGAAAACATTGAAATCTCCTATATCTCTAATTGCAACAAACTTCCACAATTAGAAGACCCGAAAAAGTTTTATGAAATTATTCAAATGTTTTATGAAAATTAGAAAAATAAAAATTACCGCTTTTAAAAAAATAAAGCGGTAATTTTTATTTTAAATATTCTAATATCAAATATCAATACTACTTAACTTTTATCTTCATGACATTGCTGCATTCACCTATAATAATTTTATCACCGGACTTCTTATAAGAACAAACTTTAAAATAATATTTCTTTCCGGCTTTTAAATTTTTAATTTTTTTCTTATTTGTTTTTTTCTTTGAAACAACCACTTCTTTCACATTTTTTCTAAATTTAGAATTTGTAGAATAATATATGTAATATCCGTCTGCTTTTTTGTCCTTTTTCCATTTTACAGTAATATTCCGCTTATCAGAACTTAAAGATGTGATAGTATTCTCTTTAGGTTTTACAACAATTTCAATATTTTTTGTAAAACCGGAAGACATCATAATCAACTGAGCAGAGCCATATCCCTTGATTGTAACAAGGCCATTTGAATCTACATAAAATACTCTGGTATCGGAAGAAGAATATGAAACTTCACTGCCGGAATCACTTTTTGCAGAAATCTTAAAAGGAGCATCCCCATAAGTTACTTCTATTTTTTTAATATCTGCTTTCTGGTTACTTAACACATCAGTAGAAACATTATTGTTATTATTTTCATTATTATTATTCGTATTTTCATTTTGCCCCGAATCAATATCAGGAGGATTCTCCGGCTCCTCGTTTTTTTCCTTAATAATTATATCAAAGCTAAGTTCAGCTTCATTATAATTATCTGTACAGGAAGCAGTAATTTTTATTTTTGCCCTCCCTACTCCGCTAATAAAAACAAAACCAAATTTGTCTACATATGCCACTTCTTTATTATCAGAACTGTAAGTAATATCACCGTCCCCGCTTGTGACGGCATTTAAATAAAAATTCTCATCATCAATATAACGGACAATTGTATTATCACTTAATGGAACCTCTATTGTAATATTCTGAGAAGGCAAATCACTTAAGTAATATTTCAAGTCATGTTCCTTGGCATACTCATGGGCAGCCGAACCTTTTTCACAGATAATGGTAAAATCCTTCATTCCAGCAAATGCAGTATCACTAATATTTGTAATATTATTGGGTATTTCTATTTGCTTTAAACTGGTACAATTTTCAAATGCATTATCAGGAATACTTGTCATATTTTCAGATAAAGTCACTGATTTTAAACCGGTACATCCCGAAAAAGTTCCCCTTCCTATTTCTTCTATATTATTTGGAATCACTATATTTTCTAAACTGACACAATTTTTAAATGTATCTTCTGAAATCTTTTTCATGCTGTTTGAGAACTTTACGGACTTTAAACTAGAACAGTTTTCAAAAGCTCCAGCTCCTACTTCACTGATTCTATTTATTGAAAGGTCATCCGATAAATCAATAGAAGTTAAACTGGAACAACCTTGAAAAGCACATTTTCCAATAGTAAGAAAATGAAAAACATCATGTGGATAAGGATAAGGATTATTTCTTTCAAACTTCACTTCTCTTAACTTATCACATCCTGAAAAAGACCTTTCACTAATAGTATTAATATTTCTGTAAATTGAAACAGTTTCAATTTGATGTCCTCTCTCATTATCAAATCCTGGCATACCTATTGTATGTACATCATTAGAATTTGGAATACTGATATTTACATTTATATTATTTTCCTCAGGCCAAAAAGAAGTTATCTCCCCATTTCTTATTCTAAAACCATCTTTATCCCAGATTTCATCGGCATCAGATGATTTGAAATTTGTCAAAGAATAATTCACAGATGCATATACCGGAAGCAGCTCTGACTGCAAAATCATAAATGAAGATAAAGCAAAACCCATAAAAAATTTAAATCTTCTGTTTTTCATATGAAACACCTGCTTTCTTACCATACCATTTAAAATAATAAGTTAAATCATTTTTTTATTTTTATATTCTTAGTCTTGCTAAAATCTCCAAGAATTGTCTCTCCTTCAGATTTTTTATAAGAACATACTTTCACAAAATATTTTTTTCCTGGCTTTAATTTCGTAATGGTTTTTGATATATTTTTATTCTTTGCAACTCTTATCTTCCGCAGATTCTTCGTAAAACTCTTATCATTGGCACAATAAATATAATATCCGTCTGCTTTTTTATCTCTGTTCCATTTTACATTAATATTCCGCTTATCATATTTTAAATCGGTAATTTTTTGTTTTACAGGTTTTACAATAACAGAAACAACATTACTTCTCACATAACCGTTTTGATTAAATATTTTAGCTGTTATATCTGCTTTCCCGCAGCCTTTAATTTTAACTATACCCTGCTCTGAAACAGTTGCAACTTTACGATTACCGGAAGAAAATTCTGCCCTTTCATCCAACCCCATTTCAAAACCAATGGTAAAAGGGGAATCCCCATAAGTCTTCGTAATGCTTGTAACAAATATATTTTCTGCAAAAACAGGTAAAATTCCAAAGGAACTGATAAATAAAGAAATTACAAATAAAAATAGAATGATTTTTTTTACAGATTTCATATACTGCCTCCTGCATCTAAATTATAAAGGCTGCTTTCCGGGTATGCCGGCTTTTCTTGGATAAGCCTTTGGGGAATTTTTACATTTATCAATCACAACAAAAGAACGCTTCTGTTCTCCTAAATCAAATTTATATACTTCCTTTATCCTGCCTCCCAATATTTTGCAGGCATTATGGGATTGCTTTAATTCTTCTTCAATATTATCAGATTTATAAGAAACAAACTGTCCGCTTACTTTTACAAAAGGAAGACAGTATTCTTCCAACGTAGAAAGATTTGCCACTGCACGAGACACACATAGGTCAAATTTTTCCCTGTATTCTTTTTTTATGGCAAGTTCTTCCGCCCTGGCATGTACAGCAATAATACCATCTAACTTAAGTTCATCAATTACTTCCTGTAAAAAGCGGATTCTCTTATTTAAAGAATCCATAAGAACAATATTCAGATTTGGAAAAGCAATCTTTAAAGGTATTCCCGGAAAACCGGCACCGGTTCCCACATCAATAACATGAAGAGGCAGAGACAAATTCACTATCCGGTTTAATAATATGGAATCTAAAAAATGCTTTTCCACCACCTGGGAAAATTCCGTAATTCCCGTAAGATTCATAACTTTATTCTTCTCTATCATCATTTCATAAAAAGTATAAAATTTCCGCTTCTGCGATAGTGAAAAATCAAAATTTTCCTTTTCAAACTCCTGTGCCATATAGGCTATCTTATCTTCCAAATATTCTCTTCCCTCACTTCCTTTTATACTGCTCCAAATATACAAGAAGAACAGAAATGTCAGCAGGGGATACGCCGGAAATTCTGGAAGCCTGGCCAATGGAGACAGGCTTTATCATGCTTAACTTTTGAATAGCCTCTTTCCTTAAATTATGCACATCCTTATAATCTATATCGTCAGGAATTCTCTTCTTCTCCAACTTTTTAAACTGTTCCACCTGTTTCATTTGTCTGCTGATGTATCCGCTGTATTTAATATTAATATTCACCTGCTCCCTCACTTCTTCCGGAAGGTTTGGCCGGGCCTCATCCAAAGGAGCCAGTAAATCATAAGACAATTCCGGTCTACGAATTAATTCTACCAGACCAGTGCCGGTATTTAAAGGAATACTGTTACAATTTTCTAAAAAAGACTGAACTTTTTGATTTGCTCCCAGCATTACTTTAGAAACACGTTCCATTTCTTTCTCAATCATCTTTTCCTTTTCAACTACCCAGTCATATCTCCATTTTGGAAGCAAGCCCACTTCGTATCCGATTTTAGATAATCGTAAATCTGCATTATCCTGTCTTAAAATTAAACGATATTCCGCTCTTGAAGTCATCATGCGGTAAGGTTCATGATTTTCCTTTGTCACCAAATCATCAATCAAAACACCGATGTATGCCTGGGAACGGTCTAAAACCAAAGGCTCTTTTCCCTGTATGCTTAAAGAAGCATTAATTCCCGCAATTAATCCCTGACATGCAGCCTCTTCATAACCGGAACTTCCGTTAAACTGTCCGGCGCTGAACAAACCTTTTATTTTTTTAAATTCCAGAGAAGGATATAGCTGATTTGGATTAATACAATCATATTCAATAGCATATGCATTCCTTACAATTTTTGCATTTTCCAAACCCGGCACTGTGCGGTACATTTCATACTGCACATCTTCAGGAAGAGAACTTGACATTCCCCCCACATACATTTCATTTGTATTGATTCCCTCCGGTTCAATAAATACCTGATGTTTATCCTTATCTGCAAATTTTACAACTTTATCTTCAATGGAAGGACAGTACCTTGGGCCGGTGCCTTCTATAACTCCTGCAAAAAGAGGAGAACGATGCAGATTCTTTCGGATAACTTCATGAGTATTATTATTTGTATAAGTCAGCCAGCAGGAAACCTGCTCAATTTGAACATCCTCTGGATTTGTTGTAAATGAAAAAGGAACAACCTTTTCATCCCCAAACTGTTCTGACATCTTAGAAAAATCAATAGACTTTTTATCTATTCTTGCCGGAGTTCCTGTTTTAAAGCGGAAAATTTCAACTCCCAAGGATTTTAATGAATCGGTAAGATAATTTGCAGCCTGCAAACCGTTTGGCCCAGTATGTACTACCATCTCACCGGTAAGACATCTGGCTTTTAAATAAGTTCCGGTACAAAGAATAACGGCTTTGGAATAATAAGTTCCACCGGAAACTGTTTTTACACCTGTTACCCTTGTTTTGTCATCATTCGTTAAAAGTTCTGCTACTTCCGCCTGCTTAATAGTAAGATGATCTTGTGCCTGTAAAGTTTTTCGCATCTCCATACTGTAAGAAGCCTTATCAGCCTGGGCACGAAGGGAATGTACGGCAGGGCCTTTTGACTTATTCAGCATCTTAGACTGAATAAATGTTTTATCAATATTTTTTCCCATCTCCCCGCCTAAAGCGTCAATCTCCCTTACAAGATGGCCTTTTGAACTTCCGCCAATATTTGGATTACAGGGCATTAAAGCAATACTGTCCACACTGACAGTAAATATAATTGTTTCAAAACCCATTCTTGCTCCGGCAAGAGCAGCCTCACACCCTGCATGGCCGGAACCAACCACACAAATATCATAATTTTCTACAATACAAGGCATTTTTATCCACCTTTCTTAATTATACCCGTGAGCCAAATGATTTGCCAACAGGTATTCTCTGTTTCAATGAAAATAGCAAATCATTTGGCTAATATGTATGCTCTGGAGTATAAGTATAATATTTCCGCTTTATTTTTTTAAAATATGCATTATTTTCCCATACAAAACTTACTGAAAATCTCATTTACCAAATCGTCTTCCACAGATTCACCAATAATAAGACCCAGTTCCTCATAAACATTCATAAGGTCAATGGAATAAAAATCTTCCGGCATATTATCTTCAATGCTTCTTAATACCAGCTCCAGACTTTTCTTTGCTTCCATTAAAGATGCAATATGCCTTGCATTTGTTATAAACACTTCATCATTCATTGTAACTTTTCCTGTAAAGAAAAGATTTGATATTTCTTTCTCCAATAAATCAATTCCAATACAGTTTTTAGCCGAAATTGTTAAAATCGGCTGATTCAGATATTCTCTTATATTTTCTTCTGTTACAACAATATCTAAATCCGATTTATTTAACAAAACAATCACTTTCCTGTCCTTTAAAAGATGCATAATGCTAAAATCATCTTCATTTAAAGGAATGGAAGAATCCACCACATAAATTACCAGATCTGCTTTTTCCAAATATTCCTTTGCCATATCCACTCCGATTTTTTCAATCAAATCTTCCGTATCACGTATTCCTGCAGTATCAATAACGTTTAAACTGATACCGTTTAACTGAATCTGCTCCTCAATAATATCCCTTGTTGTTCCGGCAATATCCGTAACAATTGCCCGCTCCCTTCCAAGCAGAGAATTTAAAAGAGAAGATTTTCCCGAATTTGGTTTTCCCACAATCACAGTATTAATTCCTTCTTTTAATATAGAACCTTTTTTAGAATTTTGCAAAAGGTTTTCCACATCTTTTAATATTAATACCACTTTTTTGTGTAAATCCTCTCCATAAGAATTAAGCTCATAATGTTCCGGGTCATCAATTGCCGATTCAATATAAGCAATCTCATGTAAAACCCGCTCTCTTATATGTTTTATTTTTTCCGAAACTCTTCCTGAAAGCTGTTCCATGGAAGAAGAAAGGGCAAAATCATTTTTTGCGCTAATAATATCCATAACGGATTCTGCCTGAGCAAGGTCAATCCTTCCATTTAAAAATGCCCGTTTTGTAAACTCTCCCGGTTCAGCCGGTCTTGCTCCATTTGAAATAATAAGTTCAAAAATTTTCTGCATAAGAAGAATACCGCCATGACAGTCAATTTCCACCGTATCTTCTCTTGTATAACTGCGCGGGCCTTTCATTAAAAGTACAATTACTTCATCTATCTTATTATTATTCTCCATGACAAAACCATAATGAACTGTATGGCTGTCACAATCAGACAACTTCTTTTTTTCACCTTTTAATTCTAAAATCTTATCTGCTGTCTCAATGGCATCTTCCCCGCTGATTCTTATAATTCCTATTCCTGAATTACTCATGGCTGTGGCAATCGCCGCAATTGTATCTGTCTTCATAATAAATATATCCTTAAATAATTATAGAAAAAAACTGCTACAAATAATATTTTGCAGCAGCTTTTTCATTATCGTTTCAAAGTTACAACAACATGCCGGAAAGGTTCTTCCCCTTCGCTGTGGGTTGTCACATATCTGTCATTTTGCAATGCAGAGTGAATGACTCTTCGTTCAAAAGGATTCATAGGCTCTAAAGAAACAGAACGTTTCGTTCTTTTTACTTTATAGGAAATATTTCTGGCTAAATTTTCCAGAGTTTCCCTTCTGCGGACTCTGTAATTTTCCGTATCAAGCTTCACTTTATAATAAACTTCAAAATTCTTATGAACTGCATTATTTGCAAGAAGCTGAAGGGAATCTAAGGTTTGTCCTCTTTTTCCGATTAACACTCCCATCTCCGGCCCTTTTAAATCAACATCAATATTATGATTTTCCTCATCAAGCTGAATATCTATTTCCACATCCAGCTTCATGGCTGTAAAAATATCACTTAAAAACTTCCTTAAATAACTTTCCACATTGAATTTCTTTGTTACGCGAATTTTTGCAGGTTTACTTCCGATACCTAAAAAACCACCACTGCCTTTCTCAATAACTTCAATTTCAACCTGATCACTTGTTGCTCCTAACTGAATTAATGCATCAGTTACAGCATCATCATAAGTCTTTGCCGATACTTCAATAAAATCCATTTTTCATACCCCCTATCTGCTATTTCTTTCATTAAATTCTTTTACCCGGTTTGCCTTTTCTGCCATACTGCCCGGTTTTGCCTGGCTTCTAAGCTGTGATGCCTTTTCCAAAGCCCTTTCTTTTTCTGCATAAGACATATTTGATGTTACCTTTTTTGTATTCATTCTGGCGGCATTATTTATCATGTTTTCAGTAATACCCAGCTTTTCTCTCTTTTTCTTTGCCTTTTCCTGATTCTTCTCTATCATAACATTTAAATCAATTTTCTGGAAGTGCTTATTTAAACAAAACTGCTGAATACTACGGATAAGTGCACTGACAATCCAGTAAAGGCCAAGACCTACGGGAACGGTAAAACAGAAAAACAATGAAAATAAAGGCATAATGCGGTTCATCATCTTCATCTGATTTGCCATAGCATCTGAATTATCACCGGTAGAAGGCGCCTGGGGCATCAGTTTAATATTCAACACCTGTGTCAAATAAGAAATAACAGGAATCAACAGCGCCAAAATCAAAAGCAAATACGTATGACTCTCAAAGCTTGTCTTTATAATATACCAGGGTGTATTGGAAATATTTAATCCTATAAAATTATTAATATGATTTAAATTTTCCTGTGTGGTATTAATAATATCCGTAAGAGCCGGAATACTTTCTCTTAACATGTCCCAGGAAGAAGGATTAAATGCATATAAAATATCCACCAGGGAATTTGAAATAGTAGCATGGTCTGCACTAAAATCTATAACTGAATTACTTCCATAAGTCATTACATTCGTTTCTGTGGTTATTTTATCTAAAATATCTGCTGCATTGGGAGTAGATATAATTCCTTCAACAAGAGAAGTAAACTGGGCTTTTACGTTGGTAATATATGCAGGCACATTATAAAACACCCGGTACAATGCCAAAAGAATTGGAAAATTTATCAGCATAAACACACAGCTTCCCATAGGGGAAATACCATATTTCTGATATACAGCCTGTGTCTCCGACTGCATGGCCATCATAGAAGCCTGGTCTTTTTTGTCTTTATACTTCTTTTGAATTTTCTGTAATTCCGGCTGCATCTTCTGGGACAGCATGGAAAACTTCTGCTGCTTATAAGTAATAGGAAACAAACACATATATATTACAAAAGTAAGTAATATAATACTTAAAGCAATATTTTCAAAACCAAATAAGTTATAAGTAATATTGTAAATACCATTCATAATCCATCCCAATATTTTTGCGATAGGACCAAGAATAGCGCCGTCATAAGCTGTTAGAATAATATCTGACAATATAAAATACCTCCTATTTTATGGAACAGGATCATATCCACCTTTTGAAAAAGGATTACATCTCAATATACGCCAAAGAGCCAAAGCTCCCCCCTTTATCGCACCATATTTTTCCACTGCCTGCAATCCGTAAGTGGAACAGGTTGGATAATAAGGGCATTTTGTGGTTTTCATAGGGGATAAATATTTTCTATAAAATTTAATCAGGGCAATTAAAATATTTTTCAAAATGATTCCATCTTCTTTTCTAAATGATTTTCACTAATAATATGATGAAGACCTGCCAAATGCAAAAGCGAGCTTTCTATTTCATGGTAACTTGCATTTTTTGCATGTATCCTGGCAATGACTACAATATCCAATCCATAATGAAACCTGTCTTCATGCAGTCTGTAACTTTCCCGAATCAGACGTGTAAGGTGATGCCTTACCACGCTGTTTCCAACTTTCTTACTGACTGATATTCCTAATCTGTTTTCTTCTTTATTATTATTTAATACATACATAACAAGGAATTTATTGGCATAAGAACTTCCTTTATTATATACTCTTCGGAAATCAGCATTTTTTTTTAATGATTCTGAAAATTTCATATGGCCTTATAATCTCCTTTATAAGAGAAGAAAAGACCACAAAGTCTGTGGTCTAAGCTGACAATCTTTTTCTTCCTTTTAACCTTCTTGCAGCTAAAACTTTTCTTCCGCCTTTTGTACTCATTCTGGCTCTGAATCCGTGAACCTTAGACCTATGCCTCTTTTTTGGCTGGTATGTCATTTTCATTGCATCCACCTCCTCTACTTTAGAAAACATCATTTCAATTATAACAAAAAAGTGTCCTAAGTCAAGTATATTTCATTTTTTTTCATACTTTTTAATAATTTTACTTATTTTCCAAACTAAATTCCACCCTTGTCATTTCCAAAATGGAAATTACTTTGAGATTAGTCAGAGGTGGAA
>CANRJF010000055.1 GCA_947630855.1 uncultured Lachnospiraceae bacterium
TAGGAAGAAAGCTCGATACTGCCGTTTACTTCCACAAATTTGGGACAGTGAATGGTTTTGCCATTGACAATAAATGTCACCGTTCCCTGGGTAAATTCTGCTAAATCATCAATGGTAATAGCAGCCGCCTCCCCGGCTGTGGAAGGTTCCACAGTAATATAACTGTTTGCAATCAAAGGCGCATTGATATTGGTTAATGTGTCGTTGACTTTTACCACGGCGGAATCCCCTGTTTCCCCTCTGGCAATCCTGGGGCTGCCGTTTACGGTGAAATTAATCTCTTTTCCCCGTTTAGGGAATAAGTATTCATTTGGGAAACCTGCCTGCATAGCCGCATCCACAATGGTGAGACGTCCGTTGTCATACAGTTTAATCCGCTCCCCGTTAAAATGTACCATAATAAAGCTGTTTCTCTGCTCGTAGTAATTTAAACAGATACCAATGGGAGTAACAAGGAGAGGGTCTTTCCTGATATCCTGCTGCTCGAAGGTGATTTCCTGTAAGACTTCCTCGCCCCTTAAAGCCACACGCTCATTGGGCAGCTCCAATTTATCTGCAAGCATGGTAGTAAATCCATGGATTTTCCCGCCTCCGCCTACTACAAATGTGGCGCTTACCGTAGAATCCCCGTTCAGTTCCTTAATTTTATCCGCCACATCCGTTGTAATCCTGTCCACCACATTTTCTGTAAGTTTCCACACTTCTTCCGACTTTATGGTGTGTTTTAACGTCATAATATCCGTATATTCAATTTCCGAATCCAGGCTGGAAGCCAGTTTAATATGTTCCGCCATGGCAAAATCCACCAGGTAGTTCTGTACAATTAACTCCGTAATCTCATCCCCTGCTAAAGGTATCATGCCGTAGGCAATAATGCTTCCGTCCCTGGTAATGCAGATATCGGAAGTACCTGCCCCCACATCCACCAGGGCAATATTTAACATACGGAAATTTTCTGGAATTGCAACATCAATAGCCGCAATAGGCTCCAATGTCATATTGGCAACGCTTAACCCCGCAATGCCCACGGCGGCGTACAGCCCGTCCACTACATCTTCCGGGAGGAAGGTAACAATAATATCCTCGGAAATCTTTTCTGCCTTATGGCCTTCCAGATTGGAAAAAATCTCGTCGTTGAGATAATATTTTACCACGGAATAGCCTACGCAGTAAAACTTATATTTTGTATCATTTTTTTCTTTCAGTTCCGACTGTGCCTTATCGATTCCCAAAAGGTCTAAAGTATGGATGTCCTCTGCCCGCACAACTGTCTCCGTCTCAAATTCATAATCGATATTTGTGGTGACGGTTTTTAACACACGGCCTGCCGCTGCAATACACACGGCATCTAATTCCTGGCCAATCTGCTCTTCCAATTTCTCTTTTACAATCCGAATGGTATTTCCTACCCGTCCGATGTCGTGAATCTGTCCGTCCAGCATGGCTCTTGTCTCATGCTCCACGGAATACTGCGCCAAAACGATAAACTCTTTGTCCTGCTTGTAACCTACCGTTCCTACCACATTCCTGGTTCCGATATCCAGACCAAATACCAGTTCATCTCCTGCTTGTTTTCTTTCCATATTTTATCTCCTTATTCCACTTGGCTGCGTTCTTCTCTGGCAAACGCCTCTCTCACTTTTACAATTGTCTCTTCTAATGTTCCGTTATTATCAATAACCTGGCTGCAATACTCTCTGTACACTTCCTTTGGAAGCTGGGATGCAAAAATCTCATCAATTTTTTCATCGGAATACCCGCGGCTTTCCTTTAAACGCCTTCTGCGCACATCCTTGTCCGTATCAATATACCACAGCCTATCACATATTTTATCATAACCATCCTCAATTAAAAGTGCTGCTTCCAAAATTAAGTAAGAAATTTTTCCCTTCTTTAATTCCTGCCGGTAAATTTCAAGAATTTCTTCTTTTACCGCCGGATGTACAATCCCGTTCAGCCGCCGTCTTTTATTCTCGCCGGAAAAAATCACTGCTGCAAGTTTCTCCGGGTGAAACTCACCGGAGGGCTTAAAAATATCCTCCCCCCAAAATGCCTTTTTTATTTCCCGGTAACATGCTGTACCGGGTTTCATCAGTTCATGGGCCACTTCGTCCGCCAGAATGATTCTTGCATCGTAATTTTTTTGTATAAATTTTAAAATCTCAGATTTGCCTGCCCCCACGCCGCCTGTGATTCCTATAAATTTCATTTTACTTTGCCTCATACCAGTTATTTCCTGTATGCATGTCTATTTCCAGGGTAACCTGCAGTTTTGCCGCCCCCCGCATTTCTTCCGTAAGAATGTTTTTCACCTGCTCTAATTCCTCCCGGTAAGCCTCAACTAAAAGTTCATCATGCACCTGAAGTAAGAGTTTTGACTTTAAATTTTCCTTTAACATTCTGTCGTGGACGCGGATCATGGCAATTTTAATAATATCTGCCGCCGTGCCCTGTATGGGGGCGTTCATTGCCACCCGCTCCCCAAAGGAACGCTGCATAAAATTACTGGAAGATAATTCCGGCATAGGCCGCCTCCTGCCGTACATGGTCACGGAATAACCTTTCTCCTTTGCATCTTTTACCAGTCCGTCTAAAAAATCTTTTATTTTAGGATACGTCTGAAAGTATCCTTCCATATATTCTGCCGCTTCCTTTTTGCTGATGCTTAAATCCTGGCTGAGCCCAAAAGAACTGATGCCGTAGACAATGCCGAAATTTACCGCCTTGGCGTTGCGCCGCTGCAAATCTGTAACTTCCTCAAAGGGCACATGGAATACCTGGGATGCCGTAGTCCTGTGAATATCCTTTGCCTCCCGGTATGCCTCAATTAAACTTTCATCCCCGGACATATGGGCAAGGACACGGAGTTCTATTTGAGAGTAGTCCGCGTCCACAAAGACACATCCCTCTTTTGGCAGAAAAACTTTTCTTATCAGCCTTCCTAACTCCATGCGGATGGGAATATTCTGTAAATTAGGCTCCGTGCTGCTGATGCGCCCCGTGGAGGTAATTGTCTGGTTAAAGGTACTGTGAATCCTCTGTGTATCATCAATATACCCTGCCAGTCCTTCCGCATAGGTGGATTTCAATTTTGTAAGCTGCCGGTATTCCAATATCTCTCCCACAATGGGATAATCCGGCGCTAATTTTTCCAGAACATCCGCCGCAGTGGAATATCCTGTTTTTGTCTTTTTCCCGTTGGGCATTTGCAGCTTCTCAAACAGAATCACACCTAACTGTTTGGGAGAATTAATATTAAACTCCTGCCCAGCTTTTTTATAAATGCCCTGCTCTAACTCCGAAATCCTGCCGTTTAGGCTTTCCCCGTAAGTTTTTAATGCCTCTTTGTCAGCCATAATCCCTTCCTCTTCCATATCTGCCAAAACATACACAAGAGGATGCTCAATGGTATCGTATAACTGCATCATCCCTGTCTCTGCCAGTTTTTTCTGCAAAGGAGCTTTTGCAAAAAAAGCAACATAGGATTGATAACAGACAAATTTCAGAAAATCTTCCTTTTTTTCTGCCAACGCATCTTTAAGGCTTAACTTTCCAAGCAAATCCATGCGGGAAGGTATCATAAAATCCAGATAATCCTTGGCAATATCCTCACAGCCATACTCGCTTTGCAGAGGATTTAACAGATACGCCCCAATGCCGCAGTCAAAACTGTACTGCCTTAAAGCCATATCTTCCCTTACCACGGATAATATTTTAACAGTATCTTTTAAATTTAGCACGGAAAAATGGAATTTACCTTGAATTTTTTCCCGAAAACGGGCTTTTATATGCTCTTTTGTAAATTTTTCCGTAACTGCCAGAAAATAATTGTCTTTTTCACCAAAACATATGGATACTCCAAGAAGGCTGTCTTTATCCTGTGCCAGGAAAATACCTGCCTCCCCTGCCCCGGATAAAATCTCTTCTGCCCTGTCAAAATCATCGATAAACCGAAAACTTTCCTCCACGTCATTTCCCGGGGCATCCATCTCAAAACGTTTTAAGATATTTTTAAATTCCAAACGCCTGCACATAAGATATGCTTCTTTTGTGCAGAGATTTCCTGCTTTGGCATTTTCAAAATCATAGTCAATGGGGGCGTGGACATCAATAGCCGCCAGTGTCTTTGACAACTGTGCCTGACTGTAAAACTCTTTTAAATTCTCCTGGGCGCGTTTCGGCTTTATTTCATCTGCATGTTGGTAGGCATTTTCAATGCTTTTGTACTCTGCAATAATGTTTACAGCCGTCTTTTCCCCGATTCCCGGCACCCCCGGAATGTTATCGGAGGTATCTCCCATAAGGGCTTTTACATCAATAAATTCTGTTGGTGTCACCTTATAGCGTTCCAATACATCCCTGGCATAATAGTCCTCAATTTCCGTCCCTGTCTTTTTAGTCTTTGGAATACGGATTTTTACATGTTCCGTGGCAAGCTGAAGCAAATCCCTGTCACCGGAGACAACGCAGACTTCCATACCTGCTTCCTCCCCCATACGGGAGATAGTTCCTAAGATATCATCCGCCTCATACCCTTCTTTTTCCACAATGGCAACATCCATACACTTTAGCATTTCCTTTATCAGGGGAACCTGCTGCCGCAGTTCTTCCGCCATAGGCTTTCTCGTCCCTTTGTATTCCCCGTACATTTTATGACGGAATGTAGGGGCATGAACGTCAAATGCCACCGTAAGGAAATCCGGTTTTTCTTCGTCTAATATTTTAAACATAATATTTAAAAAACCATAAACCGCATTGGTATGGATGCCCTCCCCGTTGGTTAAGTCGGGGAGCCCGTAAAATGCCCTGTTTAAAATACTGTGTCCGTCAATCAATACTAATTTTTTACTCATACTGCCCTCGTATATTCTCTAAGCCAACTGTTTTCTTCACTGGTCATATAAGGAGATAACACCTTATACACCTTCTCGTGGTACCGGTTTAAAAACCGGCGTTCCTGCTCGGTCATCAGATTTGCGTCAACGGCATCCAAATCTATGGGAGCATAAGTGATAATCTCAAACTCCATAAACTGGCCGTATTCGTTTTTTTCGCCTTTTTTACATAAAAGTTCATTTTCTATGCGAATCCCGTAAGAGCCTTCCACATAAACTCCCGGCTCATCCGTGGTAATCATGCCCTCTTCCAAAACCGCGTCCGTAAGCCCTTCCCTCTTCTGCCACCGGAAACTGTTGGGCCCTTCATGGACATTTAAAATATGCCCGACCCCGTGGCCTGTGCCGCATTTATAGTCAATACCAAGGTTCCACAAAGGCCCCCTGGATAGAATATCCAGATTTCTCCCTGTACATCCATAGAGGAACTTTGCCGCCGCCAGATTCAGATTGGAACGAAGTACCGTAGTAAAGTGAAGACGCATTTCCTCTGTAATCTCACCAAGTGCCATGGTCCTGGTGATATCCGTAGTCCCCTCTAAATAATGTCCGCCGGAATCCACCAGCAAAAATCCTTCCGGCTTTAGCAGTGCATTGGTTTCTTTTGTGGCGGAATAATGCATCATGGCGCCATTGGCATTATAAGCGCTTATGGTGTCAAAACTTAAATCCAGAAAATGTTCCTGCCCTCTTCTGCACTGCTCCAAATACTCTGCGGCAGAAATTTCTGTGATTTCCATTTTCCCAATGTTCTTTTTCAGCCAGTACATAAATTTGGTAAACGCCACCCCGTCTTTTATATGCGCCCTGATGGAATTTTTTATCTCCCTGTCATTTTTCACGGCTTTCATGTACTCTGTGGGATTTTTTTTGTCAATGATTTCTGCCGTATCAGGCAGGGTATTTACAATACCGTAATTTACTTCCCCTAAATCCAGCAAAATCTTTTTATTTTCCGAAATTTTTGAAATATAAGAATAGACATCCCCATAATCTTTTACGGTAATATGGTTCTCCTTTAGATAACGGCGCTGTTCTCCGGTTAAAACATCCTGCTGCAAAAACCATACACATTTCTCCCTGCCCAGTACAAGGTAAGACAGCGTCACAGGGACATGGGAAATATCACCGCCCCTTATATTTAACAGCCAGGCGATGTCACACAGAGAAGTGAGGATATGGAAATCTGCTCCTGCCTCTTCCATTTTCCCCCTCACCTTCTCTATTTTTTCTCCTGTACCAAGTCCTGCATACTGCCCTTCCAGTATAAAAACAGGTTCTTTGGACATGGCAGGACGGTGCTCCCACAGCATCCCCGCCAAATCTTCTGCCACGTAAAGGCTGCCCCCGGCATTTTTGGCTATTGTCTCATATTCTCTTGCTTTTTTTGCGCTTACCACACGCCCGTCAAAGCCGATACATCCATGTTCCGGCAGTCTGTCCTTTATAAATTCTTTCGCATCAGGAATGCCTTCCTCCCCCATAGGGTAGAGGGTGATGCCGCTGTCCTTTAACTGGGCCTTAGCCTGGATAAAATACCTGCCGTCTGTCCACAGGCCAGCTTCTTTTCCGGTAATCACTGCCGTGCCGTTTGAGCCGGTAAAACCGGTGATAAACTCCCTTGACTTAAAATATTCCCCCACATACTCGGAATTATGAAAATCTGAGGAGGGTACAATATAGATATCTATATTCTTTTGTGCCATCAGCTTTTGCAAAGCTTTTATTCTGCCTGCAACAGGATTCATAACTTAATTCTCCTCATAAAATTCAAAAAATTTCGTATCCAGTTCCGGATAAGACCGTTTTAAGGATATAGGCTTTCCACTGCGGGTTAAAAAGCAGTGCTCACTTGTGGCAATTGCTCTGAGTTCCCCTGTCTTCTTATCTGTCATACGGTATTCCATTGTAAGCTTAATCCCGTTGTAAGATGCGATTTTAGCCTCAATGACAACGGTATCATCAAAATGCACCATACTTTTATATTCACAGGAAACGGATAATACAGGGCTTAAAATCTCCATTTCCTCCATTCCTTTGTAAGATAAACCTATCTGCTCCATTAAATCCATCCTTGCCTCTTCCATCCAGCGGATGTAGTTGGAGTGATGGATAATACCCATCTGGTCTGTCTCATAATACTTTGCGTGATGTTCGTAAGGTTTTATGCGCACCGGCTCTGCCTGTCCGTAAATCTGCAATTCTTTTTCTGCCATAACTATCAACCTCCTTTTGTTAAGCTGGCAGACTTTTACAACTTAACATTATCATTATGTCACAGTGCCCATGGAATTTCAAGGATTATCTTTTCCCATTTTCCCTGATATAGTCCCTGTAATCCGCCTCATCGGCAAATAACATGTATCCTCCGTCCACATATCCCATATATCCGCTTTCCACTACATATCCTTTCATAAAAAACACTCCTTTCAGATTTTTGTTCTGATAAGAGTGTACTCTTTTATGTGTCCCATATGTGGGACATTTTACACTTTATTCCATTCTCATACTGTCAATCTTAAGCTCCTCCCCGGTGACGCGGCATCCTAAGAAAAGAATATGTACCCCCGCCTCCTTCGCCCTCTGCAGTGCTTCGCCAAACTGGGGATGGGTTATCATATTGGGCTTTACAGTGGTAATGCCCTCCATCTGGATTACAAACGCCAGATAACACCGGTATCCAAGGCTCCTTGCATACATGAGTTCCTCTAAATGCTTTACTCCCCGCAGGGTGGGGGCATCGGGGAAATAGCCGATTCCCTCTCTCTCCAGTGTAACCCCCTTTACTTCCATAAGGCATTTTTCCTCCCCCTCCTCCAAATAAAAATCCAGACGGGAACTGCCAAAGGTATATTCCCATTTAAAATCCTTAAGTCCCGGAAACAGGATAAGTTCATGGGGAGCCTGGCCATAAAGCTGCAAAAACAGCCATTCCCTTACCACCTGGTTTGGGGCCTGGCTGTCTATATTCACCCAGCCTAACCCCCTTTTTTCCACACACACTAAGTCATATAATGTTTTCCTGTTTGGATTATCACTTTTTTCCAGCAGAACTAAAACCCCGGGAATTAAAAGTTCCTTACACCTTCCCGTGTTTTTCACATGCACCAGTTCCTCCCTGCCCTCGATGAGCACCTGTGCCACAAAACGGTTGGGGCGGGATACAAATTCTGCCGGAACAATATGTCCGTACTTCATCTCTTCCCCTGCTCTTTCCATATTTTTCTTAACTCTTCTTCCAAATCTATCTCCCTGCTGTAACAAATGCAGTCCAGCACATTTTTATAGTCAAAAAGCTGCATCTGCACCGTGGAGCATACAATAACAGGTATATTGCCGTACCCTGACCGCTCCATCTCCGCCAAAAATTTAATGCCGCATTTGGGATAGATTTTCCCTCCCCTCTCCAGGGGGAAAAACATATCAAGGAGTATCCAGTCTATCTCCCCTTCATGCTGCCGCAAAACCGACACCCCGTCCGCGAAATTTTTCTCCCACAGGACTTTTCCGTCATATATGTGTAAAACCGCCCTTTTCTCGTGACTTCCCTTAAATACATCATCTTCTAAAAGTAAAACCATGCCGCCCCCGCCCCTTTAACCTTCCTTTAGATTGTAATTTTTCCGTTTATATCTTTTGGATTCAACAAAATCAGCTTTGCCTCCGACAAATCCAAAAGGGCATACCGCTGCTCCTGTGACAGTTCCTTATTGTAAATCTGGTTCTCATAATCCACCAGAATACATTTTAACTTTGCGGTAAGATATAAGAGGGGGGAAATGTTTTCCGGCACCTGGCTTAAAATATCTTCATTTCCATTGATTTTAATTAATGTGTCCAGATGTCCCCCCTGTTTGCACTCATATACCTGCCCCTGCCAGTCGATTATGCAGGGACAATACTCACTAAGCTCCGGTTTATAATTCTTTACAAATTCTTTTGATGTCATACTCTTTCCTTCTTTATTATTTTCTTTTTTTCCAGAAATTTATACCTAAAAATACGGCAAAACTGCCAAGACTGACTGCTGCTCCAGGGATAAGCCCCGGGGTTTTATATCGAAGAACAATTTCATGTTCTCCCCCATCAAGGGGAATTTCCATAAAACATTCCATAAATGTGCCGGTTTCTATTTCCTTCCCGTCTGCAAACACATGCCAGCCCGCCTCCTTTGGAATGGATAAAATCAGATTCCCCGGGGATTCTGCATAAATGTGCCCTTTGATTTTCGTATCCGAAAATTCATCCGTAACAAATGTCTGCCGGTTCAATGCGGCATAAGCCTCCTCTAAAGCCTGTAAATCCAGTTTATAGGGCTGCAGGTTAAAATTCTTTACCCCTGAGGTGTTTGTGATTTCCACCGTATCTCCTTTTTTGCACCAGCCCAAATCCAGAATATAGCCATGGTCGCATTTTGTGAATTTACGCACCCTTTCCCCGCATGTAACGGTAATGCCCGTCACTGTCCTGTCCTCGTAAACCCCATAGAGATAACAGTCCTCCTGTGGGGTAATCTTTGTAACATCGCTTTCCACATCCGCCGGGGCAATGGACTCTAACATATTGCTCCCTGCCCCCAGAACAGAGGCAAGGCTGTTTAAATTATAAACAGGCATTCCATACTGAACATCCCATTTGTTTTCAAAGTCGGAATCCACCATAAATCCCAGGGGAAGGGTATGCACGTTCTCATAAATATAATTCTTTCCGTCCTCCGCCGCTAAAGTGCACAGGGGGCTTTCCTCATAAGGGCTTTTGGATATTAAATATTTTACGGAAAGCATGGCGGAACTTAAAGGCGTAGAACCGCTGTAACTGTAAAAGTTTTTTCCCCCTTCCATTCCCATTTTCCGGTAAAAATTCCCCACTCCGATATTCATCAGTGAAGAGAATATGGTGGAGGAAGAATAATCATACAGGGCGGCGTCATTTTTTGTAAGCCGCTCCATCTCTTCCACCCGGTAAAAATCCCATTCTTCTTTTTTCTCCACTTCCTCGAACAGCCCCCGGACAGATTCCCAGTTTTTTGTGTAACTGTTACGGTTTGTCACGTCAAATCCTGTCAGACTGAAATTGGCATACACTTCCAGCAATGCCAGGCCCATGGCAGTCCATGCCGCAATAGGTTTTAAATCCCTTTTCCCTGTGTGCCATATGATAAATAATGCCCCGTAGCCTGCAATAAATGCCCCGGTAATTCCTATGGCCTCCGCCGTCACCATGCCTGCATCCACCACAAAGGCGCACAATGCCAGAAATCCCCAGGATATTCCCACCGCCAGAATCACATGATACATATGGTTCCCTTCCCTGTTATGATATGCTTCATATGCCAAAAGCAGCAATAAGAAAATATACAAAAAAGACTGCCGCCCCGGCAGGGAATCGGGAAAATGAAATCCGTGCCATATAAAATCCAGTATATTATTGGCAAAGCTCACCCAGAAAAATAAAAGGAATATCCCCCTCACCAGCTTCTTTTTCCTGGGTATTTTCCTATTTAAAAAATACAGGATAAGCAAAGGAAAAACCGCCGCCCCGCAATAAAGGTTAGGCCAGTGCTCCCTGCCGGTATAAACCTCCACATCAAAACAGTGCCTTGCCAGTTGCGACATAAGGGAAAAATACATTTCAAAACTGTGGGGAAAGGAAAAACCGGAAGAACCACTGTAACTTAAAATTACCGTCTCCGGGATAATCAGCACTGCCCCCATGCCCCCTGCTAAAAGGGAATAAAGGGCAAACCTTGCCGTAGTCTTCACCCTTTCCTGCCACCCTTTTATGTTTTCAAACAACAAAATACAAAAGTAGATGGCGGCAAAAATGCAAATCATAATGGCAATATAAAAATTTGACAATATGGCAATTCCCAGGGTAATGCAGTAAAGATTTGCCCTTTTTTCCAAGACAAGAAGATGAAGCCCCCAAAAGATTACAGGGGCAAGCACAAGGCAGTCCAGCCACATAATATCCCAGCTATAAGCCGCCATATAACCGGACAGCGCATAAAAACAGGCAAACACGCTCACCGTCCCATCTTCCGTGTGAAAATGGTTTTCCGCAAAATAAGCAAAACTGCTGCCGCAAAGCCCAATCTTAAGTAAAATCAAAATTGTCATAAATTCAATGACATATGCCTTAGGGCAGAAAATTAAAAACCAGTTTAAAGGGCTTGCCAGGTAATAGGCAAACAGGGATACAAAGTCAGAACCCAGGCCAATCTGAAAAGAATACAAAAGGCTTTCCCCATGTTTTAGCTTATCCATCATCTCCGTAAAAAAAGGTGCATACTGATGATACATGTCAATGTGCAGAATGCAGTTTTCCCCAAAAGGAAACACGCCATTATGAATGAGTATCACCACAGAAATGAAAACGGGAAGCGCAAAGGAAAGCATAATATTGAATTTATATCTGCTCATGAAATCTCCTTCTAGTCAAACAACTGATAATACTGTAATTTCTGATACTGCTTTAATTTTTCCCCAAACTCCTTCTTTTGTATATGATTCCCATCATTATCCGAAATCCTCCGGGCAGAAACCACCGGATACTCCTGCCTTAGTTCCTGTAAAAATGTATGGTAAGCCGGCAGAGGCAGCCCCGCCCGCTTTAATGTCTCTCCTGCCAGAAAATTTGCACTCATATCTTTTTCTTCGTTTTCCATAGGAAAATTACTCCAAATCATATAGGGAACCTGGTATCTTTTATCCCCCATCTCACTGGTTAACGTCTTGTATGTAGTGCCGTTTAATTCCAAAATCGGCTCCGCCACCGTATCATTAGGCTGGTGGTCTCCGAAAAAAACCAGGATAACAGGCTCTTTCTCCCTGGAAAAATAGTCAATAAGATTTCCAAATGCCTCATCTGTCTTTTGAATCAGGGAGAGATAAGCGGAAAGGGAATAAGATTCTTTCCCCTCCACAGTAATATGGGGCGTAAAATTTTCATATGCATTGGTATATCCCCCATGGTTTTGCATGGTAACTGCAAAAATAAATGCGGAGGCATTTCTGTTTTCATATGTTTCAATGATTTTATCCACACAGGTTTTATCACTCACATAATTCCTGATATATAAAGGCTGCCAAAAGTCCGGTAAAAACATGAGGTGTTCAAATCCCAGCCGGGGATACACCCTGTTCCTGTCCCAGCCCTCTTCATAATAAGGATGCATACCGTAGGTTTCATATCCCAGGGTTTTTAAATAGGCTGGAATAGCATCTATGTCTGTTTTTATATACTGCTGATAGGGAATGGAGCCCTGGGGCAGAAATGCCATGGTATTGCCGGTAAGATACTCAAATTCCGTATTGGCAGTATTCCCGCCGCACACAGACACATTTAACATTCCTGTCACCCGGTTTTTCCCGTTCTGCTGCATAGCATGAAAATTCGGCATATAATCCTCACTTGCCGCAAATTCCCCCAGCACTGCCAAATCAGAAAATGCTTCGTCCATCACCACAATGATGCTTGGCATGTCCCCATTTCCCTTTGCGTCCTCTGTCTTTTCTTCATATTCCCCCAAAATCTCCTGTGCCTCATCCCTGTTGTAACCGTCAGGCTTTTCCACTGTCACAAAAGGCAGCTCCATAACAAAGGTCAGTGCAAAACCGTTGACCTGCCACATAAATACGGGGGTAAACAGTTTATTGTACATACGGTGCTTATTCTGAAAATCCTCCTGCTGCAATACATGGGAAAAACCACAGATTACCACCAGAACCGCCAGTGATGCCCCAAGACTTTTGGGCCATTTCCATTCCTTTAAATCCAGAGGAAGGAAACCCTCCAGAATAAACATAAGAATAAATATAAGAACCACAATCACAATCCGGGGGGTGGGGGTAAAATCGTAATTATCCATAACGCTTATCCCTGTCCTTACGGAAAAAATATCCCAGGGAACAAGGGGAAGGGAGCGAAAGGAATACACGTAGTAATTCACAAGCCCTGCAATCATGGCAGCCCCTGTCTCGATTCTAAGGGCGGTGACAGAACTGCGAAACAGGAAAAACAGCATCCATGCCAGCAGTTCGAATAACAGAATATTAAAAAGCTGGGAATAGGGACGCACTTCCTTTATGCCGTTATGGGTATAAGATTCCAACAGATAAAAATTCAGTATGGGCAGCAGGATAAGCCCTGCTATGCCCAGCCATTTTTTCTTCATTTTCTTCTACTCCTGTTTTTATACCCGTAAGCCAAATATGTATGCTTTAGAGTATAATAAGGCAGAATCATAAGATTCTGCCTCCCTGCCGTTATAAGCCAGAAATTTTTCTGTCCATGTCCCGGCTATTTTTTAATTTTAACAGATTTGACACTGCTCCATGGACCGTACTTCTTTTTGCCGCTTACAGAATCCGTCTGGTACATACGGGCCTGGACATAATATGTCTTCTTCCCTTTTAAGCCGGTAATTGTATTTTTATTGCCAATGACCGTCCTTGTCTTTGCGGATTTCATATTCTTTTTCTTAGAATATTTTATCTGATAGCCGCTTGCGGATTTTACATTTTTAATGGTGACAGTCATCTCCCCCGGCTGTCTGCTCTTTAACTTTGATATGGAAACAGACTTTGGCTTGATTTTTGACCAGTGGGCATACAGTGTAATACTGTTTTCATTTACAGGCGTAGCGGAAGTCACCTCCCTGCCTCCGGATTTCTTGGTATACCATCCTAAAAATGTGTATCCGCCTTTCCGTTTTGGCGTATCCAGCATATCATACGTGCTTCCTGACACATAGTAAAAAGAACGTACCCTCTTCTTTTCGCTTCTCTTGCTGAACTGGCCTCCGTTGGCATTTAAGGTTACAGTTGCCTGGCGAATCAATACTTCCGTTACCGGGCTGTCCACATATCCGCTGGCCATAGCCACTGCCCTTACTGCCGTTCCCGGCGCTACACTGAAAGGCGCTGTATAGCGGGTTGCCTTAAAAAATGCGTCGGAAGGCTGGGTGCCGATAGCGTAATAAATATTTCCGCCGGAGGGTGATGTAATATTCACCATGTTATTGGATATTGTGATAACAGGGGCGGCAAGCTGGGTGGTTGCCGTGTGGATGGAGCAGTAATTGGAAATGCCTGATGCCCCTGAATCATATGTTAATTCCGGGAGATAAGGATTCCAGAAAGTCTCCGCCACATGGTGGATGCCGCCTTCACAGCTTGTAAATACTGCTTTGCTGCGGTTGAAAAAATTATATATGACAGGATATGTCTCATCATCCGTATCATCCCATGTTAAGTCCACATAATACCATGTATGATTTAATTTAATAATATTCCACTCATGCTCCAGACTAGTCACTACACCGCAGTCAATGCCCGCGCCGTTCATTAAAAGCTGCATAGCCTGGGAATACCCTGCGCAGACAGTGACTCCCTTCACAAAGGTAGAGTAGGCTGACTGGTTAAATTCATTGGCCGTTATGCTGGGGTCTTCATATCCCTGGTCATACTTTACATTCTGGCAGATTAAATCATGGGCCACTTTTTCCTTTAACAAATCATTGGGCTGGGCATTAATCTGGCTCATCCAGTTGTTTACCTTTGTAAACATTTCGCCTGTGGCAGTCTTCCTTGCCCCGCCGTCCCCGAAATCATCAAACAATGTCAGCGCCAGTTTTCCCATGGTATCTGTATCATTGATATATCCGGGGGTCAGCAACTGAAGGAAATAGTACTGGGGGTTGGAGTACCGGAACATGGCTGCAACCCATGACGCCTCATCAAACGACATATTGTTATACATCACAAAATCCGTGGTACAATAATCAAATCTTATTCCACCGTCATCATAGGTTTTTGCCGGGCCAAGGCTCTGGGTTCCTGTAAGATAATCATAACACATCTTATCCAAGCCATCCCACAACGCCCTCTGGTTATCATTTAACTGATTATAGTAATAATTGGTGGAATATTTATCATATGCACCGTTGTAAGGGGCGGAACCCTTAGGTTTTGCCGTATATTTATAAACATTCTTAGCTTCGGACTCGTCTACCAGCATGGAAACCGGCTGTATCAGCCCTCCCTCTTTTCCCTGCATGTCTAAATCAGCAGTATTTACAGATTTCTCACTGTTTAAAAGCGCTTCTGCCCTGGTGATTTCATCTTCAGGCGCCTGGGCCGCAGACACGCCTTCTGCCCCACTGGTAAAAAATAGTATTCCTGCCAGAAGCAATGCCCCAATTCTCTTTTTCATAAAACCCTCCTTAATCTTGCCCGCGCAGCGTGGCATTCATGTGCCCTGCGGGTACCTTATGTTTTCTCATTTCAATTTTTATTGTAAATCAAATACACGGATTTGTCCACAACTACTTCTTTTTTATCTTCACAGACTTTTTACCGCTCCATTCCCCATAATACACTTTGCCGCTTACGGATTCCTTCTGGAACATGCGCACCTGCACATAATATTTCTTTCCCCTTTTCAATCCCTGTATCTGATTTTTCGTATCAGTGGATTTTATTTTTTTGGCTGACTCCATGGAGGGTGAGGTGGAATAGCGAATCTGATATCCGCTGGCAGACTTTACCTGTTTTATCTTAAGGGTCATCTCCCCCTCTCCCCTGCTCTTTACAGAGGAAATTGCCGCCTTCCTGGGATTTACTTTGCCCCAGTGGGCATAAAATGTGGTATCTCCCGTAAGTTCTGCCACATCCGTATCCTTTATCTTCTGCCCTTTCCCCTTCTTTGTGTACCATCCTAAAAATACATAATCTTTCCGCCTGGCTTTTGGCTGGCTGCCGTATACCGTCCGGTTTGTCACAAAACACTCCTGTGTGCTTACAGATTTTTTTCCAATGTAACCGCCGTTGGCATGGTACGTGACCTTATAGGAAACAGGGACAGCGGGAAATAACTTCGACTCCTCCCCGGAATTTTCTGCGTTAGAAGGGTTTTTTGTCCCTCCTGCATCTGTTCCCCCCGTATCTTTCCGCCAGCCTCCGTAAAGGGTAATGCTGCCCTTTACGGGGCTTTCAAAATGATAGGAAACGGTACACGCCGGGTCAATATGCCACCCCGTAAAAACATATCCCTCCCGTCTGCCCGGCACAGGCTGCGGTATCTTCTCCCCTTCCGGCAAAAGCAGGGGTTCCCCGTAAGGGCTTCCCTCCAGCAAAAAATTTACCTGGTAGATGGAAAATTTCTTCCGCATACTCTCAAAACAGCCTTTTTTTGAAGCCACCGCCACGATATCCGTCTCCCTTTTCACAGGAATGGGATTCTCATATTTTACCGCATTTTTTAACCGGAACGGCGTATGTGCATCCAAGGTATAATAAATATCACCGCCCTCCGATGACATGACAATATGGCCGTTTATCATCTGTATGGAAGGCACATCTGTGCGCATAACCTGGGAATCCGCAAAATTCCCGGGGAGATATTCTTCTAAATAACTTTCCTCCCTGTGGCCCGTCCCGTCAATTTCCAGCATTTTTTCCCGGCTTCTGTTAAAGTAGGTATAGAGCCAGTTATCCTTCCCGTCATCCCAGGTAAGGTCCGTATAATACCAGTTTCCCCCCAGCAATACCATATTCCACGCGTGGGTCTTGCTGGTGACAATGGCACATTGAATCCCCGCCCCGTTCATCAAAAGCTGCATGGCCTGGGAATATCCGGCACACACGGTAGTGTCCGTACAAAACACACTGTAAATCCCCTGGTTAAATTTATTTTTCGCCTCGTTATTGTGGTTACTGTCATAATCCACTTTCTCACAGATTAAATCATGGGCCATTTTTTCTTTCATTAAATCTGTCTTTTCCCCGTTGATTTCCTCCATCATCTCCCCAATCTGATATTTTACCCTGGCAGTAGCGGCCGCCCTGCTTGTGCCTTTGGCAAATTCCTCAAATACACACAGACGGACAACCTTACTCTCACTGTTATGATAAACAGCGTTTCCCAGGAAATAATACTGGGGATTTGAATAGCGGAACAACTGATATACCTGCCTTGCCCGGTTAAAGGTTAATCCTGTATACTCCACTTTTGGCAGGGCATAATACGCCTCCACCTTTTCCACATTTTTGTTACTCAAAAGATACTCGCTGCACTGTTGATTAAGCCCCATCCAAAATGCCTTTTCCTCTTCCGAAAGCTGTTCATAAAAATATGTACTGGCATACTTTGTCCACTCTGATGCCTGTAAAGAATAAACCCCGGCTTTTTCCTCTTTTTTGTCAGAAGAAATATTTTCCGGCTTTAACTCCAACACACACACAGGTTCCAAACTGTCATACAGTTCTTCCCTTTTATTCTGGAAAATCTCCGTATTCCCCGGAATTTCCGCCCCGAAACTTTCCACCGGGAAATTCAAAACCCCTGTCACCATGCATAAAAGCATGATTCTAATCCATAATTTTCTCCACCAGTACCTCTTCATTCTCTTCATATATCTGTAAAACCGCTCCCTTTGCCAAATTTAAACGAAAATCTCCCACAGCTTTTATACGGCAGCACATTTTTCCTTCCGAAGCCGCCTGTGTTTCAATGTCTTTTACGGTAATGCCTGCCAGGTTAAGCGCCGTCACTGCCCATAACAACTGACCAGACTCCCGCCCGCATAGAAACTGAATCTGTAATTCCCCCCTGCAGTCTGCCGTTTGTTCTATGTCCTCCGGCAGTTTTAAATGAGAATACTGATAAGTCCGGCTTATTGCCATAATCTGCTTTAAAAACATGCGGTATTCTGATGAAAATTCCTCCGGCACTCCCTCCATACGCCCGGCAATTACTTCCTTCTCCCGTTTTGGGGCATGGACACTGCCCCCTGTCTTTTGTTTTTCTTCTATTACCTGGCGGGACAGCTCCATACGCTCTAAAAACAACTCCCGCATTTGTGTATCCACCCTGTCAATGTTTTCCCTGATTGTCTCTAAACCCATACCCTTCTCCTACACTAACATAAATTTACCGACTACCTGTGCAATCCCGTCTTCATCATTAGAAGCTGTAACATAATCCGCCACTTCCTTTACTTCCTCCTGGGCATTTGCCATTGCCACCCCAAGGCCCGCCATCTGAATCATGGAGCGGTCATTGTATCCGTCCCCGCAGCAAATCATGTGGGTACGGTCCGTTTTCAGATAATCCAGCAAAATACCAAGAGAATATGCTTTGTCAATAGACTGGGGCATCATCTCTAAAAAATAAGGCTCCGAACGGAAAATATTCAGCCTGTCCCCAAATTTCTCCCGCATATGCTCCTGTGCCGCCGCTATCTGCTCCGGCTCCCCGGTAAGCAAAAATTTATTTACCGGAAAATCCACCACTTCCGTAAAATTGTCTACTTTTCGCATGGGCATATGATTGACCATGGATTCCAAATCCGTATACCGGTCTCCTTTTGTTCCCAGGATAATCTCGCTGTCGTTGTACGTGACCACCTGCAGCCCTAAGGACTTTGCCTCGTTGTAAACAGGCGTTGTCAAATCTTTTGGAACCGTCCTGTCATACACAATGGAACCGTCTGCATAATTGATTATGTGGCCTCCATTAAAAGAAAGGACATATCCGCCGAATATATCCAGCCTTAACTCATCCGCCAGGGCAACAACCCCTCCGGTGGGCCTGCCAGAGGCAAGCACCACTTTCTTTCCCATACACTGGACTTTCATCAGCGCATCTTTCGTCTTTGGGGTAATTACTTTTTTGGAATTTGTTAACGTTCCGTCTAAATCCAATACGATTACGTTGTATGATGTTTCCATTATTTTTCTCCCGATTTTTGTGCCTACTTTCCCACAATTCTTGCCGTATCAATAAACTCATAGGGGGTCTGCTGGTAGACATAATAGTTGAGCCAATTGGAATAAAGGGCATTGCCATGTGCCCTCCACATAAGGTTTGGCTTCTTTTCCCAGTCATCATTGGGATAATAATTTTTAGGCAGGGCAATATCTATCCCCTTTGCCTTATCACGCTTATACTCATTGTCCAATGTGCGTCTGTCATACTCAGGATGCCCCCTTACAAAAATCTTTCTTCCCTCATCCGCAATGGCAAGAAACACCCCAACTTCTTCGGATTCCGCCAAAATCGTAAGTTCTTTCACCGCCTGGATATCTTCTGTCAGCACACAGGTGTTTCTGGAATGGGGAGCCATAAACACATCATCAAATCCCCGGACTAGGGGCACTTTCCTGTTTTTTACCTGGTGGGGAAATATGCCGAAAACTTTCTTTGGCAGTATATGCTTTTTTATTCCGTAATGGTAGTAAAGGCCCGCCTGCGCCCCCCAGCAAAGATACAGGGTGGATGTCACGTGGGTTTTGCTCCAGTCCATAATGGTACAGATTTCCTCCCAGTAATCCACTTCCTCAAATTCCATAAGCTCCACCGGCGCTCCTGTGATAATCAGTCCGTCAAAACGCTGGTCTTTTACATCATCAAACATCAGATAAAATTTATTCAAATGGCTTTTTGAAGTATGTTTTGACTCATGGCTCTGCACGGTGAGAAATGTAATATCCACCTGCAAAGGCGTATTGGATAAGGAGCGCAGAAGCTGTAACTCCGTATCCTCCTTTAAAGGCATGAGATTTAACACTGCAATGCTGATGGGACGGATATCCTGATGCATTGCCCTTGTTTCATCCATGGTAAATATATTTTCTTTCTCTAAAATCTCTTTTGCCGGTAAATCAGCTTGTACACATATTGGCATAATATAGGCCTTCTTTCCTTTAGTTTTCTTCTGTCATTTTTATTAAATCTTCTTCTGAGATAATGGTTGTACCAAGTTCTTTTGCCTTTGTCAGCTTGCTTCCCGCATTTTCCCCTGCCAGAAGATAATTTGTCTTTTTTGAAACGGAACCGGAGACTTTTCCCCCGAATTTTTCAATAAGGGCTGCCGCCTCTTTCCTGTCCATGCCGGGAAGGGTTCCTGTAATCACAAAGGTCTGTCCCAGAAAACGGGTATCTTCCCCCTGCTGCTCTTTGCACTCCATATTAACACCGGATTCTTTTAACCTGTGTAAGAGTTTTTCATTATCTTCCTCTCTGAAAAATTTATAAATGCATTGCGCGGATATCTCCCCCACGTCATTCACTTTCTGCAATTCTTCCATATCCGCTTCTTTTACCCCGTCAATGGTCTTAAAATAACGCATAATGGTTCTTGCCGCCGCCTTGCCCACATTGGGAATACCAAATCCTGTCAGCAGCTTATAGGCATCATTTTCCTTGGATTTTTCAATGGCGCTTAATAATTTATCGGTATTCTTTTCTTTTCCAATAAGCCCTTCTTCAATCAACTGTTCCCTGTGGTTTTTTAAGTCATAAATATCTGCAATGCTGCCAATATACCCGTTTCTTACAAGTTCTTCGATATAGACCGTGCCAAATCCTTTGATATCCATGGCATCCCTGCCTACAAAATTAATGATATGCCGCTCTAACTGTGCCGGGCACCCTGGGTTTGTACACCGGATATCTGCCGTATCTTTATCCCTTACAGTCTCTCCACCGCATACAGGGCACACATCTGGAATCCTGAATTTCACCCAGCCTTTGGGACGTTTTTCTTTTTTTACCTCCTTGATTTTGGGAATGATTTCCCCGGATTTGTACACGGATACCGTATCACCGATGCCGATATCCAGTTCGTCAATAAAATCCTGGTTGTGCAACGTTGCCCTGGAAACGGAAGTACCGCACAGCCTTACCGGGTCAAACACTGCCGTGGGAGTAATCCTTCCTGTCCTTCCCACAGAAAGTTCAATATCCTTTATCACAGATTCCTTTTCCTCCGGGGGATATTTGTAGGCTACCGCCCACCTTGGCACTTTGGAGGTGGCGCCTAATTTTTCCCTGTCAGAAAAACGGTTGATTTTCACCACCGCGCCGTCAATATCATAATCTAATTTTCCCCGGTTCTCCCCGATTGCCTCAATGGCAGCCCACACTTCTTCCCCGGTCTTACAGATTTTGTAATTATCAATTACGGGAATGCCCTGCCTTTTTAGAAATTCATACCCTTCTCCGTGGGTTTCGATTGTCATTCCCCGGACTTGCTGGATATTAAAGATAAACATGGAAAGTTTCCGCTCTTTTGTAACACTGCTGTCCAACTGGCGCAATGTGCCTGCCGCACAGTTTCTTGGATTGGCAAATGTTTTTTTCCCAAGAAGTTCCTGCCTTTCATTTACCGCATCAAAATCCTGGTTTTTCATATAAACTTCCCCACGGATTTCCAAATATTCCGGCTTGTCTTTTAGTTTCTTTTTCACATCGGATATTACCCTGGCATTTTCTGTTACATCCTCCCCGAAATTAATGCCGTCCCCTCTGGTTTCCGCCAGTTTCAAGTCTCCGTTTTCATAGCGCAGCACCATGGACAGGCCGTCAATTTTATATTCCACCACAAATTCAGGCTCATCTAACTGCTGCTGCATTTCCTCCACAAAATGCAGGACTTCCTCTTTAGAAAAAACATCCTGGAGGCTTAACATGGGAACATTATGCCGCACTAAGACTCCCGCTTCCCTTTTTGCCGTTCCCCCCACCCGTTTTGTGGGGGAATCTTCCGCTGCAAGATTGGGATTTTCCGCCTCCAGCTTTTTTAGCTCCTGCATCATCATGTCAAATTCATAATCGGAAATTTCCGGGTTATCTTCATTGTAATAGAGGTTGCTGTGATATTCAATCTGCCTTTTTAATTCTTGTATTCTTGCCTCTGCGTCCATCTTCCACTCCTCTTTTCTCGCTTTCCGTTGGTTTTTCCCCTGCTTTTCTTCCCTGGCTCTTCCCATTTCCCGGGATGACCGGCATATTGGCAGAATAGCGTATCATCTCCTGCAATTCCTTCCACTCTGCGTCAGTCACCCTTCTGTATTTTCCTTCTTCTAAATCTCCTAATGTAATATTCATTATGCGTATTCGTATAAGTTTTTCCACACGATACCCAAAATATTCACACATTCTTCGTATCTGCCTGTTATATCCCTGGGTTAAAATAATCCTGAATTTTCGTTTTCCCACAGGCTCAACGAAACATTTTCTGGTGGTAACTCCCAGTTCCACCAAAGGCACGCCTCCTGCCAGACCTCTTAAAAAATAATCCGTCACAGGCTTATTTACGGTGACAAGATATTCCTTTTCATGCATATTGCCTGAACGCATAATTTTATTTACAATGTCCCCGTTATTTGTCATAAAAATAAGCCCGGAGGAATCTTTATCCAGCCTTCCCACAGGATAGACGCGTTTGGGATAATGAAGAAAATCCACAATATTATTTTTTTCCCGTTTCTCGGCAGTACATACAATCCCTGCCGGTTTATGCACTGCTAAAAGAATCATCTCCTGCTCTTTTGTCACTTCTTTTCCCTTAAGGCACACCCTCTGTCCCGGCAAAACCCGGCTTCCCATCTCCGCCGGTTTTCCGTCAATGGTAACTTCCCCCATTTCAATACAGCGGTCTGCCTCCCTTCTGGAACAGGCTCCCGCCTCGCTTAAAAACTTATTAATCCTGATTCCTTCCCCCATAAATCTGGCTCCCTGTACACAAAGGCGGAGACTTTTCCCTGTGAATAAGCCTCCGCAAATGTTTTTATTTTCTTATCAAAAATTTCTACTGTAACAAATCCGTTCTGATAAATCCGATTTTATCATTGTAATTTACTTTTGTCCATCCCTCTGCATAACTCATTACAATAATAACTTTCTCGCCTGCATATGCAGTTGCCACCTTGGCAGAATCTGTGCTCATGGACTCACGCACGATAACGCTTTCCTTTAAAGTAACCGTACTTCCCTCTGCCAGGCCGCCTGCATCTGCCGGTGCTTCTTCTGGTGCAGTTTCTGCCGTATCATTGGATGCTACGGCGCTGCTGTCTGTGGAAAGATACTCAGATTTTACATACCCCTGTGTGCCGTTACTGTAATCAATACGGCTCCAGCCGTCTTTATCCTCTAAG
>CANRJF010000056.1 GCA_947630855.1 uncultured Lachnospiraceae bacterium
GGTTGTCTGGGAACCGGCCTCTAACTGGCCGATAATATCTGCCTCCTCGCTTGCCTGTGCATGGACATTTACCTTGCTTGTGGCAAACACGGTAACTGCCGCTGCCAGTTCTGCTGCTTTCTTCTCTTCTTCCGCTTTCTTTGCCGCTTCTTCTTCCGCTGCTTTCTTTGCTGCCTCTTCTTCTGCCTTTGCTGCTTCTTCCGCTGCCTTTGCCGCTTCCGCCTGGTCAGATGCCCATACTTTTATAACGCCCGGAACCGTTTCCTCTGCCATAACCCTTAAGTTCTCGTCAGAAGCAATGGCTTCCGTATATCTTGCCTGTACCTGGTTCTGCAACGCAATTACATCTTCCTGCTGTTTAAAATCTTCAATGAGGGCCTCAACCTCCGGCTCTAACGCCTGCTCATGTTTTGATAAATTAAACTGGCTGTAACGCTGGTCAATGTACAAACTTCCGTCCGGATTGGTACGCACATAGAAAAATTCCAATCCGGGAGCCGTTGTCTCTATATCATTAAACCTCATATCCAGACATACGGAAACAATATAGGAAGTATCGTCTAACCCTGATTTTGTATAACAGGAAATATTCTCATACTGGGCTACCTGCTGGCTGAAAACGGAAATATAGCTTTTCTCCGTTTCCGTCATGTTTTGCGTTAAGACTGCCAGAGTATCCAAATCCCCGTTGGCATATGCAGTATAGTAATTGCTGATAAGTTCGTTAATCTGGGGATATGCATCCTTTGCAAAGTCCTGGGTCTCTGAGGAAACCTCTGTCTCCGGGGCAGGGGTCTCCGTGGGCGCCGCAGCCACATTGTTATTGTTGTCTTTTGTGCCTCCCGAACTGCCCGCCGAACCTTTCACCAGAAGGAAAACAATAATAAGGAACAAGCCCGCCGCCGCTAAGTACCGCACATTCCTTCTGCAGAACTCCGCAAAACTTGACAGGTCATTTTGCACATTGCTGCCGCTCTTTCCCTGACTGTTCGTACCGCCTCCGGTATTTACAATCTTTTTTACATCATTATTATTTACTGCATTCGTCTTGTTCTCATTTGAATTCTGATTCTGATTACTCATTTTTTTCCTCCTTAAAACTGTAATTACCTATATTCAACACTTAAGTTTCTAAACTTTTTCATCATTCCGTCTTATTGTATGTAACAATTTTGTAATAAAAGACATGTTTTAGAATAGCAAACCCTTTCTCAATTGTCAACCCATATATGACAATTAAAAAAAGAAATTATTGACATTCCCCATAGATTGTATTATTATAATTTGTGTTCTGCAACCGTAGTCTAATGGATAGAACGTTGGACTCCGACTCCAATGATGCGGGTTCGATTCCCGCCGGGTGCATCTTTAGAGGCTATGGAATCTGTTTCATAGCCTCTTTTATACCTATGAAATTATAACACACAGGAGAGATAATACTTATGAGTTTTACATATCTGCAAAAATTACCAAGCCCTTCCGAAGTGAAGGCGCAATATCCTCTTTCTAAGGAACTTACGGCTTTAAAAGGGAAAAGAGACAAGATGATTTCCGACGTACTCACAGGAAAGGATAACCGTTTCCTTCTGATTATCGGGCCCTGTTCCGCAGACAATGAAGATGCTGTCTGCGACTACGTAAGCCGGCTTACCGCTGTTTCCGAAAAAGTACAGGATAAATTAATCATTATTCCAAGAATCTATACAAACAAACCCCGCACCACCGGAGAAGGCTATAAGGGAATTGCCTCCCAGCCGGACCCGGAAAAAAAGCCGGACATGCTGGCAGGTTTAATTGCCATGCGTCAAATGCATATCCGTGCCATTGCAGAAAGCGGATTAACCTGTGCCGATGAAATGTTATACCCTGAAAACTGGGGATATGTGGAGGATTTGCTCTCCTATGTTGCCATTGGCGCCCGTTCCGTAGAAGACCAGCAGCACCGTCTTACTGTCAGCGGCTTTGATGTGGCATCCGGCATGAAAAATCCTACCAGCGGTGACTTTACCGTTATGTTAAATTCTGTTTATGCGGCACAGCATCCCCACCACTTTGTACACCGGGGCTTTGAAGTGGAAACCTCAGGCAATCCCCTGACACATGTAATTCTCCGGGGAGCCGTATCCAAACACGGCAACTGTGTGCAAAATTACCATTATGAGGATATTATGCGGCTGATTGACAGATATAACCAGATGGATTTGCAAAACCCGGCTGCCATCATTGACGCTAACCATTCCAACTCCAACAAACAATACCATGAACAGGTTCGCATTGTAAAAGAAGTAATGCACAACCGTAAACTTTCCAACGATATTAAAAATATGATAAAGGGCGTTATGGTGGAAAGCTACATTGAACCCGGCTGCCAGAAAGTAGGGGAACATGTATATGGAAAATCCATTACGGACCCCTGTTTAGGCTGGGAGGAATCGGAGCGACTTATTTATGATATTGCTGAAATGACCGTGTGATTTTTACGGAGGGCTGTGAGTTTACACAGTCCTTTTTACATATTCCTTACAATGCCCTTTAAAATAAAAGGATTTACATAGCTCTCCAAAAACAGCCCGCAAAGGGCTAATGCAATTACTCCGGCAGCAAATACGGTTTTCATCCCTGAGCCTCTTTGGTATCCTCCTGATGAAATGTCCCTATTCCATCTTCTCTTTTCACTTAATACCCTATGCCATATAAAAAGAATGGGGACATAACAAATCCACTGGGGAAACAGAAAACCCGCTATAAGTAAGATTCCTTTTACCCCATAACATATTATGGCAATGACAGAAAGAAATCCTACGGATAATCCCAGATAAGCAATGTATCCATATAAAATCCATATACCAATGCCGAAACTAAGGAGAAACAGCAATATTCCCCGGGGAATACGCTGATAAAACAGGTATACGAACAGTTCCCTTCCGGAAATATCAATGTAGAGATACCTGTTCATATAATACTCTCCCATTGCCCCTGTATCTCTTCCCCATGCAACACCAAAAAAATTTGCAATGAGCACACCTGCCAGAAAGGCAGTAAAAAAAAGATAAGTTCCTTTCTTCACCTCTGTCTCCATATATTTCTTTCTTTACACCTTATGCCTGTCAGCCTTTTTTATTCCTTAAATTGGCATAAGCTAACACTCCTGCCACTGTTTTGGCATCCTGAATCTCTCCTTTGTAAATCATATCACATAATTCTGACAGTTCATAAGAAACAATATCAATAAATTCATCCTCGTCTAATTTCTGCTTCCCCGGCTTTAACTCAGTGGCCAGGTATACATCAATAAACTCATTGCAAAAGGCAACCGTGGATTTTAACTCCAAAAGTTTTTCCAGTTTCCCACAGCAGTATCCTGTCTCTTCCTCTAACTCTCTTTTGGCACAGACAGCCGTATCTTCTGTGACACTGTCCCTGGCCCCTGCAGGAATTTCAAGAGTAACACGGTCCAGTGCATTTCTGTACTGCCTTACCATCACAAGTTTACCGTCAGGCAAAACTGCAACCACCGCAGCCGCTCCCTTTCTATGGGCGATAAAATCCCACTTTGCTTCCCTTCCATCCGGCAATTGAACATAATCCGTATACATATCTACAATTGCGCCTTTTCTCTCCAACACTCTTTTTGTACGAACTAATTTCTGAACCATATATATCACCATTCCTCTCTACATCTATTATTGTATAATTTTTTCTTCAAATCTGAAAGAAGAAATTAATATTTTTGCATAGAAAAGGAGTTGTACACTAATCTGCTTAGTGAAACAACTCCTTATACTTATTCCTTATTTTGCATAATCTATTACGCGGGACTCCCTGATTACATTTACTTTAATCTGTCCCGGGTACTCCAATTCAGATTCAATCTGCTTGGAAATATTACGCGCTAACAACACCATATCGGCATCATTAATCTGTTCTGGAACTACCATTACGCGAATCTCTCTACCTGCCTGAATTGCAAAAGATTTCTCAACTCCTTTGAATCCATTTGTAATATCTTCTAACTGTTTTAATCTGTTTGAATATGTTTCCAAAGTCTCTTTTCTGGCGCCTGGCCTTGCTGCACTTATGGTGTCCGCAGCCTGTACCAGACATGCAATCAAAGACCCTGGCTCTACATCACCATGATGTGCTTCAACCGCATTGATAATAAGTGGCGTCTCCTTGTATTTTCTACACAATTCCACACCAATCTGGATATGGGAACCTTCCACTTCATGGTCAATGGATTTTCCAATGTCATGTAATAAACCTGCACGCTTTGCGATACGTATATCCACCCCCACTTCACCAGCCAAAAGACCGGCAAGCTGAGCAACCTCAATGGAATGCTTTAATGCATTCTGCCCATAACTGGTTCTGAATTTCATACGCCCTAAAAGACGCACAAGTTCCGGGTGGATTCCGTGAACCCCTACTTCTAAAGTAGCAGCTTCCCCCTCCTCCCGAATCATTGTCTCAACTTCCTTCTTTGCTTTTTCAACCATCTCTTCAATTCTGGCCGGATGAATACGTCCGTCCACAATCAGTTTCTCTAAAGCAATTCTTGCAATTTCTCTGCGGATTGGGTCAAATCCGGAAAGAACCACTGCTTCCGGCGTATCATCAATAATCAAATCTACACCGGTCAATGTCTCTAAGGTACGGATATTTCTTCCTTCCCTTCCAATAATCCTTCCCTTCATCTCATCATTGGGAAGCGGTACTACTGAAATAGTAGTCTCAGCCACATGGTCGGCAGCACATTTCTGGATTGCCGTAACCACATAATCTTTTGCCTTCTTTCCTGCTTCTTCCTTTGCCTGATTCTCCATTTCCTTAATGAGTTTGGCCGTATCAAGCTTTACATCTTCTTCAACAGTTTTTAAAAGATATTCTTTTGCCTGCTCGGAGGTAAGTCCTGAGATTCGTTCTAGTTCCTGTACTCGTTCTTCATTCAGTTTCGCTATCTCTGTTTTCTGCCTGTTTAACTCTTCTTCCCTGGCAGCAAAACCGGCTTCGCGCTTCTCGATGGATTCTAACTTTTTGTTTAAGTTCTCCTCCTTCTGCACAATACGCCGCTCGTTGCGGGAGAGTTCCGCCCGTCGTTCCTTAATTTCTTTATCCAGGTCATTCTTTGCCTTAATGGTTTCCTCTTTGGCTTCCAGCAAGGCTTCTCTTTTCTTTGTCTCAGCAGTCTTAACCGCCTCGTCAATAATTCCTCTTGCCTTATCCTCTGCGCTGCCTATTTTCTGTTCGGCAACCTTCCTGTTATAAGAAGATGTGGCGGCAAAAGTAATTGGAATGGCTATGATTAAAGTAACGACAACAGCAATAGCAACTATAATCTGCACTGGCACAGGAGCACCTCCTTTATTCAGTTTTCATTGTACATATAACAAAACAAAGTCTTATCTGTCATAAATAACAATAGTTAAATTTTATACTTATTTGCCTCTAATGTCAAGTGCCAGCTTACACAAAGACGATAAACCAATATACTGCCTAACCTGCCATATCTTTCATAATCCGGAGAATATCACTGCTTTTATATCCTCTGCCCATTAAAAACCGGTAATTTTTACGAAATTCCCATTCGTCCCCTGTGGTTTTAGGAAATTGACGCTTTCTTAACAATGCTTCTATCTGCCCTCTCTCATCCGACGAAAATACTTCTTCCATAGCCGCATCTATAATCTCCTGGGGAATGCCCCTCTTGCGTAAATCCATTGTCAGTTTCATTTTGCTGCGCTTTTCCTGGTGGAACAGAATAAAAGTCCTGGCATACCGGTCATCATCCAGATAATGGAACTTTTTAACATAAGCAATGGCATCTTCTATGGCTTCCCGGGGATATTCATTTTGGTTTAACTTCTCCCGAAGCTGGTATTCCGTCTTCTCCTGGCATTCCAGTACGTGCATGGCTCTTTTGGCTGCGCGTTTCCCCAAAATATCATGAAGCATCTCCTGGTACACTTCCTCTGACACATGGCTGCCTTCTTTTAAGCCGTATTTTTTTATCTCCCCCCGGTAAAATAAAAGCCGGATTTTGTAATCCAGGCAAAGCAAAACACGCCCTTTGTCTGATTTTTCCACAGATGTAACCGTATAACCCATATGCCTATGCCTTACCTTCTTTTGGCATACTGCCTGGCAAAGCTTCCTCCTCTGCTGTCTTTTCCGCCGGTTTAACAGCCCCCTTATCCTCCGCCTTCTTCCTGGATGATTTCTCCTTCTCCTTTGGGGAAGGTTCCGCCTCTTTTGACTCACCTTTTGGCTCATCTTTTGGCGTATCTTCTGCTATAAGTTCATAGTGTACCCGCACCTGGCGTTCCACTTCCTCCATGATTGCCGGGTTATCTGACAGATACTGCTTAGCATTCTCACGCCCCTGCCCGATTTTCTCTTCCTTGTAGGCATACCAGGCCCCTGACTTATTTATAACGCCGCAGTCAGCCGCCAAATCTAAAATATCCCCTTCCCTGGAAATCCCTTTTCCAAACATAATATCAAATTCCGCCTCACGGAAGGGAGGGGCAACTTTATTCTTTACAACTTTAATACGTGTACGGTTTCCAATTACCTCCCCTGCCTGCTTTAATGATTCAATTCTCCGCACATCCAAACGCACGGAAGAATAGAACTTTAAGGCGCGGCCTCCGGTGGTAGTCTCAGGATTGCCGAACATCACTCCCACTTTCTCGCGAAGCTGGTTAATAAAAATCACAATACAGTTAGACTTGCTGATAACTGCTGTCAGCTTACGCAGAGCCTGGGACATAAGCCTTGCCTGGAGTCCCACATGGGAATCCCCCATATCTCCGTCAATCTCCGCCTTGGGAACTAAAGCCGCTACGGAGTCTACAATTACAATGTCTACCGCCCCGGAGCGCACCATAGTCTCTGTAATCTCTAATGCCTGTTCCCCGTTATCCGGCTGTGATATGTACAAATTGTCAATATCCACGCCGATATTTTTTGCATATACAGGGTCCAATGCATGTTCTGCATCAATAAAACCTGCGATTCCCCCTGCTTTTTGTACCTCTGCCACCACATGGAGAGCCACGGTAGTCTTACCGCTGGATTCCGGCCCGTATATCTCAACTACCCGCCCCTTGGGAAGCCCGCCGATTCCAAGGGCAATATCAAGGCTTAAAGAGCCTGTGGGAACGGAGTCCACATTCATCCTGTTGGCAGAATCCCCCAGTTTCATGACGGAACCCTTACCGTACTGCTTTTCAATCTGTGAAATTGCTGCGTCCAATGCTTTTAATTTATCTTCTTTTGCCATTTTTCTCTCCTTTATACGAACTAGTGTTCGTTTTCTTGTTTATAATAGTATTATACTTTTATGGAAATGTCAACCATAAATTCAGGATTTTTTCTTTTCAGGGAAAATAATGAAAATTCTTATTCTGATATTCAGATAAAACACATAAAAAGACAGTTGGTTTTCCAACTGTCTTAAGTATAAAGTTCCTGCATTCTTCTGTCAAGGCATACCTGTTAATTCTTTCCAAATTCCGAAAGTTTCAGCCCCTTATTCCTGTCTAACACCATGCCCACACTCCACTCATTGACAAAAATTAATAAAGGATTGCCCTTTAAATCCTGAATTTTTTTCATATCGGATGTTCCTGTCAACTTATCCATGTCCACATCCGTATTTTCAATCCAGCGAATATATTCATGGGGCAGATTTTCCATGCGGATTTCCACATTATATTCATTTTCCAGGCGGTATTTTAACACGTCAAACTGTAAGACGCCTACCACTCCTACAATAATTTCCTCCATTCCCATATTGTATTCCTGGAAAATCTGAATCGCCCCTTCCTGGGCAATCTGGGTAATCCCTTTTACAAACTGTTTCCGCTTCATGGTATCCACCTGGCGCACCCTTGCAAAATGCTCCGGGGCAAATGTGGGAATACCCTCAAACTGGTAGGGCTTTGCCGCCGTGGTAATCGTATCCCCAATGGAAAAAATTCCCGGGTCAAACACACCGATAATATCCCCTGCATATGCCTCCTCAATGATTTTTCTCTCCTGGGCCATCATTTGCTGGGGCTGGGACAATTTGATTTTTTTGTTGCCCCCCTGGACATGGGTAACTTCCATGCCTGCCGTAAATTTCCCGGAACAAATCCGCATAAAGGCAATCCTGTCCCTGTGGTTCTTATTCATATTTGCCTGAATCTTAAATACAAAGGCGGAAAAATCTTCATCAAAGGGATTTTTCTCCCCCATATCCGAATTTCTGGGCAGAGGGGAAGATGTCATGGTAAGAAAATGCTTTAAAAACGTTTCCACCCCGAAATTTGTCAGCGCAGAGCCAAAAAACACAGGGGACAACTCCCCTTTGGATACCAGTTCCAAATCAAATTCGGCACTGGCGCCGTCAAGAAGTTCAACCTCTTCCAGCAGCTTTTCCATAGCTTCCTTCCCAATCTCCTCTTCCAGTTCAGGGGCGTCTATGGAAATATCTTTTTCCTCCCCCTCCTTTGTTCCTTTCTGGGTGTCACTGTATAACATAACTTCCCGTTTGTTTCTGTCATACACTCCCTTAAATTCTTTGCCGGAGCCAATGGGCCAGTTAATGGGACATGTGGCAATTCCCAGCTCCTTTTCAATTTCATCCAGCAAGTCGAAAGTATCATTGGCATCCCTGTCCATTTTGTTGATAAATGTAAAAATAGGAATATGCCGCATAACACAGACTTTAAACAATTTCCTCGTCTGCGCCTCCACGCCTTTTGAACCGTCAATTACCATTACGGCAGAATCCGCCGCCATCAGGGTACGGTACGTATCCTCCGAGAAATCCTGGTGTCCCGGCGTATCTAAAATATTGATACAATAGCCGTCGTAATTAAACTGCAATACGGAAGACGTAACGGAAATACCTCTTTCTTTTTCAATTTCCATCCAGTCGGAAACGGCGTGTCTTGCCGTGGCCTTTCCTTTTACGGAACCTGCTAAGTTAATGGCTCCTCCGTATAACAAAAACTTTTCTGTCAATGTTGTCTTTCCCGCATCCGGGTGGGAAATAATTGCAAATGTCCTTCTTTTTTCAATCTCATGTTTTAAATCAGCCAAAATAAATCCTCCAGCTAAAAAGCTATTTTTTCCGTATGTCTGCAGTCAGGATAAGAGCTGCATCCCCAAAACTCTCCATATCTGCCATTGCGCTTTTTCATAGGGCTTCCGCATACAGGGCATATACGCCCTCCCTTTGATTTCACCTTATCCTCCGTCATTTCTTTTGCCAGGCAGCTAAATACCTGCTGATTCATACGGCAGTCATTTAAGGCACGGTGGGCGCCTGTGGAAGAAATTCCATAATACTCCGCCAAATCCACCAATTTATAATGGGATAAATCAGGCAGGTAATTCCTGGCAATATCCAGAGTATCTATGTAATCATTGTCCGGCACTTTCCCGTAAAAAGCATTTGTATCACGATAAATAAATTTCATGTCAAATGTATGTATATTGTGCCCTACCAATACCATATCACCTGCAAAATCAAGAAATTCCTTTAATATAACGGAAAAATCCTCTGCGTCCGCCACCATATCATCCGTAATGCCGTTTACGTCACTGGCTCCTTTTGGTATATGCCTCCCCGGGTTTACAAGGGAGGTAAATTCATCCGTCACCCTGCCGTCTTTTACCATTAAAGCCGAAATTTCTATTACCTTATCAAAGTCTGATGATATGCCTGTGGTCTCCAAATCAAAGACTACATAATCCCTGACATATTTTCGTATTTTCTTTCCTTTTTTATTCCCCAGCATATTTTATCCTCCCAGGCGGCACTGCCTGACTCTTCTTTTATCTAAACCTCATAAATCACACATGGACAATATTGGTATGACCGGATATCTCACTGTTAATGGTAGCCAAGTCTTCCACCGACAAATCGTGAATATCCTCATGCCCCGTAATCCTGGCAAAAGTCTTTAATTCTTCAAAGGAGCAGTTCAGATAATTATACACTCTCTTTGCCCCTTCTTCAATCTTTAAATTTTTCCGAAGTTTTGGGTCCTGGGTTGCAACCCCCACAGGGCATTTTCCGCTGCCGCAAATCCTGTACTGCTGGCATGCAAGAGATACCATGGCCGCGCTGGCAATTGCCACCGCATCTGCCCCCATGGCAATGGCTTTTGCAAAATCGGAGGATATACGAAGTCCTCCCGTAATTACCAAATCAATTTGAGCACCCACCTCATCCAGATATTTTCTTGCCCGGTACAATGCATAAACCGTAGGCACGCTAGTGGCATCCCGGATAATCCTGGGGCTTGCCCCGGTGGCGCCTCCCCTGCCGTCAATGGTGATAAAATCCGGCTGTGCAAAAACGCACCATTCCAAATCTTTTTCAATCCTTCCCGCCGCTATCTTAATGCCTATGGGCCTGCCGTCAGAGCCTGTACGGAGACCGTCCACCACCTGTTTTAAATCCTCTTTTGATTTGATAAAATCAAATTTAGAGGGACTTATCACATCCTGGCCCAATGGCTTATTGCGTATCTTTGCTATCTCCGGCGTCACCTTTTCACCGGGCAGATGGCCGCCCATTCCGGGCTTTGTCCCCTGGCCGATTTTTATTTCTATGGCATCCGCATTTTTCAGATTTTCCGGAGTAACGCTGTAAAGATTAGGTACATACTCAAATATGTACTTGTGGGCAGCCTCCATCTCCTCCGGCAAAATTCCGCCTTCTCCGCTGCACATTGCCGTTCCTGCCATAGCGCTTCCTTTTGCCATGGCAATCTTTGCCTCCTTAGACAATGCCCCAAAAGACATGTGGGATATGTACACAGGGCCGTCTAACACCATAGGTTTTTTGGCATGTTTCCCAATCACCGTCTTTAAATTCACCTGGGCATGTTCCTCTAAGGGCAGAGGATTTAACTGCGCCCCTAAAATCAGAATATCGTCCCATCCCGGCATGGGCATCTTCGTACCCATTGCCTCAATGACAGGCTTTCCTGTTGCCGCCATATCCTGAATTTCCTTCATACAACGGTAATCACCTGAAATATGCGTCCTCTCATCCATTTTTTCAAACACACTGGCAGGCTGCTTACACACCGGACACTCCTTTATTTCCTGAAAAGGAGTCCCCTCTTTTTCCTCGTCGTAAATAAAACCGCACACACCGCATTTGTACTTTGCCATATAACCACCCCTCTCTTCCCGCAAACTGTTTCTGCCGGGAAAAATTGTAATATATACCTGTAATCTAATTCATAATAAGAGCATCATAAGAGATTTGTCAAGTGATTTCTCGCTTTCCAAACCTCTTTAACAATTCATCAGATTCTACCCGCTAAAGCCGGAAGATAAACAGAAAATACGGAACCCTTCCCCGGGGCGGAACTTACCTTAATGTACCCTCCCTGGGAGGAAATAATCTGCCTGGCAAGAAACAGCCCTATGCCCACGCCCTTTTCCTCTTTTGTACCGGCCTCCCGGTAAAACCTGCCAAATATCTTTGCCTGCTCCCATTCCGGTATTCCCTTTCCCGTATCCTTTACTTCAATGCAGGTAAAAAGTTCATAGGTCTTTACCATGATGCACACAGAGCCGGTTTCTGTATATTTTATGGCATTATCCACCAGATTCAAAAGTGCCTCCTCCGTCCATTTCCTGTCAAATACTGCCCATGCATCTTCGCTGCATACGGTAAAATCCAGACCCTTTTCCTCTGCGGCAGTGCCGTACTGTCCCTGAATATGCAAAAGCATATCTTTCAGGGAATTTGGCTTTGGTGAAAACTGAAGGATTCCTGTTTCCAGACGGGATAATTTTACCAGGGACGTAATTAAAAAGCCCAGTTTTTCCGCCTGATTCCTTATTAAAATTACGCTTTTCCCCGCCTCCTTTGGCAGGGATTCCTCCAACAGCAATTCGGAATACAAAAGCAGATTGGAAATAGGCGTCCTGGTCTGATGGGAAATATCCGAAATCAAAGTCTTTATCTTCTCTTTCTCCTCTGCCAGATTCTTAGCCGAAACTTCATTGGCTGCAAGATAATGGGCCAGCTTGCTCTCTAACCTGGAAAGCCTTGTCTCATCAAAATATTTCTCTCTGAAACTGCCGTCTATGGCATCATCCAACATTTTTTCCATCTGCTCCATTATTTTCTCTGTATGATAACTATGGATAAATACTGCCATTGCAGACGCTGTCACACAAAAAGCCGAAAAAAGCAAAATCCATTTATTCATCTGACTCTCTCCACACATAACCGATTCCATACACTGTCTGAATACAGCCGCCGGCATGCAGTTTATCCCGAAGGCGCTTTATGCACACAGACAATGCATTTTCATCCACAAAATCATACCCGCATGTCCATATATGCTCTGTTAAAACTTCCCTTGTAAGGGTAAGCCCTTTATTTTCCACTAGCATCTTAAGAAGTTTCTGCTCTGTTTTGCTAAGTTCCACCCTTTCCCCTTTATAAAAAAATTCCATCCGGCCGAAATCAAATATATAATCTCCCTCCTGTATTTTATCACAGGTTTTCCCCATATCTTTATCCCATTCTTCCGTAATCCTGCGAAGCTGTGTATTCACACGGGCCCTTAAGACAGCAAGGGAAAAAGGTTTTGTAATATAATCATCCGCCCCCATCTCCAAACCTGTTACGATATCTGTTTCCATGTCGTTTACCGTCAACAGGATTACAGGAATCTGATAACTCTCTTTTATTTCCTTTAAAAAATCAAAACCGCTGCCGTCAGGAAGATTTACATCCAGAAGTATCAGGGAGGGAGATTTTTCAGTAAGATATTCCCTGGCTTTCTGGATTGTGCCGCAGTAGTCCAAAAGGGTATTTTCTGCGGTTAGTGCACGGCATAATCCTTCTGCTAATGCCAGGTCATCTTCCACAACTAAAATACGTTTATGCATACTTGCCACCTATATATTCTGTATCATATTGCAGGTATTTTCTTCATTATCCCAGGATATAAACTCCACTCCGTACCTTTCCAGATTCCCGGTAAAATCTCCGCCGTTTAACAAAGATTTCCCTTTCATGGGAATATGCACTGCATAATCATTGTAGTTTAACAGAATCCCAAAACCTTCCCGTTTTATAAACTCTACCCCCGCAGGTGCAGCAGTCCTTTCGATTCCCGCCCGGCTGCTGATATAATCCACAAGTTTTTCCATCGCGGGCTCTTCTAAATCACAGCCGATATAATACACTTTTCCCCTGCCGTAACTGTTTACCGTCACAGCGGCCTTATCCTTAAAATAATGGTTGGTATAAGTGCATAAAACCTCCGCCGTAACCGGCTTTATCACGTCACACCAGATATTTGCTTTTGATTCCACAATACCTGCTATATATGCCGTCTTTCTTATGGCAGAAAACTCTTCCACCTCAATGCCCGCCAGTTCTGCAAAGGCACATGGCAGGGTACTTGTGAAAATATTGTTATAGCCATCCCTTGTACCGCTGCGGAATGTTGTAACCAATGTGCCTCCATTTTTTACATATTCCGCAATTTTTTCTATTTCTTTTAAGTCCACCACATTATACCCGGGCATATACACCACTTTATAATCCTCATAACTGCCAATGGAAACTGCCGTATTGATATTTAACCTGGCATTTGCCTTATAGTAGGAATACAAAAGACCTGCATAGTTAAATTCCCCGGCATGACGCTTTATCTCATGGGCCCACACATTGTCATAAGTCTTTACAATCAAAGCGTCATACTGATTTTTCCTGCCCACAATATAAGGCTCTAACTGCTTTAACTCCCCGGCTGTTTTTTGTATTTCATAATATCTTCTCCGGGGAATACCGTCATGGTCAAGAATGCCGTACCAGTACTGCTCCATCCCGTAGGGAAGTGCCTTAAAGCGGAAATACATAATACCTCCCCCGCCATGGGCTAGTGCCTGGTATGTCCACAGCCGAAGCTGTCCCGGCTCAGGCGTTGCCCCCATAATATCCCACCCGCAGGGGCCGGACTGTTCTTCCACCACAATAAAATTCTTATTTTTCAATCCCCGCATGGTTTCATGGGCCATGGAAACATATGCATATTCCGAACTGCCCCACTGGTTATCCGGATAGTTGTCCCAGGAAACAAAATCCAAATCTTTCGCAAGATTGTAATAATCAATATCGGAAAAATGTCCCATAAAATTATGGGTTATAGGCTTATCCGTATATTTCCTGATGGCATCCGCCTGAAGTTTCTGGTACTTTACCCAGGAATCCGATGCAAAACGCCGGTATTCCAAATCCAGAGAGGGATTATGGGACCAAAGCTGTTCATGTTCCGGCTCACAGGAATTGTAAACCGGAAGAATTATATCATCAAAAGAATCATACTGGAGGCTCCAGAAAACAGTGCCCCATGTTTTATTCAGGTTTTCAATTGTGCCGTATTTTTTCTCCAGCCATTTTGAAAATTCCTTCCGGCAGTTTTCACAGTAACATCTTGTGGAAATATGGCATCCAAATTCATTGTCCACCTGCCAGGCAATCACATTTTGATTACGGGAAAAATGCTCTGCCATTTTCTCTGCAATCAAAACGCTTCTCCTCTGGTAATCCTTGCTGTTTGCGCAGCCTTCCCGCCTGGAACCCCAGTTTTCCCTGCGTCCGTACCGGTCCCTCTGTAAAATATCATACTTATTTACAAGCCATTTGGGAGGAGCTGCCGTGGGAGTGCACAGTACCGTTTGTATACCTTCTTCTGCCAGGGTATTAACAGCTTCCTCCAAAAGGAAAAAATCAAATTCATCTTCCTTTGGCTCCATAATGCCCCAGGCAAAATCACCGGCGCGGATTATGTTAAACCCTGCCTCCCTCATTAATTTTGCATGTTTCCTCCACTCACTCTTTTCCCAGTGCTCGGGATAATAACAGGCTCCAAAAATCATATAGCTCCTCCTTTATTTTTACTGTAAAATCTTATTCTTTTAATAAAATAACATATTTTTGTAAAGCATACAATTATCTTTCAAGGAATCTTCAAGGAAAAAAGTTTATTATGATATAATCATGTTATGATAGGAGTTTTGTATGTATGAGAATACTGATTATAGAAGATTCCATCCCTCTGGCAGACACATTGACAGAGGCATTGGAAAAAGAACATTTTATTGTGGATGTGGCACACGACGGAAAATCGGGATACGAGTATGCCGCCTCAGATATTTATGATATAATCATCTTAGACCTGATGATTCCCATTATAGACGGATATGAACTGCTGCGCCGCCTGCGCAGAGATAAGCATGATGTTTCCGTCCTGATTCTCTCGGCAAAATCCGAGATAGAAGATAAAATCCAGGGTTTTGAGGCGGGAACGGATGACTATATGACAAAGCCCTTTGACATGCGGGAACTTATTATGCGCATCCACGCCATTGTAAACCGCAGAGGAGGACAGAACATTGTAGTTTACCAGATTGGAAATCTTTACCTGGACATGGGCACTTGTGAACTGACCAATACAAAAACAGGGAAAAAAATGCAGATTATGGGAAAAGAATTACAGCTTATGGAATTATTTTTAAGGAACAAATACCAGGTTCTTGAAAAAGAACAGATTGCCACAAAAATCTGGGGATATGATTCCGACGCGGAATACAACAAAGTGGAGGTGTATGTTTCATTCCTCCGGCGAAAATTAAACCACCTGCACACCAATGTAAGAATCCGTTCCGTCAGGGGTGTGGGGTACATTCTGGAGATATGCGATGATTAAGACATTAAAAAGAAAAATCAGCCTGCTTCTGGGAACTCTTACCGGTATTATTTTTATGAGCATCCTGCTGGCATTTAACTGGACAAATTACCAACAGCAGCTTTATACATTAAAATCAGATTTCCGCTCGGAAATTCAGGATATGGGATGGATAAGTTTTGTAAAGGAAGACTACGATAAGAATTATTTTGACGGTTACGAATACTGTGTAATAAAAAAAGAAGATAACGGGAAGCTGACTTTTATATCCGATTATTATCCCGAAAAAAACCAGGAAGAATTGTTAGAATATGCCAGGGAAATCATAGAACTCAATAACTCCCACCCAAAAAGAAAAATTGATTCCATTCACTTTTCTGTGATTTATATGGAAAAAGTGTTAAAAAACTATGGAACATATATTATTCTGATTAATGGAAAAACGGCTATCGAGGCTTCTCTTCCCTATGTGTGGAAAAGCATGTTTTTAGGGGTCTTGGGGCTTTTCCTTTTAATTTTTGTGTGTGGACAGCTTTCCCACTGGCTGGTGCGTCCTGTGGAAGATACCATATATGCAGAAAAAAATTTTATATCCAATGCAAGCCATGAACTGAAAACACCTTTGACAATAATCGGAACAAACGCCTCCCTCCTGTCAAAAGAAATCGGGGAAAACAAGCATCTCTCCTACATCCAGCAGGAAACAAACCAGATGTCCCAGCTTATCCAGAAAATGCTCACCCTGGTAAAATTAAACGCCCCCGTTGAGGAAGAACATTTTAAAAAGTTTTGTGCCAGCGATGCATTGTTTGAAATCATTGACCCCATGGAAAGCGTGGCATATGAAAAAAACTTAAAACTGGACATTCAAATCCAGGAACAAATGAGCATCACAGGCATTGAAGAACAATTTAAAAGTGTAATCTCCATTCTTCTTGACAATGCCATCTCCTACACGCCGGAACATGGGCATATTTCTGTTAAATCCTGCATTTTAAATCATAACTTTTATTTGAAAGTTGCCAACACAGGAGCCCCTATCCCTAAGGAGGAACGGGAAATGCTGTTTAAACGTTTTTACCGGCAGGACAAATCCCGGACAGGAAATGACACCCACTTTGGCCTGGGTTTATCCATTGCCGGAAATATTGTGGCAAACCACCACGGCGCCATCCAGGTAGACAGTGAGGGTGGAGAAAACTGCTTTACCGTTATCCTGCCGGTAAAAAGATAATTTTACCCCTCCTTGTTTTTTAAGGAAAAGGGGTGCCGCAGTTTATGCAGGTATTTTGTAATTTTAGATACCTCCGCCACCTCCTTTTTTAACGCCCGAATATCCTGTTTAAGCATCACCACGCTCATCCCCATAAAACGGATGATATCATCTTCCATATAAGGATTGTCCCTCTGCCATTTCTCCTTATCCGAAATTTGTTCGTCAAACAATGTGTCCCAGCCTTCACTGCCGAAATATTCCAATAAGACACGACGGTTGCCCTCTTCATATTTTGCAAGAAACTCCTCTGTCTCTTCCCTGGAAAACATGGAACAGGGATACAGTTCCCGGGAAATATCGGAGCATTCATACAATATTTTACGGAAAAAATTGTTCATCTCCATTTCCCCCATCTGGGGAATGCTGTTTAAAACCCTTTTGATTTCATGGGAATTGCCCATTAAGCTGGAATTTCTCACATCTATTTCAACTTCAAAATCATCTGTAAAGGTAAGTCCCACACATTGTAAAAAATCAGCATACAGGCTGCCCTCCTTAAATTTTTCCCTCTCAAAAACCCGCACAGTCACATTTTCTTTTCCCAGGACATCCGTAATGCTTTTTAATTTCGTATCATAATCCAATTGTTCAGCAGGAGGAATATTTTGTAGGTATTCCTCAAAAGTCATCTGGGAAATTTCTTTTCGTATTGCGGTTTTTACTGACTGATTCACAGGGAGCTGACATAGTAATCCTGCCTCCTGATATACACAATAATTTTAACGGCAAAACCTCCCTTTTTGCCCTCTTCTTTTAGTTCCTCCCACAAACCTGCCCTCTCTTCGTAGGTGTTTTTCCAAATCTGTTCGTCGGAAAGAATCACACCGTCAAATTCCTGAAACAAATCTTTCACACGGTTCATACCCTCCCGGAAATATTTTTGTTCCTTCTCCCTGTCATGATTTCCCTCCCCGTCCCACAGGGAGCCTACCAGGAAATGGCCGTTGCGTTTCTCCATTACCCTGTAATAATCAAAGGAAAATACAGGATAACAGTATCCCTTTTCTTCCAGTTGCTTTTGATTTGCCATGCAGAACCGTTGTATGGACGCCGTACCAGTCTTTTTTGTCCCTATATGGACGTAAAGTGTTTTCACCAGTAATTCCTCCGTTTCTCATTTTTATCATTATCTAATATTTGGAATACTAATGATAATAAACACTTTATCTTGAAAAATCCTTGAAAATTTTTTACATTTCATACCTTCTTTTTCCAAACCATACAAACAGAACGATACACGCAGAATAAAGGATTACCCCAAACTGGAAATTGGTAAAATATTTCCCGAAAAAGGGCACCAGCCTGCTGTCAAAAAACCGTCCCACCGCGATTAAATTTGTGGGGAAAAAGCCCCATATCTGGGACAACACCCGAAAATGTTCCGGCAGCCTGACAAAAAGGGTAAGAAACATCATTCCAACTATTACTGCCATGCCCGCCACATGATTGTCAAGGCGTAAGGACAGCCACATGGCAAACACACTCTCCAATACTGCCGCCAGCAGAGTCAGCCCAAACAAAATAAGAACTGCCTGCCCCACGGATACAGGGAAAGGCGATGCAGCCGCAATCTGCTGCAAAACTGACCCATACCCTTTTATTCCGTAGAAGAAGAAATTAAATCCAAAGGAAACTCCATACAAAACCAGCGCGGAAAAAACGCCAAATATAACTCCCACTATCATCTTGGCATAATACGTTCTATTTCTTCCGTTTTTCGTACACAATACAAGCTGGTCTGTTTTTAACCGGGTTTCCTCTGCAAACATACCAGAAAGGCAGATGGAAAGCAGCAGCACCACCAGCAGGGCAATGGTAAGGCACTGGTTGCCCAGTATATTTTTCCATGCCAAATTATAGCGGTATATAAAAGGCGTCTCTATTTTTTCCACCTGTTTCTGCCAGAAGGCTCTCTCCCCTTCTGTAAGGTACAGGCTGTCCATGGAAGAAAAAACCAGCTCCAGCCATGCGTCATAAAAGGTTTTTTCATCCATGCCGCCGCTTCTGCGGTAATCTGATTTTACATCCCACAGTAAATCATTTATTTCATCATATCTTCTCCATTGGGTATAGTCCGGGCTGTATAAGGCATCAAGGGCCTTCTTTATCAGGGCATCGTCAATGGCCCTGCCGTCTAACATTTTGGCATTTTCCTTATCCGAACCCATTCTCTCATAACCGGATTCCCCTCCTGCCTCTACAATATTTCCGTAATCATCCGTATAGTTCATGGAATAGGACTGCATAAGAAAAGCCAGGTTGGAAAACACCATAACCATTACGACTACCAGGGCTGATACCCACACCATTTTCTTCTGTAACAGTTTTTTCCATTCGTATTTTATTAATAAGCCAAGATTATTCATTTGCGGCACCCTCCTCAAACTGTTTTAAATAAAACTGCTCCAAATCTCCTTTTTCCTCATTCCAGATACCCTGAAAAATCAACTTTCCGTTTTTTATCATCAACACATCATCTGCAATATGCTCTATATCCGACACAATATGGGTGGAAAGGAGGACAATATGCTCTTTGCCGTATTCTTCTATCATATTTCTAAAACGCACCCGCTCCTTTGGGTCAAGCCCTGCCGTGGGCTCATCTAAAATTAAAATTTCCGGCTCATTTAAAAATGCCTGGGCAATTCCAAGACGCTGCCGCATCCCGCCGGAATAGGTTTTTATCTTTTTTGCCATCTCATCTTTTAAAAATACAAGTTCCGCTAACTCCCTCCCCCTTTTTTTTGCATAACTTTTTGGAAGCCCTTTTAGCGCCCCCATATACAGTAAAAAATCCATTCCCGTAAAGTCCGGGAAATACCCGAAATCCTGGGGCAGATATCCCAGTACACTCCTGTATTCCTCGGTGGAAACATCCATGCTGCCTAAAGATATGTCTCCCGTTGTAGGATGCAGAATGCCGCAGAGCATCCGCATTAATGTGGTCTTCCCTGCCCCGTTTGCACCCAGAAGTCCATGCACTCCCTTAGAAAGATTTAATGTGATTCCATCAACAGCAATTTTGCTCCCATACCGTTTTGTAACTCTGTCTGCTCTTAATTCCATACCGGCTCCTCCGTTTGTCTGAAAAATAAAATCCATTCTTTTATGGTAAAAAAAACGATTAACATATCTGCCCCATATATAATGGGAAATGTCTGCCCTGTAATGCCTGCAAAAATGCTGACAAAAACCGGAACCCCCAGGCACACATACGTTGATTCCTTTCCCCTGTAAGTCCTTAAAAGCCACCCTCCCAGGCACACGGTTAAAAAGTAGGGAACCAGTATATAAAATATATCTTCCATAACAGAATGAAAATAAGTTCCCATACACGCCGTCAACAAAAGGAATATCATTCCATGAAACCCGGCAACTGCCCCCATCCTTGCTAACAGCAGGCTCTTTAAGGAAAATCTTGTGGCGTATTCCAGTTCCTCCATGCGGCATCCCCTAGATTTTCCGCTTTCCGTAAGGATGAAAAGTGCCAGATAGGGAGCCATGGCAGACAATATCCAAATAGTCTCTTTATCCAAAGTCCTTCCAAGCCAGACGGCAGCAGCAAAAATACCAAGGGAAACAAGCCAGGTGATTTTTTTAATATACCATAGCTGCTGCCACATAAATTCTCCTGTGGAGATATGGGGGATTCCAAACTGCCGTAAAAATTTCTCCTTTTTTTGGGATTCGCAAGGCGGGTATAAATTTTTTAAATCATTTTTCATTTTTCTTTTACTTACACGCATAGGATTACTTTTCCAACTCCTTTCTCAGTACTTTTATGGCATGCTGACATTTCCGGTAAACAGCATATCTGGAAATTTGAAACATTTCACCGATTACAGAAAGAGGCTCCTCATTGACAACCCTTAAAAACAGAATTTCCCTTTCCTCATGACTTAACTTTTCCATAGCACTTTTTAACATGCAGGAGGTTAGAAGTTCATCTTCCATATTTCCTCTGCCCTGCCCTTCTGCTATCTCTTCCACATGTTCCAAAAACAGTGCCTTCTTTTTCCGGCTTTCGTCAATGCATAAGTTCTTGGCTATGGTGTACATGATTTTTAAAGGATTTTCCCCGGAGTAATATTTCTCTTTTCCGAAAAAACGAAGGAATGTTTCCTGTGTAATATCTTCTGCTATTTCTTTCTGCTGCAGCCTGTAATAGCAGTACCGGTATATTTTGTCGTATAGTTCTTCATAATCCATGGATGAAAGAAACCTCCTTCCATAATGTTTAACGGATTACCCTGGGAAAATGTGCGGAAAAAAAGAACAGCTAAGCTGTTCTTTTTTACTGTTTATTCAAATCTACAACCTGGGCTAAGATAATAGCGGCAAACATAAGCACGCAGCCGGCAGTTTCCCTTACGGTTAAAGACTGTTTTAAAATCAAAAAACCTGCAATTGCGGAAACCACAGACTCTAAGCTTAAAATCAGAGATGCTATGGTGGGATTCATATTCTTCTGCCCCACAATCTGGACGGTATATGCGACTCCACAGGAAAAAATACCCGCATAAAGGATGGGCACTGCCCCCTGAATCATTGCATTTATATCAATTTTTTCCGTAAACACCATGACCACACAGCAGACTATGCCGCATACAAGAAACTGCATGCAGGAAAGTTTCACTCCGTCCACCTTTGGGGAAAAATAATCAATCACTAAAATATGAAAAGCAAATACTATGGCACAGAGAATCACAAGGAAATCACCTTTCTGCAAAATAAAACTTTCCTTCATGCATAAAAGATAAAGCCCCAGTGCCCCTAATGCCACGCTTAGCCATATTTTCATGCCCACTTTTTTCCCTGAAAACATCTGCAATATTGGCACAAAAATAATATACAGCGCGGTGATAAATCCGGCTTTCCCCACGGTTGTATACATAATTCCTATCTGCTGTAATGTACTGGCAATTGTAAGGAAAATGCCGCAGACCACACCTCCAAGAATCAGTGTTTTCTTATCTTCTGTACCCTGTTCTTTTTTCTTACTGCCAATCCTTCTTATTTGCAAAAACAGGAAAAGAACAAAACTTCCAATCAGGGAACGGATTCCGTTAAATGTAAAGGGCCCCACATAATCCATTCCCACACTTTGCGCCACAAATGCAATTCCCCATATAAAAGCTGCCATAAACAGCAAAAATCCGTTTTTTAATTTCATACGTTTTATCTTCCCCTATTTGCCTGTAAAACCGGCTTCTAATCCTTCCGTGATATCTGAACCGAAATATCTCTCTGCAATTTCTTTTATCTTACCGCTTTCAAACAATGATGCCATTGCCTTGTTCAGTTCCTCCGCCAAAGCTTCATTTCCCTTTTTCATACAGATAACAATAGGCTCTTTTGTGTCGGATTCCCACACAATATTATAATTGACCGCCTCATCTCCAAGATAGTAAACTGCCACTACGGAATCCGTACAAACTGCATCCACATGGCCTGCCTTAATTTCATCAAACGCATTGATTACTTTTTCAAACTGTTTCACTTCCGTGTCCAGGCCCCCTTCTATCTGCTCCTGCATAATAAAATCCGCCGTTGTTTCCATCTGGACTGCAACGGTTTTTCCCGTTAACCCTGAAATATCCGTAATACCGGAATCTTTAGAAACAAGGAGAACCGGCATATTTGCAACATAGGGTGAATCTTTCCAAAGTTAGTTGATTTCGTGCCTTAATTCAAGCCGCAATAGTTTCCCTTTTAGCAGTTCGAAACTGT
>CANRJF010000057.1 GCA_947630855.1 uncultured Lachnospiraceae bacterium
AAGGTTGGCGCCATTTGACATAAAAGAGCTGCGTGACCTCATGGAGTATGACGATCTGGAGCTTGACACGCTTGGAAAGCAGAAAACAGCATTGTTCGTTATTATTTCAGATACGGATGCCACATTCAATTTCGTGGTGTCAATCATGTATTTGCAAACTGGCGACGAAGAATTTTTGGACATGTGGGAAGGTGACTGTTGATAATATTCGTAGAAGCCTTTCCATTTTCTTTTTTTGGATAGAGGAAGAAGATTATATAATAAAAAGTCCAATGAAAAGAATTCCAAGGTAAAGACAGCCATTATTGTAAAAGATACCATTCCAGTAAGAAAGTTGAAATTCTTAGAGATAATTGTAATAATTTGCGTGATAGGGCAATGATTGATTTTCTGCTTTCAACTGGAATTCGTGTGGGTGAATTGATTAGACTAAATATTGAGGATATAGATTTTGCTGAACGAGAATGTTGGACATGAGCAGATTGATATGACGCTTAGATATGCTATGGTAAATCAAAATAATGTGAAGCTGTCGCACAGGAAACTTTAATGTGAATTTTATTGTAAACACGAATATTTTTCTGTATAATTAAGGTGCGGTAGGAGTAATCTGTATTATCTTCTGTCGCAGATTTTAGGAAACCGAGGTGATAAGGTGCAGGACGATACAAAGCAGACACAGGACGTCAAGGCAAAACGTACCGCAAAAAACAGTGTGTTTTTAGACCTTTTCCAAGATAAAAAGAATCTGTTGAAGCTGTATAAAACATTACACCCGGAAGATACAGACGCCACAGAGGATACGCTGGATATTGTCACGATAGATAATGTATTGACGGAAAACCCAAAACAATATCTTTATCGCAGGAGTTTTTTGAGGGTGCGGATATTGATATTGAGGTAAAGGCAAAGGTTATTTATGAGAGCGCCACAGAGGACATTATCAATCAATACATAATTTTTTGTAAAGTTTTTGATGAACAGAGAAAACTGTATGGCATGACAGAGCAGACGGTTAAAGAAACAATCCGTATTTGCAAAGATAGAAACATCTTGAAAGAGTATCTGATTAGCAGAGAAAAGGAGGTTGTGACGATTATGATGAGTTTATTTGATAATGAGCAGATTATGAGAACATATGCGAAAGATATTGAGAAGGAAACGGAAAGAAAGACAGCCGAAAAAATGATGAAAAAAGGGAAAATGACATTAGAAGAAATAGCGGATTGTGTTCCGTCATTGTCATTAAATGAATTAAAGGAGATTGAAGCCGAGGTCATGCAGTTGGCATAATCGGAGAAATAATTTAATATTTGCGGCATGCATGTGACTATTTGAAGTTTATTATTAATTGCAATCATGGAGAATGTAGATATGAAAAAATGGAAATATGAAAGTAAAAATACAGCAAGCGCATTATCTTTGCATGATTGTGATTGTACTCATATGCATTATACTAAATATTTTTTATTAAGCAGGTGAAAATTTCAGTTTGCCGCACTGATACTACATAGCACTTAGGAAAATCTTAGGTGCTATTTTTGAGCAGAACCGTAGATGTCTGTGAGGACAGATACGAAAGCCGACAGTCGAAACTTTTATGAAAAAGTTTCGACTGTCGGCTTATTTTCAAAAACAGAACTTTGAAATAATCAAGGCCGCTGTTTTTATGCGATCCCTGTATTTTTTCAGTTACTCTTTTGAGAAAGCTCAAAGTGTTTTACAGATATTTTTTCAGAACCGAGTCCAGCGCCTCGAAGTCGATAGGTTTAGCCAGATGTTCGTTCATACCGGAGGCTTTGGCGGCTTGGATGTCTTCTACAAAGGCATCGGCAGTCATAGCAATGATGGGGACCCGCAGCGCATCCGGCCGCTTTTGCGCACGGATGGCCGAAGTAGCGTCATAGCCATTCATGATGGGCATTCGGATGTCCATCAGAATCAAGCTGTAATATCCAGTCTTGGAGGCGGAGAACATATCCACGGCGATCTGACCGTTTTCAGCTTCCTCAACGGTAAGCCCGGTCACCTCCAGGGCCTCTCGTGTAATTATCCGGTTCAGTTCAATGTCCTCAACCAGAAGAACCCGGTGCCCAGAGAAGTCATTTTGCGAAAGCAGTTCCAGTGGGGAGATCTGACTGGGATCTTCCGGCGCCTCGTTTCTCAGGGATTTAAACGTCCGAATCAGCCCGGATTTGAATACAGGCTTGCTGAGGAACGCATCTACGCCGGCGGCTCGTGCTTCCATCTCGATATCGGACCAATCATAGGCCGAGAGAATAATAATGGGAAGCGTGTCGCCCACCAGACGCTTAATAGCCCTGGCGGTGTCCAGACCGTCCATGCCGGGCATTTTCCAGTCCAGAATGGCAGCGTAGAACGGGAGTTCCGTATTCAGCGCATGCTGAACTGCTTCAACAGCATCCTGACCGGAGGTGCAGCCTTCACTGCGCATTCCGATTTCATCAAGCATGGTGCAGAGGGATTGGCAGGCACAGTCATCGTCATCCACCACCAGTACCGAAAGGTCTGCCAGTTCTGACGTATCAATGTCCTGCGCATCCTGAAGCTTCAAGTAAATGGTTACGGTGAATTTAGAGCCTTTACCCAGTTGACTTTCCACGGTTATATTGCCATTCATCATATGTACGATGTTCTGGGCAATGGCCATTCCCAGACCGGTGCCCTGTATCTTGCTGGTACGCAGATCATCCGCCCGGCTGAACGGCTCAAAAATGTGCGTCAAATACTCCTCAGACATTCCCATGCCGTTGTTCTCGATGATGAATTCATAGCAGCCCGTGGAGCTTGTGGGCACCGCCTGCTCCCGTACGGATAAGCTGATCTCGCCGCCATCGGGGGTGTATTTTACGGCATTGCTCATGAGGTTCAGAAATACCTGTTGGATGCGCAGGCTGTCACCGATTACATCCTCGTGCTGAATGTCCTGAATGTGGACCTGGAGGCGGTGTTTGTGGGCTTGAATCTGGGGCTGGATCATCAGGAGCATACTGTTGAGCAGATCGGACAGGCTGAATTCCTCCGCAGTCAGGCTGATGGTGCCGGATTCGATCTTGCTCATATCCAGGACTTCATTGATGAGGCCCAGCAGATGCCGGCTGGAAGAGGAAATCTTGCCGAGGGCGTCCCGCACACGGTCAGGATTTTCGGCATGGGCGGCTGCAATGGCGGTCATACCGATGATGGCGTTCATGGGGGTGCGGATGTCATGGGACATTTTTGACATAAAGTCGGACTTGGCGGCGCTGGCCCGGTTGGCGGTCTCCAAAGCGTCCTGTAAAAGCTGTTTCTGCGTCTGCTCCTCGTGGACGGCTTCATCCACGCAGCGGATGCCCAGAACCATGGCGTGCTCCTGCCCGCTCTCGCTTACGTCCACAAAGTGCATCTCAAAGAACTCCTGATTCCAGTGGTTGGGAAGGATGCGATAACGGACAGTAAAGCCCTTTTCTTCCTGGAACCGGCAGATGAGCGCCTGGGGATCACACAGTTCCAGCAGAGGCTCCCTGGTATCCGGCTGCACATAGGTGTTGATAAAGCTTTGCATTGCCTCAGAATACTGGTGGACGGACGGAACATCTGCATCCGGGGTATCCCGCAGTCCTTCCTTCTGCCGGACTGCCTTGCTTTGATTCTTATCCAGATCTACATAATAGATTACGGAGTAATCCTGACTGAGGGCTGCCAGTATTTGCAGCTGATACTTTTCCCGTTGTTGAATGGCCTCCTCCGCAGCCCGCTGATGCCGGCGGGCGAGCCATATCACCATAAGGATGATGACAATGGCAAGAATGGAGATGGACACGGTGACGAGCACCAGCCGTGAGGCATATAGCTGATCTGCCAGGGTATAAGAATCATACGGCATATTGAGGTGGTTGCTGATGACAGAGCTGGTGAGATCAGGGGGGAGCTGTCTGATTGCCTTGTTGATGATGGAAAACATGGGGCTGTCTGGATTCATCGTCGTGACCAGGCCCACTTCGGAGGAAGATTGGAAATCCTGCCACTGGATCAGATCGGCAAAACGGTCATTTTTTGATTGATAGTTAAACTCCAGATTGTTGATCAGCGTTGCGTCAGCGTCACCTTTGGCAACGGCCAGCAGGCATTGACGTGCGTTGGTGTAGTATTGAACCTCAATATCCTTGTGCAAAAGCTCCGGCAGAGACTTCGTCCAGTAGGAGCGGCCTTGGGTCAATGCGATCACAGGGGTGTCCAGGGAGTCAAATACACAGCTTCGCTGTATAATGAGGATATTATCATATTCCAGGATCGCATTGGTGGAGCATAGCTCGTCATCCTGACGGACAAAATTTTCTGAAGCGCCGATGTAGAAATCAAGCTCACCGCTATTCAGCAGCGGCTTCCAGTCCTGGGAGTGGTTCATGGGGCGCAGGGTCAGATTCAGACCGGCGGTGTCACGGAGAGACTCCAGAAGCTTCACATAGATGCCGTTGTAGGTTCCGTCCTCCTGTATATAGGCAAGGGGTTCGGTTTCTTCATAAAAGCCTATCACAATCTCAGGATTCGAAGCCACAAAGGCACGTTCCTCGTCAGTCAGTGCCAGCGCGTTGGTATTGTCGCCCACAAGGCATTTCTGGGCGGTTTTTGCCACCAGCTCGGGCTCGTTGGTAATCAACTGCTGCATACCACGGTTTAGCTCACCCAGCAGTGCTGTATTGCCCTCTTTGACGGTGAAATAGAAGGGGTAAGCATCCAATACGGACAGCAGCACCGTATTGGGGATGCTCGTGGAGGAACTGATCAGAAACATATCAATCTGACCCGCTTCAAGCGCCGGGATCATTTCTTCCAAAGAATCCAGATAGACGGGGGTATAGGTAAAGTCGTGGGCCTCGGCAAAATCAATCAGAGACTGTTCGTTGGAAGAACGGGGGGCCACCGCGATGCGGGCGCCGTTAAAGGTGCTGAAATTCTCATAGTCATAGCTGGTGTCGGACCGGGCAAACAGGCCATAGGAGGTGTAACCGCCCACCAGTGAGGAGAAATCCATGGTATCCTCCCGTTCCGGCATATAATTGGTGGGAAAGAGGATATCCAGTTCGCCTCGCTCCAACATGGTTACCGCATCGGACCAGTTGCAGTTGACGTACTCATAGGTCCAGTTGTTAATCTGGGCCAGCTCATTGAGATAGTCTGCACAATAGCCGGTAGGTTTGCCGTTTTCATCTAAGCGAAGCAGATCATTGATCCCGCAGGGAATCCGGACGGTCCGTGTCTCTGCCTCTGCCGCCTTGGCATTTGGGGCAGGAACGGCACAGAACAAAAGAGCTGTTGCTGTCAGCCAAATGGCCGCGCGCCATATGTATGATTTTATTGCCTGTTTCATATCTCGTTCTCCTTACATTTGAAGTATATATACATTAGTATTATATAGCTGTTTCAAAAAACTTGTCAATTCTTGTTTGAATATCAGACGGGGAGAAACCTATTGACGCACGTAAAAAAGTGATTTATAAAGTAGATAAATAGTTGAAAATTGTCTGTTATCATCAATTTGATACGGAGGTGCAAAAAATGAATACAAAAATTTTGATAGTTGATGATGAAATAGACATTGTGTTAATGGTTCGCAGCTTTTTTGAAAGCAAAGGCTATCTTGTTTTATCTGCCACGAATGGAGAAGAAGCATTAAAACAAATAGAGCGCCAGCCAAACATTATTCTGCTTGATATAAATATGCCCGGGCTCACCGGGTTAGAAGTTTGTGAACGCATTCGCAATTATATATCCTGCCCTATCCTTTTTTTAACTGCCCGGATTGAAGATACCGATAAAGTAAGAGGGTTCGCTGCCGGTGGTGATGATTATATAGTCAAGCCTTTTTCGCTTATGGAGCTTGAAGCAAGGGTAATCGCCCACTTGCGGCGGGAAGAGCGGCACAGCTTTGAAGCACAGGTAAGATTTTCCGGCGACTTGACGATTGACTACTTGGAGCGTTGTCTGTTTTTTTCTGACATACGTGCCCGGCTTGCAAAAAAAGAGTTTGATATTGTAGAACTGCTATCTCAAAATCCGGGCCAAGTCTTTGATAAGGAACGGATTTACGAGTGTATTTGGGGTTACGACAGCGAGGGGGACAGCAGCGTTGTAACAGAACATATCCGCAGGATACGGACGAAAATAGCAGCGTATACAGACAGGGTATATATTGAAACGGTTTGGGGGTGTGGCTACAAATGGGTAAAATAGAACGTCCCGGACGGGATTTATCTCTCCGAAAAAGCCTTATATTTTATATTATCGTCTTTGCTGTACTTGCCCTGATTCTTTCAGTAATGACTTTTTCAATATGTGGTTATGTCGCTGATAAGATTAGATCATCTTATCCCTTGACTGGTGAAAAGTATTACTTGACAAATGAACAGGGCGAACAGTTAGGCAATGGTGCTTTTATTAGTGATACGACTGTCCCCATGTCTAAACAGGACGAATGCATAATGGCTCTGTTGGAGTTATTACCTGTAATTGCCGCACCTGTTTATTCTGCCTTATGTATCATGGCAGCTTCTTTACTGTTTTACAGAAACAAACTGAAAATACCCCTTGCTAAGCTGCGGGCAGCTTCTGAAAAAATATCAAACAACGATTTGGACTTTTCAATCGAATATGACAGTAAAGACGAATTAGGACAGCTATGTACTTCCTTTGAAATCATGCGGGCTGCCCTTGCAGGCAACTTTTCTGAAATGTGGCGGCAGGTCGGGGAACGGGGGCGGCTTAATGCTGCTTTTGCCCACGATCTGCGTACTCCCCTTACAGTATTGAAAGGGTATAATGAAATGCTGCAAACAAGCGAACATACCCAAACAAAAGAAATCGCTGCTGTTATGGGGAAACACATATCACGTATGGAAACCTATGTAAGCAGCATGAGTAAACTCCGCCGCATAGAAGATACACAGCCGGAGTGCAAACCTGTTCTTTTACAACCGTTCCTGTCTTCTCTGTATGAAAGTGCAAATATTGTATGCACACAGAATGGAAAAATGCTGTTTTTGCAAAATGAAGTGTCTGTTTCACAGCTCTCTCTTGACAGTTCGTTTATTTCACAGGTATGTAATAATCTGATTTCAAATGCTGTACGGTATGCGGGGACTACGGTAACGCTATCTTTTGCTTTGCAGGATAATATTTTTTTGCTTTCTGTATCAGACGATGGAAAAGGCTTTGATAAAAAGAATCTGCATAAGGTGACGGCTCCGTATTTCACAGAAGAAACAGACCACTCCCAACACTTTGGACTTGGGCTGTATATCTGTAAATTGCTCTGCGAACACCACGGCGGCTGCTTGAAGATTGATAATGTTCCAAACGGTTCAAAAGTGTCTGCATTTTTCAAATCCCAGCCTTGTAGATAAAAAGTAGATAATTACCCTTTATACTCTCCATGAAAACACATGGAGAGTATTTTTGCTTTCAGTGAGGAAAGGAGTTTTATATGGAATTGAAAACAATCGAGCTGACTAAAAAATTTGGCCGGAAAACTGCCGTAAACCATTTGAATGTAACTCTGACAAACGGTGTTTATGGCTTATTAGGTGCAAATGGAGCCGGAAAGACTACATTTATGCGGCTGCTTTGTAACATTCAAACTCCCACGTCCGGGAAGATTGTTTTGAATGGTAAAAACATTGTGGGACTTGGAGAGAAGTATAGAAGTCTTTTGGGTTATTTGCCACAGCAATTCGGGTATTATCCTGATTTTACAGCACTTGATTTTCTGTTGTATGTATCTGCCTTAAAGGGGTTAAGTGAAAAAAGCGCAAAGAAAAAATCAAAGGAGCTGCTTGAGGCTGTCGGTTTATCTGCGGAGAGCGGACATAAGATTAAGACTTTTTCCGGCGGTATGAAGCAGCGTTTAGGGATTGCACAGGCAATGCTCAACAATCCCCACATTTTAATTTTAGACGAGCCAACGGCGGGGCTTGACCCAAAAGAGAGGGTACGCTTCCGTAATTTGATAAGTGTCTTTGCTAAAAACCGCATTGTGATTTTGTCAACACACATTGTTTCAGATGTGGAGTTTATCGCAGAAGAAATTATTATGATGAAATCGGGGCAGATTGTTCACTTTGGGAAACCGCAGGAAATCACATCTGAGATTGACGGGCAGGTATGGGAATGTACTGTTTTGGCTGCTTATGCTGAAGAGTATGCGGCTTCATTTAATACAAGCAATCTTCGTAACACGGACCGGGGCGAAACGATATTAAGGATAATTTCTGATCGTCCGCCTATGGAAAATGCAGTGCGAGTGCAGCCTAATTTGGAAGATTTATATTTATTCTACTTTAAAGGAGATACGGAAGAATGAAAAAACTAATACAATATGAATTGCGGAAAATATTTTCAAAGCGTCTTACACAAGCTGCTTTGATTGCATTGTTGCTTTTGTCGGTTCTCTTGGTTTTTTCCACTTATCAAAATATGTATGCTTCTGATGGGAAAGGCTGCGAGGGGACAGGACGGACGGCTGTTGAAGTTGATAAAGCTATCGCAGAAAAATATGAGGGACTGTTGACTGATGAAAAAGTACAACAAATGATGACAGAGTTTAAGCCTAAACAGGATTTACATGGCATGAATGCAGTGTATCTTTATCAAAATGCCTTGCAATCGGCTTTATTCCGCAGCTTTTCTGATTTGAATGGCGACTGGAATGGTTTAAGTGTTTCTGATGTATTCGGAAATGAAAAAATTAAGATTGGATATACATACGGCCTGCTCAAAACAAGTCAAAATATGGTAAGAATATTTGTTGTTTTATCATTAGTTATTGCCATTATGACTGCACCTGTTTTTTCCGGAGAATACGGAGGCGTTGATAATATCATTTTGACAAGTAAATATGGGAAAACAAAATGCTGGGCTGCGAAAGTCATTGGAAGTATTTTAGCTGCGCTGATTGTAACTGCCGTTGTTTCGGCAATTAACCTTGTATGTGCTTTTATATTATACGGAAGCAGCGGGTTGGATTGCAGCATTCTCTTTGCGCCTGTGGACTTTGCCACGGGGTACATTCCATTCAATATTACTTGCGGCACATTGCTAAAATATCAAATACTTTTGGCTTTTACCAGCACTATCAGTATTACAGGTGTTACATTGGTTTTATCTGCCATATGTAAAAATCAAATAGCAGCATTAGTTGCTTCTGCTGCAATTTACTTTTTCCCTATCATGCTGCCTGTTACCGAAGCAAGCTCATTATTCAAAATCATTACACTTTTGCCGTTGTACCATACGCAGTTTGTTTCCCTTATGTCGGTAGGACAAATAAGTGGTAATGTACTTTACGCACTAATGGCTGTACCAGTTGCATTGATATTTATGGGGATTGGTGTTTTTATTTCCCGTAGGGTTTTTGCAAACCATCAAGTTTCATAGGATGTACCTACCCGCTGATATGGAATTATTTTGGTATTCTGGTTTCCTCTGTTACAGGAAGAATGGCAGATTATAGTCATGTATTAACAAAGGAGGTGTTTCTTATGGCAGCTTCAATCATCACGAAGAATTTTGTCATTTCCGGCAAGGAGCAGGTGGAGATGTTTGTCAATGCGATTGAGGAATCTGCTAAAAACCGTCCTGTTAATATACCCGTAGCTGCAAGGGAAATAAAAGGAGAAACAGAGTTAAGGGAAATGATGAGGCTGCGTAAAATGAAAATAAAGGAGAAAGAAAATGCCGGAAAATAATAAATTTTTTTCGGTCAACATTCGTGAGTATTTGGTATTAGGGAATGACGAAGAAGCCGGAGAGCCAGCACTTGTTGAGCTGCTTTCCGGTTTTTCCTGTCCGAAAAACCCGGATGTTGAACGGTTTTTGAAAAAAAGTGCCATAGAGTTCACAAAAAAGAACCAGTCTGTTACATATCTTGTAGTTTCGGCAGAGGATGTCCGGCTGCTTGGGTACTTTACGCTTGCATTAAAGCCCTTGACAGTTAGAGGTGAAACAGTAAGCAATACTGTGAAAAGAAAACTATTGCGTATCAGTGAACTGGATGAAAAATCCGATACCTATACCATGTCTGCGTATCTGATTGCACAGCTTGGAAAAAATTTTTCTCAGTTTGACACCAGACAGACCGTATCAGGCATAGATGAGCCGCATGAGCTCGTGCAGCTTTTGAGGCTGGTCTAAAAATAATTTATGACAATCGAACTACTAATGTTCGATTGTATAATAGTAATATTTGCCTATTTCCTACTGATGAGAAGGCTCTGGAAAAAAGGGCTGGGGAAGAACCGGGCACAGTTCATCCTGTATCTGGTCATGTTCCTGTACAGCGTCCTTTATTTTCTTATCACGTCTTATCTGGCAGACAGTGTAAAACCAAAAAGGAGATTTATGTCAGTATCCGCAGCTATAACGAAATGGTATTTATACGGGTCGAGAATACTGTGGAGAAGTACGGTGGCAGCATTCTCTATCGGCAGAAAAACGGAAAACTTTATAGCGATGTACTGTTAAATCGTTAAAAAAAATTTGTATCTCGTGGAAAAAATCTGTACATCGGGACGATTATGTTAGGAAAAAGGTAATTTTTTCCAATATTAAATAAAGGACTTAAACGTGAATATTGAAATTTCAAAGTTTTTTTAAGCTTAGGAGGTATTAGATATGTCAATGAATATTAGTGGATTTGGTGCAGGTAACAATTATTCTTACAAAAGCATTAACACAAAAAGTAAGCAGTATAAGGCAGCAGCGGACGAGTACCTGGATGATGTTATTGCAGAGGAAGCTATGATGACGCCTGAACAGAAAATGCTGTATGAGCTGTTTGGCGGGCGGGAAGCACATATGAGAAATGTGATGAGCAACTTCAATTCAGACGGGGATTTTGTTGGACCGGGAGGAATCGTAGTTCCCGGAATGTATCATGGAAGATCCGGCTCCGTAGACTGTTCAACATGGCAGCAGTTGATACCCGTATCTGATGAAATGCGGCAGAAGATGTTTGACAATGTGAAAAGGGAGTTTATTCAGGAAAATGGAATCGCTAATGGCAACACAACGAAAAGGTCTAAAATATTCAGGGAATACCAATTAAGCGTAAAGAAAGAAGACCGTGCCAAAGGAACATGGACTTTGCAGCAGTATGAGGGAAAATACTGTTCTGCTATGTATGCGGCAGTGGAAGCGGCTAATCCCAACTGGCAGCCGGGGCAGCCATTCAATTCAAGAATATTGGACAGCGTTACAAGGGAATCCGTTGAAAGCACTCTGGTACAAAGCGGCAATACGTTTGTGAAAAAGACATCTTCGGGCGGTTCAATGGATATACAGATATAAAACTGCCTGCGGGACAGCAAATTAAGAAAACCGCCAGTAACAGCGCTGGTTATGAGCTTTATGCCAAAAGGTTCATGGAATATGCCGGAAACGGATGGAATGAAAGGAAGAAACCAGAGCATATTTGATGCTAAAGTATGAGAATAAAAAGCATAAATCAAAAAAGGAATAAGTGATGCAGATAACAAGGGATAATTATTCACAATATGCCAACATGGTACAGCAGATGTTTGGGAACAGGAAAAATTCTAATGATCCGTTAGCGCAATGCGATTATGGAAATTTTGCACTGAGGTTTACACCCGTTGACATTAAATTCACGAAGCCGAATTGGGATAATATCATGACAAAACGGGATAAGCCCTCCATGTCGGAGGAAGAGTTTGAGGAAGCCATAAAGGAGCTTGCAAGGAAAGAGTTTTCTATGGGAAAAAGGGATGATGCGGCATATAGGAAATTATGTATGCAGCATGGCGAGACAGTTTCCCCGGACAGGAAAGCCATTTATGAATCAAGCATGAGAAAGACAGGCGGCAAGATGAATGCGGCTTGTATGTTTTGGGATTCAAAAGGAAATAAGACCCTGTCCTACAATCCGGAATCAAGGAACTGGAAAGCGATAAGCACGGATGAGGAATTTGCAAGGGCAAGGATGTTTACATCTATCTATAATGATGAACTGGCACGTCTGAAAAAGGAGTATGGGGAAAACGCAAAGGGGACCGTATCATATCAGCAGATACAGTCAGATCTGGCAGCAGGCACGAAAGCACCGAGTGCGGCAGACGTTGGGAGTACAGTTGATTATACAGTTTAGTGGGCGGAAAGGAAGGACAGCTTAGAAGAATCAGCCAATCTTATGATTCTAATGGGGCTTTTGTTGGTATTGACGGAGTGGCAGGAATGTATGTGGGTGATGGTAAAAATGGATTATCATCACACCAAATGATAAAGGTTTCAGAAGAGCACCGTCAGAAAATGTTCGACATGGTCAAGAAAGAGTTTATCAGGGAAAACGGTATTGCTAACGGGAATACAACAAGAAGATCCCAGGTGTTTCAGGAATATCAAATGGTTATTTAGCAGCATATTTAGCCAGAAGTAAAGAAAAAAGCACAGCAAAAAATGAATTTGCCCAACAGGTTGCGAAGATAGCAGAAAGAAATAAATGGAAGAATGGCAATCAGACGGGCAAGATAGATGTAAATGCTGCTATGAACGCATTTATGGTATCATCTGCTTATCATGGACAGAAAATAGGCGCAGATACAGACATTAAATCTGTTGAAACCGAAAGATACTCTATTTGTGAAACCGAATATGGTGATCTGGGCATTTATGACAAAGAGAGTAAAGAGGGCTTTATTTGGGAATTAGATAAAAACCAAATACAGGTAAATAGCAAAACGGGAACTAAATTTAAAAGTAACATATCGGCAGGTGTATGGAGAGTGTTGTTATAGCAATCCATACACTTTTTTATTCTATTAGGCTGGGCCAGTCAGGATAAATGATATTCCCAAAACGCTTTATGCGCGGAGTGCTTTTCCCCTCTTGGCAGGGTGGGAAAGCAGCGTATTCAGGGCATCTTCTTTTGCACGTTCATCGGCTGCCCGTGATGCCATGACTAAATCAAGTTCATATTTTGTAAATGAAGAAAGAGCCGTGTCTTTGTTGCCGAGAAGATAATCAATGGGAGCATCAAAGAATTGTGAAAGCCGGAGAAGCATCTCAATAGAAGGCTCACGCTCACCTCTTTCATATCTTGCGTAAACAGTAGTAGAAACATCTATACCTTTGGCTACGTCCGCCTGTGACAGTCCTTTCTGGGTGCGGATTCTTTTTAACTCCATTGCAAAGTACCTCCTTTTTTAATTATTATATAACCGCTTTGGTCAGTCGGACATGACCTTGTTGACCAATACGGAGTTTTTAACTGACCGATTTGATAATGTATATAGTAAAATTATGTCCAATATGTCCAAATTCAGACTTGACGAATGACCACAATGGTATTACAATTTATTTTAACATAACCGATTTGGTCATATAAAATAGTGAAAGGAAACTTCATGAACAAGCTGAAACAATTAAGGGAAGAGCGCAATATGTCGCAGAAAGCATTGGGGGACGCTGTTGGGATTACAGCAACCTCTATCAGCAGATATGAAATTGGAAAAAGGAAGCTTTCGGTTGAAATGGCTAAGAAGATTGCCGGGGTGCTTGATGTGGGTTGGACTGTGCTTTACAGCGAAAGTGATGTGGATTAATGAAAGAACAGGAGTACGATTATTTTTTGAAACTCAAGGAGACTGAGGTGGAAGATGGACAGCAAAATAAAAGTGGCCGGATATGTGAAACTGGCAAAATTGTGGGAAAAGCGCAGGCAAGCAGCCATGCCGTACCATAATCAGTATTACGCTGAAAAATATGCAAATTCCGACAGATTTGAACTTGCCGGGGTTTATGTTGATATTACGGGGAACAAACATATTTGCAGCCGTCCAGAAATGATGCGCCTGTTGAAAGACTGCAGGGACGGCAAAATCGACTGTATCGCCACGCAGACAAAGGGCTATCTTGCGGCTGACACAAGGGAGTTCTGTTACCTGTTCAAACTGCTCCGTGAATTTAATGGCGGCATCCATCTTGTTACGGAAGATGAGGATTATAATATTGACACTATGCAGAATGCAGAGAACCAGTTGCAGGAGCTGGTGAGGATGGCAGAAAAATACATCTCCTTTAATCCGGGGGATTTTGACAGGTGGAAGTCTAAAATAATGGAAGGAATACAATGATTGGAGGAATAGGTATGGATGAGGAAAAAGAAATGCAGTCCGGGGATTCGGAAGAAGAGGTTGTTAAAGAAACCGGGGAAACGAAAGCTCCGGCATGGAGACCACAGGATGCTGACCGTGAAGACAGAAAAATGTATACAAGAAGCAGGGTAAGGAATGCGAAGATACCAGAGGGGACAATTTTCTATCATGCCAAGCCGAAGCCGTCCATTTCTGATGAAGGCGGTAAAGTGGTGGCCGTTTATGCCAGAGTCAGTACCAGGAGTGAGGAACAGGTATCATCCATTGAAAACCAGACAAGGTATTACAGAGAGAAAATCGCCAAAAATCCGAACTGGACCATGCAGGAGATATATGCTGATGAGGGAAAGACAGGCACTTCAATGAGGCACAGAAATGAGTTTAAACGTATGCTCCAGGATGCCGCAGAGAAGAAAATGGATTTGATTCTGTGTGCCAGCGTGTCCCGTTTTGCAAGGAATATGACGGACTGCATGGAGCAGATTGACAATCTGAAGTCTATGAACCCATCGCACCCTGTCGGTGTATATTTTGAAACGGAAAATATTTATACATTGGACCCGGATTGTAATCAGGCATTATCCATCCATGCCATGCTTGCGGATTGGGATTCAGACAATAAGAGCAGGAGAATGATTTTGTCATATGATCAGAGAATTTGCACAGGGCAGTTCCCAGTGTCAGATCTTTTGGGATACCGGCATACTACTGACGGCGGTTTAATTATCCAGGCGGATGAAGCCGTGACCGTCCGCTTCATATTTCTTGCCCGTATGGATGGATATTCTTTTGGGGAGATTGCAGAAATCCTCACGGAACGGGAAAGGAAGACGCTCATGGGGCGGACGGACTGGAATGAGAGAATGGTCAGCAATATTCTTACAAATGAGCGCAGGTGGGGTGATTTGAGGGCAAGAAAGACGATTGTTATAAATTATAAGAAAGGTAAAACCATGAAAAATGATGGAAGCAGGGAGAGTGCATATGTGCCAAACCATCATGAAGCGATAGTCAGCCCTGAAATTGCAAGGGCAGTGCACATGTTAACGGGAGCAAGGGGCGTGGATGGAGTGCCGGATGTTAGGGTGATTGATGAGGGCGGGCTGAAGGGCTTTGTCAATATTAATCCGTGTTTTGGCGGGATTGACAGGGAAACCATCATGCAGCTTTCAAACAGTGTGTATTCGGATGAGGAATATGCCTGTCTGGAAAGGGAGGCAAAGATCATAAACGGGGACGCGCACAGCAACATCCTTTCTATGGATTTTACGGGATATTATGTGCCTCACAGTGCATATTTTATCGGGCGTGATACTCCGACACTTACCATCAGCAGAAGACAACTGAAATTTAACAGAAAATGTCATGAGCGTTTTGGGGGAGGCAGGAATATTGAACTTTTATACCATCCGCTTTTACAGGCGATTATCATAAGAACCTGTGGCGAGGGCTGCGGTTTTGCATGGAGAAATGGAGAAGATTCCCCAATCTTGAACTTTAGCGCCAAAGCCTTCTGTGGGGCGGTATATGAAGAGCAGGATTGGATTAGCGGTTACAGTTTCCGTTTCCGAGGAATCATGAGGGAGAGGGGGAGCAGTAAAGCAATGATATTTTTCCTTGACGAGCCACAGATTGTTGCGGACAAAGCTGCTAAGAAAGCGGGGGATGCGGCTGCAGAAGAGCAGAGCCATTTTCCATCAAGATATATACCGTATAAGAACAGCGAATTAAGTGAGGATGCCCATACGGAGGAATGGAAAAAGCGCAGGACCGGTATGCTTTATGCCATAAGAAAGCACAGGGATAAGATTGTGGACGGGATTTCAGAGGCGGACATTGCAGAGCCGGGAGTAATAGTTGAAAATCCCCTTATCGGCGGCATACCAACAAGGGATGAAATAAGGGGCGAATTGAAAAGATTATTAATGTCAATGTAGGAGGTCTGACATGAAGGACAAAGGAGTAGGTAATGCTTCCGGAGAAGTTAAGAAAGAATCGGCCGGCCAGTCATATAATTACAGTGACCAGGAACTGATCAGGCGGCTTGTCAAATCCAGAATGGCACAGAAGCAGCAGATGGAGTATGAGGATTTGGATGGTTATGTCCTGCCGCCCCGAACACAGTTTTCCATGTTAAAAAAGCCGGCGGTGACAATCAAATATGGCAGGATGGCATTTAATATGGCCTGCATACGGCTTTTTGAGCCAGTGCAGTATATCCTGCCCCTCATCCACCCGGAAAAGAAGAAGCTGACCATTGTTACCTGTGCGGAGGAAGAAAGCGCTTCCGTTCAATGGGCAAGGCTCAGAAGCTCGGACGGGAAGTGGGTAAACCGTGACATTACATCCGATGACTTCATCCATAATGTCTATAAAATGATGGGATGGAAGCTGGGCTGCCGATACAAGGTATTGGGAAGGGTGGCCAATTCCAGAGAGGGGCTTGTGCTTGTTTTTGACCTGGAAGAAGCTGTTATGTTTGCCTCAAAGCCTGTGGAGATTGTAAACGAAGAAACAGGCGAAATAAAAAAGAAACAGGTCAAGTACTATCCAGATGCTTATAAAGATGTCATTGGAAAATCCTACAATGATTATGTGGAAGCAAGGCAGATGAATTTATTTGAATACCTGGAAGATTATGTGGGGCAGACTTATTCTGACAAACCACAAGAGGAAGAACAGAATGTGAATGAAGGCAATGAAATCCTGACACAGTCTGATTTGCCAAAGGAAAACGAAGCACAGCCTGGCTATGGACAGGGGGCGCCTGCCCTGTTACAACAAGAGCTGCTGTCTGTCGAAAGACCAGCAGATGGAGGTGGGGGAGATGAGTGAAGATAACAGTGTGGATAAGAGAAAATTGTGGAGAGGAAATAAGAACAAGGTAAAATTGGAAATATCCATCTATGGCAGAATTAACGTAATCCATATCGGAAAGGATGTCCTGCGTGTAATCGGCGCGCCATCCTATATATGTCTTAAAATAAATAAGAAGATGGATTCATTTGTTGTGATGCCCTGTGAAATGACGGAGCCGATGGCGTTTAAGGTGCCGGAGGATATAATGCTTAACACCCGGAAACAAATGAAAGTTACAAGCCAGTCATTTGTGATAGGGCTGCTTTCGATTAACGAACTGGAATTTGAGCATACATACAAAATTTCCGGGATATACTCTGAAAACAATAATGCTGTGGTTTTTAATATGTCGGACATTAGGATTTTTGGGGAAGAAAAGACGGGTGGGAATAAATAACCACTAATCATAAAAGAAAAAAATGTGAGTTCGTGAAGAACACAGAAAAATTTACAGCCTCTAAATGCATATAAAATACCGCTGCACATCAGCCTTGACAGCCTATCGTGCAGCGGTTTGATGCAGTTGGAGTGGCACTTGCTTTAGGAACTTATTTTCGTACAGTTCCTTACTTCAAATGCTTCCCATGGCGCCGGAACCTCCAGTTTTCGAATCATTTCCTCCAAAACATGTTCCGGGATATAACGTGCCCGTTTCTGATTTCTGGCGAGCAGTTCCTGATAGGGTGCTTCCAGGTACAGAATATGCACCCTGGCCCCATATCCGGCAAAGAGACGAACCAGTTTCTGTCTGGTTTCCTGAATAATATTTGTGGCATTCCAGATAAAAGGTTTTTTCTGCCGCAAAAAAATCTTTGCCTGTTCCTTAGCGGCCTGAACTACTCTGCCGGAGTCCTTTGCAGGGGATACTCCTAATTGTTCACGGATTTCGTCAAGAGAAATCACCGGCATATCCATGCCATTTTTTTCAATCCAGCTATCTTTCCCGGCCAAAGGCAGCCCCGACATTAAAATAACATCAAATTCCGTTTCATCGTACAATGCGGCCTTATGCCACAATCCTTCTTTGTGGAAATACTGATATCTTGTATACGGATTTGCAAATGAAAACGGATTTTCCCAGATGCCCAATTCCTTTGCATAATCTGCAAACAATTCCACCTGTTCTTCCATCTGCCCGGGGTTTTTTGCCACCCTTCCCTGTACATCCGCCTTTGAAAGCAGATATAAAAGCCGTAAAGGAATGCTTTCTGCTGCTTTCAATAAATCAAATTCCGGACTGTTTTTCGTCCAGAACCATACAGGCATTCCATGATAACGAATCAGCTTAGTTACCGTTTCCCTTTGACGGAAGGTCAGGCCAAACTGTTCTGCCTCTTTGTAGGCAATCCTGCGGAACGCTTTTTCTCCGATTATGGTATGTTTGGGCGATATCCATTTTCCATCCTCCTGCTTTGTGCAGAATGTTTTCCCAATATCATGGAATGCCGCCGCTAAAAATAAAAGCTCCTGTTCCTCTTTGCCCAATTCCTGCCACTCAGCCAGCTCAAGGAGCTTTTCACATACCATTTCCGTGTGGCAGTATACATCCCCTTCTCCATGATACTCTGGATTTTGGGGAATATTTTTTAACATGGACAGTTTTGGATAATGGACGGTAAGCCAATTGAAAGAAAAATTGTTGTTACGAATCCCTTCAAGAATTTTCTGTTCCATCAAAGTCCCCCCCTTTTTGCACGTCAAACAGGTCAATGCCATCTGCCAGACGATTGGGTATGATTGGACGGTTTACCCAATGGCTCTCCGAATCAAGGATTGTATTGAGAAAAGAACCCCGTACAAACTTCAGGCGGTCTGTTACATAATCCCCGTCTTCCACCTTAATATAAATCCCTTCCATAATCCCTGTTAAATCTGTTTGACGAATCGCCAATTCCGTATCTGCTTTGTTCTTCTGGCATTGTGCCCGCAGACTCTCTTCCGGTTCTTTGGAAATAAAAAGGCTTGGGCCAATCCATTTTTTGATTTCTTCCGATGTTTCAAAGTATCCTTCTGTCAATACGCGGACAGATTGTATAAAAGGAGCTTCCCTTAGAAATTCCCTGCGTTTTCGGGTGGAAAAGAAACGCCCTTCCTTTTTGTCAAAAATATCAAATTCCATAAAAAAGTGAGGAAGCCTATCATAAAATACAGTATGTTTCGCATACAGCCATTCACCATACATAACATATCTGTCTTCCAACAGCCTGCATAATCTGTCTTCAAAGCATCCTGCCCACAGCTTAAAAAGGTCAAACTGGCGTTCTCCATACCCGCCGTTTAAGAAGTGTCCCCGGCTTTGCAGGAACATTTTTCCGTCTTCGCCAAAACTGATGCCGCAGTTTGCGCCATCTACCTTCTCTTCCAAAACAAGATATTTTCCCCGTATCTCATCAAATTTTACGCATTTCAGGTCTTCATCGCCTGCCTGCTCTCTGGAACCCTCAAGATGCCTGGTTCTCGGATATTTAAAAATCTGTTCCATAATAATTCCTCCGTTCTTAAATTTTTTTACGCTTTTTTTGCCTCTAGAGTCCCCTGATTTGCGGACGCAACAAAAAAGCCGTGAAGGAATATCTTTCACAGCATACACAAATAGCAACACCGCATTTGCCGGTAGACATCTGTTTTCTCAACCTGCGGTGTTTGATTATCTTTTTATGTTCAAAAAAACTCCCTGCTGTTCTAATATTCCGAATTTGTGATACAAAAATATCAGTCACTGTTATGGTTTTCCAGTGCCTGTGATTTTAGTTGTATGAATTTGCCGGAATATAGTATTACATGGGGAGCCTCCTGTCTAAACTTAGTTATACTTTACGATTTTAAATATAACACCCGGAAAAATCTTTGTCAAGGCTGTGCTTCTTAAACGGGAAATAATTGCAGATGACATCTAAAAGTGTTATTCTATTCATAGTCAGCAGGTTTTTGGCACTCAGGGGGATTTGGGAGGTTTCAACATGAAAATAGCCATTTGTGATGACGAATTGTATTTTAGAGAGAGAATAAAGAAAATAATTGCAGCGTATATGGGAGAAAAGGGATTTCAATACTCCATAGACTGCTTTGAATCAGGAGTGGAATTTTTAAAATCCGGTTACCAGAAGACGGCTTATGAAATTATTTTTTTGGATATTAACATGAAAGAAATAGACGGTATCGAAACCGCTAAAGCCATAAGAAATGGAATGCCGGGTACATATATTGTGTTTGTAACCGCATATATCACTTATGCCCTGGCCGGATACACCGTAAATGCATTCCGTTTTATTTTAAAAGAAGCTGGCAGCCTGGAAATGACTATACACGAGTGCTTAGATTCCATAGCAGAAAAGATTGAAGAAAAAGACAGGAAAATTACAATTTCCTTTCAAAATGGGAAAACAGAACTTTATATAGACCGGATTTTATATGTGGAAAGCAGGCTCCATAAAGTGATTTTTTTTGTATGGGATAAAGGTATGGCAGAATACAGCATGAATGATAAATTAGATAATGTGGAACAGATGCTGTCTCCTTTTGGGTTCTGTCGTATACACCAAAGTTTTCTTGTCAATATGAGACAGGTAAAAAGCATAAAAAGGTACAGTGCTTTGCTGTGGAATGGAAAAGAAATTAACATTTCTAAAAAAAATTATAAGCAAACCAAATTGAAATACTTAGAGTCAAGAGGTGATATCTGAATGCTGATGTATGTTTACAGTGTCTTTTTGATACTGTGGGAGATTTTATGCTGCGTGCTGCTTTTGGATTCATTTATGAAAAAAAGGCAGTATGGGAATAGAATGATTCCTTCTGGGATATGCGCAGGGCTGCTGGCAGTTGATTATTTTATCAGTTGCACTCTTTATGAATATTTATGGGTGAAGCAAGGGGCAGTAATTCTGGCCATTTCCGTTGCTATGTATTTTATTTTCCAGGGCAGATACCTAAAAATTCTGGCATATACAATTTTATATCAGGGGCTGGCATTGATGGCGGATTATTCCGTACTGTTGTTATTTGGGAAAATTTTTCCTTCTTTTTCCCAGGATATGCAGGAAGGTTCCGGCATGTCTATGCTGGCCTCTCTTATTTGTAAAATTCTGCTGTTATGCATTATTCTGGTATTGAAAAGAAAATCAGGATGCAAGTCATGGGATATGCTTACAGGATTGGAATGGTTCTGGATTCTTCTGGTGCCTGTTATTACTATTATATCCCTGGTGGCCACCGTCATGAAATTTGACGCATTGTATCAGATACATCAGGAAGATATACTGCTTTATGTTGCATTGGGCATGGCAGGGATGAATATTATGGTATTTCATTTTATCAATGAAATTCTTGACCGTGAGGCGGTAGTAAGGAGTGAAAAACTATTTCATGAGAAAGTGAAAAATGAGACTCAGATGTATTATGCTATTTCGGAGAACCTGGATAAACAGCGGAAAAGGGCTCATGAATTTAAAAATCATACTGCCTGCATTATGGCATTGGCAAATAGCGGAAACTATCAGGAATTAATGGATTATGTTGCAAAAATAGAGGAAGAATTGAAATCTGGCATGGATATGATTGACACAAACAATGTGATTATCAATGCCATTTTAAATACAAAGTACAAAGAGGCATTGGATAAGGAAATTGTGTTTGTTCTTAAGGTAAATGATTTGTCCGGGATTTGGCTGCCGGATACGGATATTGTGGTTATATTATCTAATTTGCTGAATAATGCTATGGAGGCTTGCATTGACTGTGAAAAAAAGGTTGTAAAACTGAAAATTGTTTTGGAAGAGGACGAACTTATGATATCTGTAAAAAACAGTTTTTCTAAAATGCCTGTTAAAAACAAGGGGGTTTTTGTGTCAGGAAAAGAGGAACCGGAAGAACATGGAATGGGGGTTATGAATGTTATTGAGGCAGTGCAGCGCAATCATGGAATCTATACCGTTAGCTATGAGAAAAAAATGTTTTCTTTTTACATATTGTTTTCAAAACATCCAAATATATAAAAACTATGCTCTGGTTTATGCCAGGGTATTTTTTTTGCCCATTTCTGCAAATTTTTGCCCGATTCTGCAGACTGTGTTGATAAAATGGATATCTTTTACGATACTTTAAATATGGAGGATGACAGGATGATAGAAGAATTTACATGGAGAGTGACGGATAAACTGGTTAAGGAGAAATATATAGATATTAAACCTGAATTCCCGACTTTTTCTTAGTCTACAATGTTTTTATGGCTACAAAACATATCTCGAAAACCGCATGAAATA